>JBBQPO010000279.1:0-8009 GCA_038217285.1 Chthonomonadales bacterium
CCTGTCCATTGGGCTCTCCTTGGGCTGGATTTCTCCCCTTACAGAGTAGCCGCGAAAGTGACCGGAGGTGGGCCATTTTAGAGTATCGAAGTGGACCAATTTACGGTATCGAAGTGGGCCAGTTTATTATATCAAAACCAATGATATAAGACATCGAAAAAGGGCGTGGGAAGACATGCTTCGGCACTACTGAACATCCATCTCCAACTTGCTCATAAGAAGGATTACCAACCAACAGGCATAAAATACTCAACAGTCTGAACTGCAGCAGGCCATAGCTCTACTGGACAGTGCCGCCCCGTTTAAGGTATCTTCCTGGCAGGCTCCTCACTGCGTCTTCGTGCCTGGTTATCGGGCGCGGACAGAAGAAGATCCTGTAGGACCGGTTGGGTAGGGAGGGCTGCTGTGCGGAAGTGGATCGTGCTGGGGATCGTGCTGCTGTTGGTGCTGGGGCTGGCAACGTGGTGGGCTCGCAACCGCAGGGGGGCGTTCCACGCCGCCAACAAACCAACGCATATCTATATCGCGGATACCATGAATAACCGCATCGTTCGCATCGACGACATGATGGGCAAAGGCTGGAAGTCGCTGGGAACGGTGGCGAGCACAGAGGCCAACCATTTCGATAAGCCACATAGTCTCTACGTCGACGAAGATGACCATATCGCCATTGCCGATACGGGCAACTGCCGAATCGTACGCATGGACGATATGACCGGACTGAACTGGCAGATCTTCGGCCGACGCGGCGATGGCGCCTCGCAGTTCAATCAGCCGGCCTCGATCTTTGTGGACGGTAACGACCATCTCTATATCGCCGACCGCAACAACGACCGCATCACCGCCACGGACGATATGGCCGGAACGCACTGGATAGAACTCGGTAAGCAAGGAACCGGGGTCAATGAGTTCAGCTTTCCGACCGGAATCTTTGTAGACGCCTCGGAACATATCTACGTTGCGGACACGATGAACCTCCCCAATAACACCATCAATAACCGTATCATTCGCATGGACGATACGTATGGCCTCAACTGGATCAGTTTTAAAGGCCCCTTTGCCACTCCCTCCGCCCTCTATGTCGACCACGCGAATCACATCTATGTCGCAGACAGCCTCAATCACCGCATCTCTCGTATGGATGACATGAACGGGAAGAACCTGATGTTTCTGGGGAAACCGGGCGGCGGAGATCTGCACTTCAACCAGCCAACCGGCCTCTTCGTCGATGATGACGGACGCATCTATATCGCCGACACCGGCAATGATCGTATTGTGCGTGTAGACGATATGACGGGCAAAGGCTGGGTCACCTTCGGAACTTCGGGAAGAGGCGCCCATCAACTCAACGCCCCTGGGGGCGTTTTCGTCCGCTAACGATCTGCGTGGTATAATAACTTAAGACGTACTGTTATCTGCAATAAGACTGGCTTTCTCAGCTCCTGAGTCCGCGAGGTGGAGAGCCAGAGAGGAACCGTGCAGCCCTTGGATGATCTCAAAACCCGTCCGGTCATTTCCGTTATGGTAGTCGACGACCATGAGATATGGCGAGACGGCGTTCGGAGTATGCTTAAAGATACTGAATTTGAAGTCGTCGGCGAAGCGGCCTCCGGAAAGGAGGCGATCGAGACCGTTGGCGATATCCTGCCGCGACTGGTGCTCTTGGACATCCGCATGGCCGGCGGCGACGGATTCGAGACGCTGACGGCTCTGAAAGCAAGCCGCCCGCAGATCTCGGTCGTCATGTTGACGACCTACAGCAATCCCACTTTCATGGCGCGTGCCGTGGCGGGGGGAGCCTCCGGCTATCTTCTCAAGGGTGTCAAACGGCAGGAACTCCTAGATGCCCTGCGCGCCGTGGCCGACGGGGAGACGCTGCTCTCAAGAGAAGACCTGGTCCATTCACTGCGCTGTGTCAGCGACAATAGCCACGGGTCGGAGGAGCTGGCGGAACCGCTGACGCCAAGAGAAGTGGAAGTGCTTCGTCTCCTGGCGACCGGGCTTTCCAATCGGGACATCGCGTCCCTGCTCTTTATCGGAGAAGGCACGGTCAAGACGCACGTCGAACACATTATCGGCAAACTCTCTGTCTCCGATCGGGTGCAGGCGGCTGTCTGGGCCGCTCGACAGGGTCTTGTACAGACGCTCTGATTACGGGGAAGAATGCTCTCCACCGTGTAACGGCCCGCCTTCCAAAGGCGGGCCGTTACTCTGTTAGGCGGGAATACGGCGGTTTTGCCAGCCCCGATAGTCTCGCAAACCTCTCCGAAATCGTCCCGAAGATCCTTGGCATGCGTGCCCCTGGAGAGGGCGGTCTCTGCAGGGTCAATCGGGAACCGGAAATACGGCTCTGATTCGTGTGCCCTCCCCGGGAACGCTCCATATCTCAAAGCTTCCATGCAGCAGATTCACGTGCTCCGCCATGCTGTGAAGGCCCAGATGATTGTACTCCTTGCGCTTGGCCTGCGCCTCGAAGCCTTTGCCCCAGTCGCGTACCTCCAGCGTCAGACGCGAAGGACCGGACTGCGTGGCAGGCTCATTTCTCAACAGTACCTGGACTTGATCTGTTTCCGCGTGTTTACGGGCATTGGCGAGCGCCTCTTGCGCCACCCGATAAACGGCGGTTTCCAGAACCGTCTCGAACCGCTGGATCGGAATGTTATGGTGCAGTTCCGCCTTCTGCCAGCCTGCACGCAGCTTCTCTTCCGTCAGCAGTTGTTCCAAGGCCCCTGTCAATCCCAGATCATCCAGAACGAGAGACCTCAGGTTGTTGACCACGCGGCGCGCTTCGACCACGGCCTGAGAGAGGTATTTCAACCCCTTTTCCAGGTCTTCCGGCATCTGTTCCTGCGTCGCCCGGTAGCGCTCGGCATACGTGTCCATAAACGCCTGGGACGCCATGACATACTGGGTTAAACCGTCGTGCAGATCATAAGCCATCGCCCGGCGTTCGTCTTCCAGCATATTCATAAAACCATGGGTCAGCAGTTGCTGTTGCTTGCGAATCTGCTCCTCTGCCTGTTTGCGTTCGGAGATATCGACCGTTACTCCCCGCAGACCGATCGTCTGGCCGCCCTCATCTTGAATAGGCAGCAGACGGGTCTCGACCCAGAGCGGCTGTCCCTCTTTGGTCATCCAGAGAAAATCGAGATCCCGTCGTTCGCCGTTGCGCCGAATCTCGTTGAGCTCCTGCACAACCATAGCATGGTCGTCCGGATGAACGATCTGAAGCCAGAAATCTCGACTGTCGAGCCACTCCGAGAGAGAATAACCCAGCATTGTGCCGACATAACCGCTGGCGAAGTCCGACCGAAGTGAGCGGATCTCTTCGCCTTCCCAGACCTCCCAGATAACGGCAGGCACCTGGACGAGAATGTCCCGCAGTCGCTCCCCTTTTTGATGCAACTGCTGCGTCAAACGCAGGTTTTCGAGGGCAATCCCGGCTTCGTTCGTGAAAACGGAAAGCAGTCTTACCTCCTCTTCCGGGATTGGGGACGACCTGTCGGTCTGATTGTGACGCAGTATGCTGAGCGTCCCGATAACGCCTGTCCGATCTCGCATAGGCGCGATGACGGAGGAGCCCACCAGGCCGTACTTCTCCACAGTGGGCTTATGATGACGTGGCGACAGCAGATCGGCCGCCACCAGAGTCGTCCCGGTGCGCCACACGTAGGCATGCACATCTTCGTCCAGATCTTCCTCGTCGTACAGTGCGCGGACGGTGTCGCGCACGGCCCCGGGTGGAAACCCATGTCCTGCGACGCCTTCTATCACACGCTCGCCCTGGTTCACAATACAGAGCATGACCCAATCCAGGGGAAAGACGCTGCTGACGGCCTCTACGATGAACTGATAGAGCTGATTCAGAGTGGTGGCTTCATGCAGTCGGGCGCTATGACGCTCGAGAAGAACGAACTGGGCATTGTGGCGTTGCAGAGCCTGCTGCGACTGCTTACGCTCCGTGATATCGAAGAGGGCGATCCGAAAGCGGTCGCCGGACGCTTCGGCGCCGCCGACCGCAATGCCTTCCAGTTGGCCGTAAAAGCTGTGTCCCGTTTTCGCGACGAAGCACAGTTCGCATGTCTGTTTTACGCCGGTTTCCACCAGTCGCTTCCAGTAGGCGGGGCACTCCCTCCGAGAAGCGGTATCCATAAAGTCGATCAGCGGCAGATTCTGCAAGGTCCGGACGTCACTGCCCAGGAGAGCCGCACCCATGAGATTAGTTTCTCGTATGCGTGTCTCTGAATCCAGCGTGAAATAGCCGATCGGAGCGAGATCGTACATATCGCTGTATCTGGCGCGAAACCCTTCCGCTTCCAGACGAGCCTGCAGCAACGCCTCATTGAGCTGCTGTAGAGAGACATGGCCCTGCCCGCCTTCCTGATGCAGGAGGGCAGGCCCCGAAACTGCTTTCGGGGCGGCAACGCTCTGCAGGCCGGCTGTGATGAGTTCTGAACTTCCCGGATCTGGTTTCATAACTTCACGATCTATCCAATACACGCGTCAATGAGTCGGAAAGGCGACGATCAAACAGATCTATTATAGCCCTCGAATCCGATTTTTGCCGTCTGCTGTTCGGCAGATTTTGCGTTATAAATCGCACACCTGCCGACGGCTCTCTCCGCCCGCAAATCCTCCCTTTCGCCTCCTCGCTCAAAATGTGCCGTTTCGCAGATGTTTTCCTGAGCCTGTCCTGACATACTAAACCAGGCGTGAAGAGAGGAACAGCGCAATGGTCACTATGGACGTAAAATCCTATAAACTGCCTCTGGGCGAGCGCCTTGTCGCTCAAGGGCTGATAAATGAGCGCCAGTTGGCGCAGGCGCTGGAGTACCAGCAGGAGAGCCACACTTTTCTCGGGCAGGCGCTGGTCTCATTAGGGTTTCTCACGATGACGGCCGTCGGCCCGATTCTGGAAGAGACCTCCGGATTTCCTTACGTTGACCTTTCCAGTACCGATATAGATATGGAAGCCGCGCGCCTGCTTCCCGAGACGCTGGCGCGCGAGAAGCGGGTGCTGCTGTTCGCCGCTACCGAAACCACGGCGCGTGTGGCGATGATGGATCCCCTGAACCTGACTCTCGTGGATGAGCTGCGAGGCCGCCTGCACAAACGGGTGTTTCCCTACGTCGTCTTCGAAACCGACTTGATGGACGCCATCGGACGTGTCTACGATATTCGCCTGAGAACGCAGAAGGTGCTGGACGAGATCGCCGAAGTGCCCAATGTGGATCCAGAACTGTCGGTGGACGCCCTGATCAATATGGCCGAAGATGCGCCCATTGTCCGACTGGTCAACAGTCTCATTCAATCGGCGGTTTCGTCGGGGGCCAGCGACCTGCACATCGAGCCGCAAGAGAAATCGGTTCGCATTCGCTTTCGGCAGGACGGGGTACTGTACGAGCAGGCGACGATCCCGCGCCAGCATCTGGCCGCCGTCGCTTCCCGCATCAAGATCATGGCACAAATGAATATCGCGGAACGGCGGCGCCCCCAGGACGGCAGAATCGCCTTTCGTTCGGCCAACGGTCAGCAGTACGATCTCCGTGTCAGCTCTCTTCCTCTTATTTACGGCGAGAAAATCGTTATGCGCGTTCTGGCCAAGAACGGCTCCTTTGCCAACTCCGCGACCCTGGGATTTTTTCCGCAGCAGAAGGAGATGTTCGAGAAATTCATCCGGCAGGCGCACGGACTGATGCTGGTGACCGGCCCCACGGGATCGGGGAAATCCACGACACTGTTCGCCGCACTCAACCAGATCAACGACTCCACCCGCAACATCAATACCGTGGAAGACCCGGTCGAGTACAACGTGCCCGGCGTCAACCAGATGCAGGTGAATACGCAGATCGGAGTCACCTTCTCCGCCGGACTGCGCACCCTCCTCCGCCAGGACCCGGATGTGGTCATGGTCGGAGAGATTCGCGATCACGAAACCGCCGAGATGGCGGTTCAAGCGGCTCTGACAGGCCACCTTGTCCTCTCGACGCTCCACACCAACAGCGCGGCGGGAGCGCTCACCCGCCTGCTGAATATGGGGATCGAACCTTTTCTGATCACCTCTTCGCTGATCGGATCTATAGGGCAGCGGTTGTTACGCACCATCTGCCCTAACTGCCGCGAATCCCAGCCGGTCGATCGCGCCAAACTGGCCATACTGGGCGATATACCAGACGCGAGGATTCCGGACACGCTGCCGGTCGGACGCGGATGCGAAAAGTGCGGAGGCCGTGGCATGAAGGGCAGAACCGCCGTCTATGAGCTTATGCCCATGACGGATACGATTCGCGAGATGGTGATGCGGAACGCACCGACCGAGGATATTCATCATCAGGCCGTCGCCGCTGGAATGATCACTCTGCGCAACGCTGGCCTGGAGAAGGTGCTGATGGGACAGATTACGCCCGATGAGCTGTTGCGCGTTCTGTTTTCGGAGGGGGTTTAACTCATGGCTGTGTTCAGTTATGTCGCCCGCGATCAAGAGGGTAATCAGCGTCTGGGTACGATCGAGGGGCGCGACCTGGGAGACGCCCGCGAAAACGTGCGTGCCCGCGATCTCTACGTCGTCACGATCCAGCGTAAAGCGGATACGAGCAAGCAGTTCTCGCTCTTTCGTAAAAAGAAGGTGAAACTGGGAGACCTCGTTGTGATGAGCCGCCAACTGGCCACTCTGTTCCGGTCGGGCATCTCGCTGTTGGACTGCCTCTATGCCGCCTCTCGCCAGTCCGAAAGCCCGATGCTCGCCCAGGCGCTGGAGGGGGTGCGCCTGGCCGTCATGGGTGGCAGTACGCTGACCGATGCCATGAAACAGTTTCCCGACGTGTTCAGCGGAAAGTTTATCGCTCTGGCCCAAGCCGGCGAGGCAGGCGGTGTCCTGGACCAGACGCTGGAGGTGGCTGCCGATCAGTTCGACCGCGAGGCGGACCTTCAGGAAAAAATCAAGGCCGCTGCCGTCTACCCGACCATCGTCATGTGCGCCTGCGTCGGGGTCGTGATCTTCATGCTGGTCTTCATCGTGCCAGTCTTCGCGACGGTTTACACGCAGTTCCACGCCAAGCTGCCACCTCTCACGACCCTGTTGATCAACGTCAGTGACGTTCTGTTGACCTACTGGTGGGCGGTGTTGATGACCGTGGTCGTTACCACCCAGTTAAGCAAGAGGTTCATTCGCACTCCTTATGGAATGCGGTGCTATCATCGCTTGCAGCTCAAGATCCCGCTGCTCGGCAAGCTGAACCGCAAGGTGGCAGTCGCCCGGTTTACCGAAACCTTCTCGGGAGCGGTCACGGCAGGCATTCCGATCCTGCAGGCTCTCTCCGTCTCCGGCCAGACGACCGGTAACGTCATCATCATGGACGCCATCGAGCGAGCCGCCACGCAGGTGCAGGAAGGCGCTCCGCTGGCTCCCTCTCTGGAACAGTCGGGGGAGTTTCCCCCGATGATCATCTATATGATCGCCGCAGGCGAGCAGTCCGGCAGCCTGGATATCATGCTAGCGGAGATCACCCGGTTCTACAGCCGGGATATCGAGTATGCAGTCGGTAAACTCACGCGCGCCATGGAACCCCTGATGACCATTCTGATCGGTATCATCGTGCTCTTCATTCTGCTCGCGCTCTATATGCCGGTCTTCAATATGACCCAGGTCATTCAGAAGTAGACACCCGTTCTCGTGCGGGTCGAGACAAAATCTGCCGTTTCGCAGATGTCGCCGCGCTGTCCGCTCCGCTACAATAGAGCCATCGAAGCAGAGCCGGTCTGAATTTGAACACTATGTACGCGCTTCGTATTTACCAAGGAGGCTTCCATGTTTCGTAACCAACTGCGCACCGCCGCTCGAAACCGCAAAGGTTTCACGCTCATCGAACTGCTCGTCGTCGTTCTGATCCTCGCCATCCTCATGGCCGTCGCCATGCCGCTCTACCTCAGCGCGGTCGCCGACTCTCAACTGAAGACCTGCCGCGCCAACATGCAGACCATCGCCAACGCCGTGCAGGCAGCCCGTACCA
>JBBQPO010000280.1:0-7949 GCA_038217285.1 Chthonomonadales bacterium
ATTGTCGGCCAAAGCGGTTCGAATATCTATTTCGGGGACGGAACCGGTAAATTCAACGGTGGGGGCGGCGCCGGAACGGCAAGTTTCAATGTCAACCAGACCGTGATCGCCGACTTCAACGGCGACGGCAAGCTGGACTATGCTATCGCGAACAATGTCGATGGCGGCCTGTCGGTTATTCTCAACACAGGCGGCGGTACTTTCGGAACCCCGGCGAACTACGGGGGACTCTTCTACCCGGACCACCTCGCCGCCGCCGACATCGATGGAGACGGCCATCCGGACATCGTGATCGAGAACCGGGACGCGACCTACTTCACGGTCATGCGCAATCAAAACGGGCTCTTCCCGAACCAGGTTCGGGTACCGACCGGCCTACCGAGCGGGCCTATTACTGTGGCAGATCTCAACGGAGACGGAAAACCAGATGTCATCGTCAGCGCTTCCAGCGGCGTCAACAACATCGCGGTCATCCTCAACAACTCCCCGTAACCTCCTGCGTACGGAAAGCAGACCAGCTCTCATGGTCTGCTTTCCGCTTCGCACATAGCGATAGCGCCTGAACAATTGTCGCCGAGACGGCCTTTCCGTGGAACAAGACAACGCGCGGTGAGAAGCCTATCGTGGGAAGCCTTCCGGGTAAAGAGGGCCAGGTAAAGTTCTTGCAGGAGCTTGCCGTGATCCTGAAGAGTGTGCCGAACGGCAGAGGCATCGGCATCTTCTACTGGGCCGCAGAGTTTCAGCCTTTAGCCGGGACAAGCCTCGCCGGGTTTGAGGGAAGTTCATTCTTCGATGACGCAGGCAATGCGTTGCCTGTCATCAAAGCCTTCGGACAGCTTACGCACACTCCTGAAAAGCGATAGGAAGAAGGTGTCGGAGGAATATTGCTGCTGGAAGAAGAACGGCACGTCAGAGAGATTTGCATGTCGGCTTCCCAGATTCACTTTGTTGGCAGCAGGAACATCGAAGCACGGGCGGAACTGTCAGACCGCCTAATGTCCTTCGCTGTCACCACTGGGTGACAGAGATGGAAGGACAAGCCCCCGACGTTTACGTGGGGGTATCTGACTCGTCTATGGCCGTATCGCTATCGGTAAGGGCGGTGCAACCGGTTATTACAATTTGGAGACTTCGGGCGGAGCAAATCGGTCGGACTCGAAAGTGCCGGTTGTCACCAATCAGACAGCGTTTCTCGTGGTACGGATCAACTTCGGACCCGCCAAGGGGAATGATACTGTGGACCTGTTTGTAAATCCGACACCGGGTCAACCGTTGCCAGCGGTACCTGATGCGACGAAATCGGACATCAATACAGGTACTCCGAGCGATTTTAATTTTGGCAGCAGCATCCGCTGTCAGTTCGATGAGGTGCGGTTTGGTCGTACCTTTGAGGATGTCGCCCTCATACAGTAATACTCTACCGTCTCGGCAGAAACTAGATAGAGAGAACGATGAACAACCTGCAACGGAACGGACTGGTCGGCGGCATGATCGCCTGCTGTGGCGTAGCGGTCGCGCTCTGGCTGTGGCATACCGCTCCGAAAAGGGAAGGCGCGTCCTCTCTAACGAC
Source organism: Chthonomonadales bacterium (assembly GCA_038217285.1). Classification (GTDB taxonomy): domain Bacteria; phylum Armatimonadota; class Chthonomonadetes; order Chthonomonadales; family Chthonomonadaceae; genus JANXLO01. Next base: position 1,571 of record JBBQPO010000280.1, read on the forward strand.
CTCCGTGACGCCTTCGGCGCATCCGGAGGGAAAGGTCACGGTCTGGAGCTGGAACATCGCGGCCAAGAGCTTGAAGCATCTGGCGCCGGTGTTCGAGCGGACGCAGCCCGCTGTGAAGGTCGATGTCGATATGACCGGCGCACGCATGCAGACGCGTCTGATGCTTTCGCTGGCAGCGGGCGTCGGCGCGCCGGATGTCTCGCAGTTCGAACTGACCGATGCGCCGCGCTACATCGCGACCGGACGGCTTACCGACCTGACTTCCGTTGCCGCGAAGTATAAAACGATGTTTCCCGCCTCGCTTTGGGACAACTGCACGTGGCATGGCCGGGTCTACGCGATCCCGTGGGACATGGGCCCGTGCGGCGTCTTCTACAAGCGTGACCTGTTTCAGCGGTACGGAATCGATCCAGCGAAGATCGAGACCTGGGACGACTACATCGCGGCGGGCAAAACGATCTTTCAGCGCTCCGGGGGGCGCACGAAGATGCTGCCGCTCGGATCCAACTCGCTGCGGCCGATGTTCGAGATGCTGATTCAGCAGAACGGCGGACAGGTCTTCGACGATCAGGGGCGCATCGCTATCGACTCGCCCCAGGCACGGGAGGCGCTGTCCGTTCTCCAGAAGATGCGCGCGGCGGGCATCTGCTCCGACACCGCGCTCTGGAGCCAGGAGTTTCTCGCGGGCCTGAACGACGAGAGCATCGCCACCTATCCCATCGCCGTCTGGTTCGCGGGCACCATCAAAGACACCGTCAAAGACTTCGCGGGAAAGAAGGCCGACTGGGGCGTATTTCGGCTGCCGGCCCTCACACCGGGCGGCCTGCATGTCGCCAATCTCGGCGGGTCGGTGCTGGTGATTCCGGCCCAGTGTCGCAACAAAGCGGCGGCGTGGGCCTTCGTGGAGTATGCGCTCTGTACGAAGGAAGGTCAGTTGACGCAGTACAAGAGCATGAGCCTGTTCCCGGCTTTTCTGCCCGCCCTGCAGACTCCGACCATGGACGAGACGGACCCGTTTTTCGGCGGGCAGCAGGTGAGCCGTCTGTTCGCTACCGACGTGACCAAAATCTCGCGCATGAACCGCACTCCGGCCTGGGGCGAGGCGATCCGCTACCTGGATCAGGAGCTGAGCCAGTGGGCCGCAGGGGGGATGCAAAGCGACGGTTTCTTTGAAAATCTAGCCCTGAAGATGCACAAGCGGCTCGACCTGCCCATTGCGCCGCAGTCGCCTGCCGCTTCTCTCGGGAGGCAGCCATGAACACGCCTGCCGTCGTCCGAACGCCGGGGCAGAGGCTGCGCAGCGACCTGTGGCGGCATCGGCATTTCTATCTGTTCATCTCACCGTTCTTTATACTCTTCGCCCTGTTCGGCCTCTATCCACTGCTGTTCTCGCTCTATCTCAGTTTTGTGAAGTGGGACGGCATGACGGCGATGCATTGGGTCGGGCTTGCGAACTTCCGGTCGATGCTGGACGACGAGATTCTCCGCCGGGCGCTGGTGAACACGCTGCTCATTGGGCTGCTCTACGTGCCCCCAATGATGATTATGGCGTTCCTCTTCGCCCAACTGCTCAACCTGCAGTGGCTGAAGATGCGCGCCCTCTATCGCGCCGCGTTCTTCCTGCCCTGCGTCACGCCGATGGCGGTGATCGCCGTCGTGTTCGGGCTGATCTTCAGCGCGGAAAAAGGCGTTCTGAACTACGCTCTGTTGCAACTGAATCACCTGCTGCCGTTTCTGCACCTGCAGCCGATTCCCTGGCTGACCAGCGAGAACTGGTCGAAAGTCGCGGTCGCGATCCTGGTGGTGTGGCGCTGGACGGGCTATAACATGGTGCTAATGCTGGCGGGTCTGCAGGGCATACCGGCCGACTACTACGAGGCGGCGATGGTGGACGGCGCGAACACGCTGCAGCGGATGCGGCATATTACGCTGCCGCTGATGCGTCCGACGTTTCGCTTCTGCGGGGTACTCTCGCTCCTGGGCACGATCTACATGTTCGACGAGATTTTCGTGCTGACGAGCGGCGGGCCGGGGACCTCGTCCACCAATCTCGGCCTCTACCTGTTCAATATCTCCTTCAACGACTTTCGCTTCGGCTATGCCTCTTGCGTCGGCTATACGGTCGCGACCGTCGTCTTTATCGGCACGTTGATCGTCTCGCGGCGCAGCCGCCAGGAAACGGGAGTCGCCTGACCGATGCAAACGCAACGCAATCTGCCCCTGCAACGGACGATAGGGCGCGCTCTGCTCACTATCGCGCTCACGCTTTTGGCGCTGCTCTTTATCTTCCCGTTCTACTGGCTGCTGCTCTCGGCTTTCAAGACGCAGGCCCAGATCTTCACGATGCCGCCGCAGTGGCTGCCGCATCCGGCGACGGTGCGGAACTTCGTCGATCTCTACCGCGAGACAAATCTGCCCCGCGCCCTCCTCAACTCGATCATCAACTCCGGCGGACACGTCCTGCTGGCCCTGTTCCTCTGCTCTCTGGCAGGCTATGCCTTTGCGAAGTATCCGCAGGCGCCGGGCCACGGCAAGCTGTTCGCCTTCGTGCTGGGCACCATGATGATTCCCGGCGCGGTCACGCTGATCCCGACGTTTCTCGTCATGGTGAAGCTCCACTGGATCAACACCTACTGGGCGATGATCATTCCCGGCGCGGCTGGTGCGTTCGGCATCTTCTGGATGCGGCAGTATATCGCCGCGAACGTCCCCGACGATCTGATTCATGCCGCCCGTATCGACGGCTGCAGCGAGTTCGGCATCTACTATCGCATCGTTCTGCCCATCGCCAAACCTGCCCTCGCCGCGCTGGGAATCATGCAACTGATCAGCTCGTGGAACAACCTCATGTGGGCCTTCATAGTCTTGCGAACCGCAGACATGCTCACCCTACCGGTCGTCATCTATCTCCTCCAGGGCGAGATGCGCACGCCCTACGGCATGTTGATGGCCGGTGGCCTGCTGACAACCCTGCCGCTCGTCCTCGCGTTCCTCCTCTTCCAGAAACAGTTCATTTCGGGAATCACCGCTGGCGCCATCAAGCAGTAAAGAAGGCTTCACGACCAATCACAACCAATCAGGAAAAGGAATAATCTTCCTTGACTTTTGTGTTCTTAACAGCGTATGCAAAAGGAAGAGAACGATGTATAATTGCATATGTTTCCAAGTTAAACCCGTCGATGATTTACACCGGTGTAGATAGGGAGAATCAAGTTGCCAGATTACAAATGGATGCCTATTCAGCCGCTTTCAGACGACGAACGTAAGATTGACCTTGCCGCGATACGACCACTCTATGATGCATGGAAGAGCGCGAAGGTGCGCTACAAAGACTCAAAAAAAGAAGTCTTGGATCGATTCACAACAAGATTGATCCGACGTCTGAGCATCGAAACCGGCATTCTGGAGAGGTTGTATGACTTGGATATGGGCACGACAGAGGCTCTCGTTACGCACGGTTTCGCAGAAGAACTGATTGCCAGGACAAGCACGAATATCGAACCGTCAAATCTCATCGATCTACTCCGTGATCAGGAGGCGGCTATCCGACTCGTTATGGATTGTGTTGCCCAAAACAGACCTCTTTCTAAAGGTGTCTTACACGATCTCCAGGCCATTCTGACACGGCACCAACCGACCACGACTGCCATTGATCAGTTTGGAAACCGATTTGAAATAGAGCTTTTGCATGGTCAGTTCAAACTACAGCCGAATAATCCCCGTCGACCGGACGGCGCGATGCACGAATACTGTCCCCCCATCCATGTAGACTCAGAAGTCGAAAATCTGCTGAAGTGGCTCCAAGAGTATGAACACGATGATCCCGTTATCGTTGCCGCCTGGCTGCATCATCGATTCACCCAAATTCACCCCTATCAGGATGGAAACGGGCGCGTAGGAAGAGCTTTGACGACGCTAGTTTTATTGGGAAAGGAACTATTGCCGCTTGTCGTAGACAGAGACATACGCACCGAATACATCGAAGCCCTCGAAAAGGCCGATCTTAATGACTTAGGGCCACTCGCGCGGCAATTTGCTCGGCTTGAGCGGACGGCGATCCTGCAAGCTCTTAGTGTCGACGCAGAGGGTGAAGAGGCACATCAGACCTCGCTGACTGCCGCTGTAATCGGGAGCTTGAATGCGAAACTTCAGAAGCGACATGAGGAGCAACATACTCGTTTCCGTAAGGTAAACAATCTTGCGAAGCTACTGCGAACAAGTTCGAAGGATGTTATCGAACAGGCTCTTAATGCGCTCAAAGCCCCACTATCCCAGCTAGGTTGGCCGGAAGTTGCGTTGACCCTCGGGGGGCCGGACTACAATAATGCCCATTGGTACAAAACGGACGTGATCCGTACCAGCGAAGCCGACGACAAGTTTATCAATTTTTTCGAAGAACACTACTTTGTAAAGGGTACCATCCGGGTGAACACCGAACGACTGGTATTCGTAGTGTCACTGCATCATGTGGGGCGTGAACCTACAGGGATCGTAGAGATCACTGCCTTTGCTCGCGTCGAGTCATTTGAAGATCCTGATGATCGCGAGTTCGTTTCCAATGACTTTTTTCCATGTTCGTTAGAGCCATTTGTGATTACATGGACGACTACGAATTCCGATATCGTCGAATCTTACAAACGATGGCTTGACGCCGCTTTGGCTATCGCCTTTAAGGAATATAGTGATCGTCTATAAGAATGGCTGAGTATCACGCTCCGATATGCCAGATGTGCGTGCCCAAGGCCGTCACCTGTATCCTAACGCTCAGGTAGGCAAGAAAGGGGACGCCTATCTGGACTACTGTGCGGCCAAGGAGGAGTGGTTCTATTGAAGCTTGTGACCAGAACTGTAGCAAGTGCAGCAAGTCGGTGCGTACTCACGCATAGAAATGCCCAAGAGGAGAGTTTCCGTTGTCGATACCAGATTTTCAGACCGTGATGCTTCCTGTCCTTCGGATTGCCGCTCAGGGTGAGGTACGAATTTCCGACGTGGTGGATAGGCTTGCCAGCGAGTTCGCTTTGTCGGCGGAAGAACGCTCGCATCTTCTACCATCAGGACGGCAAACGACTTTTGCAAACCGTGTCCACTGGGCAAAGAGCTATTTAAGTAAAGCCGGTCTCGTGGAATTGACCAGGCGTGCATACTTCCGTATTACAGAACAAGGACGTAATGTATTGGCCGCCCCGCCCGAACGCATCGACATTCAGTATCTGAAACGTTTCCCCTCCTTCCAGAAATTCCATGAGGGCGAAGATGAAGGAGGTAATGAGGATACTGTCTCGTCTCGTCCCGCCGACGAAACTACGACGCTTACTCCCGATGAGGTCATGCGTAACGCTCATCGCCAGTTGGAAATCGACCTGGCCGCCGAACTAATGCAACGAATTCGCTCTGGCACCCCTGCATTCTTCGAGAGTTTAGTAGTGCGTCTGCTGGTTGGCATGGGCTATGGTGGAACAGTCACCGATGTTAGCAAAGCACTGGTAGGTCGCACCGGCGACGGGGGAGTGGATGGGATTATCGACCAAGACCAACTCGGTCTCGACCGTATCTACGTGCAAGCCAAACGCTACGGCGATGGGAATACCGTCGGTGCCGGTGCTATCCGCGACTTCTTCGGCAGCCTCGACCGCTTCAAGGCTACCAAAGGTCTGTTCGTCACCGCCTCAACCTTCTCATCATCAGCACACGAAACCGCCGAGCTTCTGAGCAAACGAATCGTGCTTATCGATGGCGACCATCTCACTCGCCTGATGATACGCCACGGCGTCGCCTGCCGCATCGAGGAGACCTTACATATCAAAAAGGTCGATGAAGAGTTTTTCGAGTAGCACTCTGCTGACGGAGCGATGGCTTAGCCTCCGTGCGTCGCTCCAAGCAGCCCAATGTTAAGGCATTTTCTTATTCTGCTTCGTTCTGGGTGCATTCGCGGACGTCGGCTGCGGGGACAAAAGCTAGATGACAGCGTTGCGACCAAATCCCCCAAATCCAGCGGTGACACCACCAAGTAAGTGCATTCTCTGTCGATCTCTCCAACCTGGCCAAGGATCTCCTACACCATGCAGGATATCCTTTTTGATCTATGGAGGCAACAGGCGGCTTCAAGCTGATACTATGGCGTCTCGGCAAGCGGACGTTGCCTTAACAGACTGGATCGGTAACGGGATGTGCTTCCGGTGGCGTCCTATTGGGCCACGACGGTAGGATTTCGTATCATTATCCAAGCGGTGATATTTGCAGGGTAGTGCTGCATTAAACGGTGACACTGGCCATACCTCCTTTCGTTTCCCTGGCCCCTGTTTTTCCAGGTGGACGCCCTCTTCGTTTCGGAGGAACCAACGGCGCAGGAGCGATCTGGTGGCAGAGCAAATCTCCCACG
>JBBQPO010000281.1:0-7937 GCA_038217285.1 Chthonomonadales bacterium
GTTGTTCGAACGCCGTCAACAGAGTAAATACGGCTTCTGGTCCTTGATCGTAGAGGTGTTGGAAAGCTTCGCGTGTTAGCATAGGTATCCTACGAGACGATAAGGCAAAAGATTCCCGGCGATTTCAGGCTGGACAGTAACGCCAACTCCCCCTTTGTTGATCTGTAACAGTCCAAGTTACGATTAAAGACGTGGAAAAGGTTGCGGTCGTCGCACAGAAAACTCTTGATAGTGTCAGACGCTTCGTGGTAGAGTCCTGCGTTATCGATTCCGCTTCATGGCCCTACGTCATCCGGCCCACTCCGCGTCAACGTGAGAGTCTTGCACACACCACAGAAGCCTTCGATCTGAACGACGAAACCCGCTTGCGCGGGTTCGAGGGAGTGGATCTTAAAGCGTTGATAGATCCCTCTCGCGGCCCGCGAGTGTTTGCGTCTCGCACGGCGGCCCGGTGATCTGGGCCAGAACCTGGGCCAGATCGGTCTGCGCCAGTCGCGCTTCCAGCGCCCTCTCCGCCTCCTGAAATAGTCCGCAGAGGGCCTGCGTGATACTTTTCCCCACCGTGCAGCCCGGATTGGGCTTTTGCAACGGCAGGCCGAACAGAGGGTCCTCTTTCACCGCCTTGTAGCAGTCGAGAAGGGTGATCTGTTCGGGTTCCCTGCGCAGCCGCCAGCCGCCGCCGCTGCCCGCCCTGGATTCTACCAGCCCCGCGCGCCGCAGGTCGCCGAGCAGACGGCGCAACACGACCGGGTTGGTCGTAACGCTCATCGCCATGTAGGCGGAGGTGAGCGCTTCCGGATGCCGGTAGGCGAGCATCGCCAGAATATGGATGGCAACGGCAAAACGACTGTTTGTGTTCATGAGCGTTTCGGTACGGTTTCAAAAAAATCGACGGCTATTTGATTGTAACCATTCTGGTTACAGGACGGCCAGACAGCACGAAACGTTCCCGCGCAGCCCTGTTCAGGCCGCATCGCCACAATCGACGCCGACCCAGCGGCGTTCGGCGCTGGCTTTGAGGACCGCATCGATGACCTGCTGCGCCCGAAGGCCGTCCTTAAAGTCCGGCGAGAGCGTCCGCTGCCCGGTCGCAATCGCCTCGATCCAGCGGTAGGTCGTGCTGGTTGGAGTGAGCCGACCTGGGCGGAAATAGTCCTCTTCATCGTGCTCGTCATTGGGCGGGATGATCCCCTCCACCGCGATGGTTTCCCAGCGTTTCGCATCGGAGCGCAGCCCGCGCAGCACGGTGCCGGAGTGATTGGCAAGGAAGTGCAGTCGCCCCGTCGTGCCATAGACTTCGACCTCCTGATGCTGCTTGTAGTCGCCTTGCGTGGCCACCCAACTGGTGTGGAAAACTCCTTGCGCGCCGGACGCGAACTCGGCGAGGAAGGCGCAAGCGTCGTCGTTGCGCGCGCCGGTACGCGGGTCTTCGGTGCGCACGAGCGCCATCCTGCCCGGAGCCTGCTCCACATCATGCAGCACGGTCATCGTATGGGCGCAGACGGCGGCGAACTCGTCGCCGGTGATGTAGCGCGCCAGATCGATCAGATGCGAGCCGAGATCGCCGAGAATCCCGGAGCCGCTGCGCGCGGTCAGCCCGCGCCAGCCCGGCGCGCGGTGCAGTCCGAACCCGCCATGATACTGGCCGGAGATATGCAGCATGCGCCCGACATAACCCTCTGCTACCAGCCTTCGAAACGCCTGCACGTTGGGATTGTCGCGGTAGGGAAAGTTCGCCATGCCGAGCAGGCCGTGTGCCTGCGCGGTTTCCACCATCTCACGAGCCTGGTCCGCGTCCAGCGCGACGGGCTTCTCACAGATAACGTGCAGGCCGCGCCGCAGCGCCGCCATCGTCGCCGGGTGATGCAGGTCGTTGGGTGTGCAGACGACCACCGCATCGAGCGGCACTGTGTCGAACATCGTCTCCATGTCCGTAAAAATCTGAACGTCCGCGCCGTACCGCGCCTTCGTCTCCGCCTCGTCCCGCGTTTTCGCGCCGCAGACCGCCACGATCTCTGCCTGAGGATGATTCTGCAGAGCCGGTAGATGCCAGTAGTTGACCCACCAGCTCGGCCCGATGATTCCCACTCGTACTCTCTTCTCTGCCACGCTCACGATATTGCCCCCTTGTTTCTGTGCCCGGTATTATGGCGCAACGCGCGCGAGAAGTCAACGCGAACAGAAACAGGCCCTCCCGCTCCGAGAAGAGACGTGAGGGCCCTGTTTTACAGCGAGGATGGTCCCGACACGCGGGACACAGGCCGGTTCCGTCAAGCGCCGGTGATCGCTCCCTCCCGCTGAGCCTGTTTTTCATACGCCACAATGGTGGCGACATTCTGTTTTTCCAGCGAGGAGAGCGATTCCGGCGTGAAATTCGGATCCGGCTTATACCACTTGAAGCTGCGGAAATAGCCATCCGTCCAGTGATCGACGAAGATCTTGCCATGCCGTGCGTAGATCTCTTCACGCAGCTTCCGGGCATCCTCCAGAAACATATCGGTCATCAAAGCCGTGGGGATGGGTTTCGTCGTCAGGCTGTCATGCAGCCGCGTTTCCGCCTGCACGATCGTCGCGACATTCTGAGTCTCGATCAAAGAGAGCGACGGCTCGCTAAAATCCTTACCGGGACGATACCAGGGAGTGTCGATGAAGTGCCGCTGTATCCATTGCGTATGGAAGACCTTACCACGTCGCGCATAGACCTCGTTGCGCAGCAGGCGGAGTTCGTGCAGGCTCAGACCATGGAGCAGATCCGCAGTAATGGGGGTTTCCTGAAACAGTCCCATATCGCCGGGAGCCAGCGCCAGCTTACGCTGCTCCTTCTGCGCCTTAGCAATCGTCGCGAGATTTTTGTTCTCGGTATCGCTTAAAACGCTGGGCTTGTACTTCGGATCGGGGTGATACCAGTAGCGCTCGGCGAAGAAGCTCTGCATCCAGGGCTGATCGGCGAACGATTTGCCGTGGATAGCCTCGATCTCGGCCCGCATGATGGTGAGTTCGATGGCCGAGTGATTGCCCAGATCTGCGGCGGTAAAGGTCTTGTCTCGATAGAACTTCAGGTCGCCGGGTTCAATACGGGTGTGCTTCTTGAACTCCGCCTCTTTGATGGCGTCCATATCGGCGCGTTCGGTGTCGTTCAGCACGGTTACTTTATATTTCGAGTTGGGCCGGTACCAGGGACGGGTCTTCAGCCAGGCTTGAATCACAGGCTCGTCGAACACGCGGCCGTGCTTGCCGAAGACGATACCGCGCATATATTTCAACTGCATCAGCGTCAGGTCTTTGAGTTGATCGGCCATGATTTTATTGTGGACGAAGTCGAAACTCTCCCACTTCGCCAGCGGATCGGCCTTCTGCGCGGCGCATGGCGTCCCGAGCGTCAGACCGATCAATATCAGCCCTCCCCTCCGACAAACTCTCCGATCGCGAACGTTGGCAGGTAACATACGGAACCTCCTTTGCGATAGACAACGTCCCTTGACCACCCTGAAATCGATAATCCTATGATCTCCTATTTTGGAACGGCTAGCCCCTGCGAGGGCGGCGCGACGAACTGAAGGATGCCGTCCGCGATTGCCTGCGCCATTCTGTTCTGACCCGCTTCGGTCTGAATAAGAGCCGCATCCGCTTTATGGCTGAGAACGACCATCTCGATGGTCAGCACAGGCACCTCCGAGAAGATGGAGCCGGTGAGGGCGCCCTGCTTACCGCCCACGAAGGTTTGCGAATCGCCGCGCACACCGCCGTTTTTCAGCAGGTCGTTCAGCGCCCGTCCCATCGCCCTATCGACGATCATCGCCGCCGCATGGCTGCGCGCCGTGATCTCTTTTGACGGCCCCGTCTTGCCTTCCTTCGTGCCCTGTCGATCCGGATAGTAGACCGCATAACCCTGATCCGGGCTCGAGTCGCAGTGCAGACGCACCATCATGGCCGCCCCGGCGCGATTGGCGATCAGCGCGCGCTCCTTGTTCTTCACCAGTTGCTTCTCCGCCGATTTGGTCAGTACCACTCGCAGCCCCTGCGCGGCGAGAATCTTCCGGAGCTTTTGGGCCACCACCCAGTCGATATGCGTCTCCGTCGTGCCGTTCTGCACCGTCAATCCGCTGTTGACTTCCGAGGGATGCCCTGGATCGATACAGACGACGACAGAATTTGCTACGGGTTGCTGCGCCATCCCGGTGAGAGGCAGGCTCGTCAATCCCAGGACAAGCACGACGGCAGAACGAACCATTTTCATCACGATCTCTTCTCTCCCTATTTCTGCGGGGTCAGGCGCAGGTCGTCGATATAGAGTACCGTATCGGCGTCGGCGTCCGAGACGAAGCCCCACCACGTCAGCTTACGAAACTCCTTGCCGCAGGTAAGATCGTCGAAGAGCATCGGCGGGGTGCGCCCACCGAAACTGATCGACAGCGTGTAGCGCCCAGCCGCCTGCGCCCCGAGTCCGCACTCGATCTGAATACTAATCCATCGGCTATGCGGAACCTTCGTCAACTTGCGCCCATTGGCGGTCAGTATGCCGTCCGCAGTGATCCGTATCGACGGCCCGACATGATAGGGATTCGCATTGTCGCGCCACTCATGGGTGAAAATCGCTCCGGGCTCCAGCCGCAGGCTAAAGCTTCCCCGGAGAAGGCCCGTCTGAAGGTTCGGGCTGAGAAAAACGTGCGGCGAATAACTGAATTTTTGTCCTGGCACATCGATGAACTTGAGGCTATGTTTGCCCGAGGCGGCGGTTTCGTCGGTGACACGCACGGTGGCCCGATCGTTTTCTTCGCTCGTTGTGCCGTCCTCCATCTTTGCGCCTACCGGTGTGGCCTCGAAATCGACGACGATAGGCTGCGGTGGCAGAGGCGGTGCGGGCGCCGGGAAAGCGCGCAGCGCGGCCAGCAGGGGAGCGCGTTTTGTGACCGTGCCAGCACGCGACGTATCGAACGGCTGGAAGCCCAGAGTGAGTGCGGGCGAGCCGCGCTTCAAGCTGAAATCGCCCTTTTCCGGCGCGATGAACAGAGGATCTGCGACCAGGGAATGAAGGTCATGTCCTCTCTTTTGCCACTCTGCGAGCGTCATTCCTGCGAAATCGAGCGGCTGTCCGGCAGCGTTCCAGTACAGGTTGTTATCGAGGGCAAAACCGTCGCCTGTCCAGTTGGAGCCCAGCAGAGTCCCCTCCTTGAAATAGACGATGTTGTGCTCGAACGTGAAGGAGCGGTGATCCTCGGCGCGGGTGCGGATGATCTGCCCTTCCCTTGAGAACGCGAAAATATTGTTGCGCACGACGTTGTCTTTACCGTAGTGCTGATGAAAGCCGCCGGTTTTGGTGCGGTAGACCAGATTGTTTTCGATGAGCAGGCCGGTGCTGCCTTCATCCGGATAGATCCCCCAGCCGCCGTAGTCGAACGATTCGATGTCGTGTATCACGTTACCGCGTTCCGTGGTTCCCGGCGCGAGGCCCAGCGTATAGATGCCGCCCATGTCGGAGAGGACGCCCTGTCCGATCTGCCAGATACGGTTGTCGTCGAGATGATTGCCATGCGCCCCGCTCGGACCGTAGCCCCACGACCAGCCGACCGAGAGGCCGGAGTAGTAGAGGTCATGGATGTCGTTGTGCGCGATCTCATTGTCCGGCGAGTGGCCTATCCAGACTCCGACTCCGGCTGGATGCAGCCGCCCGGCCTGCGCGATACGGCAGTCGTAGACGCGGTTGTGCGAGGCGAGTCCTTCGGCGTCGGCGGGAACTCCCTGGGTCCCGATCTTCACTCCGCCCGCACCGAGGTCGAAAAGATTGGAGGCGAGCAGGGCGTTGTCACGACAGCCTTCTCCCCACTCCATGCCGTAGGTGCCGGTATGCGCCACAGTGCAGTGATCCCAGACGCAGTTGCGCGCCCCGACCGCCGAGATAGCCGCGCCCAGATTTACCTCCGCTTGCGCGGAAGCGTTGCCTTCTGCCGGACAGTTCCAGTTGGTATGCGCAAACGTCAGTCCGAAGAAACGAATATTCTGCACCCAGGCCCGCTTCGCCACATCGCCGCGCAGTTCGACCAGAGACTCCAGGCGTGGCGCGATCACGACGGTCTTCTCCGGCGTCTCTCCCGGCATAGGAATGTAGGTAAGCGCCCCGGTATTACGATCCAGATACCACTCCCCCGGATCACGCAACGCCTCTCTCACATTCTCGACGATATAGCGTTTGCCCTTCGACAGCGCGGTATAGGCTTCGGTATTGCGGGTGTCGCCCATAAAGCGCACGGTACGGCTCGGCTCGTCGATGTTCACAACACGAAAACGCGCCATGCTCCAGATCTGAAAACAGAGCGTTTCGACGTCGTTGACATTGTGCCAATCGGCGTGAAAATCGCCCGTCGCGAAGCGAAACTGGTCGAAGCCTTTGCCCTGTGACTTCGCGGAGGGCGGCAGCGCCCCGGCCACGAAGGCATAGCCCTGTTTCGGAAGGCGCGGGCGGAACCGCCGCTGATCACCGGCGAACATTTGCGAGAAGTACCATTTCCCGCTCTTCACCTCCGGCAGAGTCGTCTGCCAGTGGCCTTGCGCGTCCGGTTTCCAGCCCGTGACAGGCTCTCCGCCGCTGATCACCGGCTTTTCTCCGGTCATAGCCCCATAGGTGGTCCGGCCCTGTGCCGACGGTCCTGAATCCTCCGCTGTGAAGACGAGAGGCGTCTTGAGATAGTACGTCCCGCCGCGCAGATTCACGACCAGCGGCTGCGAATCTCCGCTTTTTCGTTGCGCCCTTACCGCCTGCTGCGCCCGTTGTAAGGTGGCAAAGGGACCATCCGTACGGGAGCCGTTTGGAGAGGCCAGACGCCCTGACCAGTGGTCATCTCCGTTCGTAGCGACGGTGAACGTCGCCCCGGGCGGTGCGGCCCGGCATAGCATAGGTCTTAGGATCAACATGCCGAGTAAGAAGAGTGTCGTTCGCATTGTGTTTAATCCCATCACAAGGTTGTGGCTTACGAGCGCCCACCTACCGGGCGATTGTTCACTTGGGCCAGCATAGCCCCAATGCGTTGGTGTGCTATAGGAGATGTCAGCAACCGCTGTACTTCGTCATGCAACGTACTCTCATCGGTAAAGGACCGCGCATTGCCTTGTTTATCGCCTGCCATGAGAACACGCGCAGGGTAAAGTTCGGGACCGTGCCATACGTAAAATAGGGGATCGGTGAAATCGTCAAGAGAGGGGGCACGCAGGTAGAAAGTGTGGCGATAACTTCCTATTCCTCCCAGGCCACCGGTAAAAACGCTGCCCTCGACCCGTCCTCCGGTCTTTGTTGTAAGTGCCGTGGCGGCTTCGCGCAGTATTTCGACGGGCGGCGTCGGCTCGGTGCTTGACTGTTCGTAGTCCGGAAGTTCAAAAGGTGTTCGCATCGGTGTTGCTCCTTCAGTCGGGAAGTTGAAATCGGAACAGAAGAGGCAGGTGATCGGATATCATGTCATTTGGCCTTTTATTCGGTCCCTTTGTCAACAAGGCATTTCCGTCACTGGTAAGCAGGCGCAAGTCGGGCTCTTTGCCGTTGCCGAACAGTTCGATGAATCCGGGGCGCACAAGCACCTGATCCAGCAGGTACCAGTCAAAGCGCACGGGCGTGTCGGCTCGCTTATAGAAAGAACCGGGCGGGTCGGCGTTCAAGAACCGCCACATTGGATTGTACAGGTAAGGATATTCGCGCCCCAAATGTTCGCGAAAGCCCTCTCGGGCGATGGCGGGAAGCCCCGTAGCGTTTAGCCCATAAGTGCCGACAACACCGGCATCGAATGGGTTGGCGTTTAAGTCGCCGATTACGAGCGAAAGCGGATCGAGGTTTTTATAAGCGTCCTGTTTGGAGTATAGTCTCCGCTCGGCCTTCTCCAGATCTGCGCGCAATGCGGCAGCGCATTCCCTCTGCCCATCTCCCTGATCATTCTGAATAGATGTAAAGTGTG
>JBBQPO010000282.1:0-7806 GCA_038217285.1 Chthonomonadales bacterium
TCCGGTGGCTGTCGTCAGACTGAAAGAACTGATCAGGTAGTCGGTATAGAGATCGAGAAGTTGTGTGTCCATGACGGTATTTTACCGCCAACAAGGGCAAACTCAGTCAGAGTAAAATGCTCGGCTGCGTAAGGTGAGTTACATCAGGTACGTGCCGTGCCAATCCGAACGGAATCTTCTTGACAAGCGGGCTTCGCAACGTCTATCATTCCGTATCCCTTTCGTTTACACCCTGATCACGTATGGAGTCATGTCTTGAAGCCAATCCTCTTCCTGTTTAAGTCGTTGTTGTCCCTTCTCATCGTATCAGTTTCAGCCTTTTCTGCCTGGGCGCAGACCGTTTCGCCTGTCGCGGGAGAGATCGTTCCGACGCAGTGCCTGGTCATCAATTCGGTGGGGCGTCTGGTGCGCGGGCCGCTGCATTTCGACGCGATCGAGAGTGAGTTTGTTCATGGCAGGCCGGTCGAGCCGAGGGCAGGCGATCGGGTTAAGCGCGCGGATGGCAGGGAAGCGATCTGGACCCTCCTGGGGTTGGACAAAGACGGGGCGTTTAAGAGCAAGGCGCTGCAAGGCGGCTATGCGGCCGTAACGGTAGAGTCGCCGAAGGAACAGGTGCTGCTGCTGGAAGCGAGCGGCGACACGATGTGCTATGTCAACGGAACCCCGCGCACCGGCGACCCATACAGCTATGGTTACGCGCACCTGCCGGTTCTGTTGCGGGCAGGTGCGAATACGCTGCTGTTCTCCTGTGGGCGGGGAGAGCTGCATCTGAAACTGACTCCCCCGAAATCGCCGGTGCTGCTGGAGATGGACGATCTGACTCTGCCCGACCTGATCTTGCAGGAGGAGACAAACACCTGGGGAGCTCTGGTTCTCGTCAACGCATCGAACCTACCACTGGGGGCGGGGACGCTGACGGTTCAGGCGGGCGAAGGACATCCTATCGCGGTAAAGACACCGCCCCTCCTGCCACTGGCAACGCGCAAAATAGCTTTTCCCCTGATTGGCCCCGCGCCTACGGAGGCCGGAGAGGAGAAGATCGAAGTTCGCGTGAACTACCCTGCTGTTCGCAAAAAGGCGGGGCAGGCGGCGCAGAAGGCGAAAAGCGACGCAGTAAGCTTCACAGTACGAGTGCGAAAGCCGGGGGAGACGTATAAGCGCACGTTCGTCAGCGCAATCGACGGCAGCGTGCAGTACTACGCCGTAAATCCGGCGCAGCCGCTGACGCCCAAAGGCTCCGCTCCCGCCCTGTTCCTCTCGCTGCATGGGGCCGGTGTCGAGGCGATAGGGCAGGCCAATGCGTATGAGAGCAAGACGTGGGGAGACATCGTCGCGCCGACCAACCGCCGTCCTTACGGTTTCGACTGGGAGGACTGGGGACGTCTGGACGCGATGGAGGTGCTCGATCTGGCGCAGAAGACGCTGCATACAGATCCGCAGCGTACCTATCTGACCGGCCACTCTATGGGCGGTCACGGGACCTGGCATATCGGCGTTACGTTCCCGGATCGTTTCGCTGCCATCGGGCCGAGTGCGGGCTGGATCAGTTTCTGGTCGTATGCAGGCGCGGCGCGTATCGCCAACCCCTCTCCGATGCAGCAGCTCCTGGCGCGCCCCATGAACCCGAGCGATACCCTGGCCCTCAAACAGAACTATGCGCAGGAGGGCGTCTATGTGCTCCACGGCAGCGCGGACGACAATGTGCCGGTGACCCAAGCGCGTGAGATGGTCCAGCAGTTGAGCGCCTTCCACCGGGATACGACCTATTTCGAGCAGCCCGGCGCCGGGCACTGGTGGGATATCTCCGATGAGCCTGGCGCCGACTGCGTGGACTGGCAGCCGCTCTTCGAATTCTTTGGGCATCATGCCCTGCCTGCCGAATCGATGGTACGGCATGTCGATTTCACGACGGCAGACCCCGGCGTGTCGGCCTGGTGCCACTGGGTGGGCATCGTCGGGCAGGCGCATCGACTGAACCCGAGCTCTGTAAGCCTCCGCCTCGACCCCGGTCAGCGCCGGTTTGTCGGCACGACGGAGAACGTCGCTCTGTTGGCGCTGCGCTGCACGAATCTGTTGCCAGTCGGACCGCTGACCGTAGAACTGGACGGTCAGATACTGGTCGATCTGCCTTACCCGACCGCCGATAAGACCCTCTGGCTGGCGCGAACGGGCCGAACCTGGAGCGTCGGGGCAGCTCCGGCCTCGACCGACAAGCGGCCGGAACGGTGCGGCCCCTTCAAGCAGGCTTTCCGGAACCACATGCTGTTCGTCTATGGTACCCAGGGCACCCCGGAAGAGAACGCCTGGGCTATCGCTAAAGCCCGGTATGATGCCGAAACCTTCTGGTATCGCGGCAATGGCTCTCTCGACGTGGTGGCGGACACCGCCTTCGATGTGACCCGCGAACGGGATCGCAATGTGATCCTCTATGGCAACGCCGACACGAACGCCGCCTGGAAGCCCCTGCTCGCGGACAGCCCTATTCAGGTACGGCGCGCCACCATCACGGTAGGCGCACAGAGCCTGACGGGCGACGATCTGGCCTGTTTGTTTTTGCGCCCTCGTCCGGGCAGTGTTCGGGCCAGTGTCGGCGTGGTCAGTGGCAGCGGCCTCGTCGGCATGCGTCTGACGGATCGCCTGCCTTACTTTGTCTCCGGCGTGGAGTACCCCGACTATCTCGTGCTCAACCCGGAGACACTTACCAACGGGATCTCCGGCGTACGCCTCGCCGGCTTCTTCGGCCCCGACTGGAGCCTTCCCACCGGTGAGTTTCTCTCCCATCCGTAACAGCCGTCCAACTTCTAACCGCTCGAACTCTGGTTGTCCCAGCGGTCGAGGCCGAGGAGTTTGCGGCCGAGAGGAGTGAGTATAGCGGTGGGATAGCGTTTCTGTTCGGCTTCGCGGGGATCACCGGGAAAGGTCTTGTTGCCGGGCGGGAGGCGATGTTCCCAGCACTCGATGCGGTGTCGGCGCACTTCCTCGTTCTGCTCTTGAGCAGCCCCCATGGAGATATATTGCGAAAAGCGAGGCTTCTTGGAGACGTTTTGCCCGTTGCCGTGCGCAAGACGGCTGTTCCAGACGATGAAGTCGCCCTGCTTCGCCGGAATGGGGGTGACGGTGAGGCCGGTCATGTCGGGCATGTGCGGATTACGGTCTGCAGGCTGTGTGGCGATCCACTCCTCCAGGCCGCGATGGAAGCCGGGAATGCACTGGAAACCGCCCATGTCGGCGTCGGTATCGGTGAGGCAGAGGACGCCCTGCACCCCGAACGGCACCGGTAGTTTCGAGGTATCGACGTCCCAGTGCGTAAACCCTTTATGGTCGTAGTCCGGATGCGCGGGGTGTTGCGGTGGCTTGAATCCTGCGCGATCAATCGAGACCCAGAGGTTGTCGGTCTTCCGCAACTCCCGCATCGCCTCGTACAGACGCGGGTTCTGGCGGTTGTTCCACAACGCCTGGTTCTGGTACATCTCGATCATGCCGCCCGGTTTCAACGGCAGGCGATACCAGTCGTCCGGGTTGTTGCGGTCTATCTCCAGAAAGTCGAAGATAGTCTCCACGACCGCTTCGCAGTCCGCAGGCGGGATCAGGCCCTTGATGACGAGATAGCCCTGTTCGTCGAAATACTGATGGTCTTCCGGTGTCAAAATAGGCACGTTGCTGTTTCTCCTCATTTAAAATGTGGTCGCGGAACGTGATGACGACGGTGCCATCTTTCGCAGTGGCCTGAAGCAGACTCTTTTTGTCTCGTTCCTGTTCGAGTATATTCTGCATCGCCGTCTTCAGTCCCTCTTCTCGCTCCCCTTCATGTATAGATCGAAAACGGGGCAGGAATCTGCGTTCCTACGGCGAAATGAGGAGGGAAGGCGCAGCCGATTTTAGAGACGACGCGTAGGGGCTGAGAGCGGAAGCTGAACCGGGGCATGAGAAAGACGCACGGCGTGTCCTCACGAGTTCGGGAAGGGGCATTCTCATGAAACGGAAACCTGTAGTTGTCGCGATTCTCACGCTGGTTGGGCTTTCATGCTATTTCCTCTGGGCCTTCCGCTCGGTTCGGGAAGGTTTCGACCCGGAGAACGAGTTCGGCAACTGGCAGCCGACCGCCGATGTGGTCCGTAAGCAGCTCCCGTCCGGGACGCCGAAGGAGCGTGAGAAAGCCTTCATACAACTCTTCCAGTCAAGATTTCGCAATCATGAACCCGGCAAGGCTATTGGGCTTCGCTTCGCTGCGGATGGAAGGCTTCATCTGCTGACTCCGGCCCGGTTGGAGCCCTGGCACATCGACCGCATCGCGATAATGCTCTATCGGGAGGTAAAGCAGGACTTCAACAAGACCTACGATATCGACATCTATGAGACGTTTATCGGGACTTCACCCATAAAAATAGGTGAACTCCGTCCGTCCTCGAAATCGCCTGCGCAAGTCACCGTCGTCTACCACTATCCTGTCGGAGGGGCGATCATTTTTAAGCGCAATATGAAGCGCAACACGCCGCGTCTGGGGCGTTTCCCGAACGGTCTCTCAGGCGTTGGGATACCGCAGAAACCCATGTAGGGCACGAAACCTCGAGGAGAATGACCGTCACGCCGCCTATAACATGCACACAACTTGCCGGGGAGGTTATTGAGGCCAGCACCACGCGTTTCACGGCACAGTGTCCGTCGGAGCGCCTGCATCTGCCGCCGGACTTCGGCGCTTTCGTCAAAATCCTGCCGCCGGGTGCGAAACCGCCGTTCGTCCCTGACGCCCTTCCTGATCTTCACGCAGCGCGTGAAATCGACCCTTTCGCCGACCCGCTGCCGGCCTCTGCACGGGCTCTCGATACCGCCGCAGACGGCACACTCTACGCGTTGGTCTACTTTGCTTTGACCGGCAGCATCGAACCGGGCCGTCGGGCCGCCGCTTATGGTCTGGAAGAGGACGAACTGCACCGGCAGCAGCCGCAGATCGTTGCGCTGCTCGCCACGGAGTTCTCGGCCCTTCATGTCGGCTATGCGCAGGACGGACGCATTCGTTCTCATCTGCCTCCGCGTCCTCCGCGTCTCCATGCCCGTGTCTGGGAATGTACGCCCGCCGAAGTCTGTGCCCTTACCGAAGACACCGACTTTCTACGCCCGCTGCTGGTTCCTACCGGAGAGGTCAGCCCGGATGAGCTGATCGCGGCCTGCCTGCGCAGCGCGTATCTTTATCGAGACAGAGATACCGCTTACCTCGTGCGAATGGGCAAACAGCTCGCCATGCTCTTACGCGAAGACCCCGAACGCCTGACGGCCCTGCTGCGCAAACTCGAACCGTAAAATCTCAACGCACATGGCCTCGCCAGTAGGGGATATAATTCGCCGAGATCGAATCGCGCTCTATTTCCCAACCCTACCTCCGTGGGGCTATATCAAGTACCATCGATTCCATCGAGACCAATCTGGAGGATTTGCATGACCGGAAGAACTGTGTGCCTGTTCGCGCTGTTGGCCATCACCGGGGGGGGGCGTTGCGCCATTGCGCAGGACGTGAAGATCGAACAGAAAGTCGCCTATCTCGGTTCGCCCAACAATATCCGGCTGAGCAATGGCATTGTGGAGCTGATCCTCGCCACCGACTATGGGCCGCGCGTCATGCGTTATGCACTGGTCGGCAGTAAGGACGAGGACAATATGTTCGCCACCCTCGAAGGCGGGATGAAGACCGAGTTCGGGCAATGGAATATTCGCGGTGGGCACCGGCTCTGGCATGCTCCCGAATCGATCCCGCGCACCTATCTTCCCGACAATGATCCGGTGACGGTTGTGATCGAAGGCTCCACCGTAAAACTGACCGAGGCCCCGGAGAAAGTCACGGGCATTCAGAAAGAGATGTGGATCACCCTCGATGCGCAGGGATCGCATGTCACCGTCCAGCATAGGCTGACCAACAAGGGTCTATTCTCCAACGAGATGGCCTGCTGGTCGCTCTCGGCCATGAACAAGGGTGGCATCGCCGTCTTTCCGCAGGAGCCGTTTCAGTCCCACGATGACGAGCTGCTGCCCGTGCGCCCCATGGTGCTCTGGGGATATACCAACCTGACGGATCCGCGCTGGATGTTGGGCAAGGCTTTCCTGACTCTGCGCCAGGATGAGAACAATAAAGAACCCCAGAAACTCGGCCTCCAGAACCGTCAGGGGTGGGCGGCCTACTCCCATCGCGGCGCGCTCTTCCTGAAACGGTTCGGCTTCGAAAAGGGCCGCACCTACCCCGACTTCGGCTGCAACAACGAGACATACACCAACGACGCCTTCCTGGAGATGGAGTCGCTGGGGCCGCTGGAAAAGGTCGAACCAGGCCAGGCCATCACCCATCGCGAAGACTGGTGGCTCTACAAGGGCATTGACCTTGGCAACGGCGAAGCGGGCATAGCCGCCGCCATGCAGCCCATCCTCACCGAAACCGCGAAGCCGAAGTAGAGAGACTCTTTGGACCACGGAATCGACCGACGATCAGTCACAGCTATCCAGACAACAGGCACAGAGGTCTCGCGGCCGCCGTTGAAGGTAGAGTTGCTGCGGGGAGGACGCATCGTCTTTGCAGACGGCCGGATCGTAGAACGCTTCGGACGGCGTTCGACCCTGCTTCTGCTCGCCTACCTGTCCCTTGTTCAGAAACGCATGCATCTCCGAGATGAGATCATCGAAAACATCCTCGCACAGGCCTCTATTTAATTTTTCTCCAGGTAACGCGTACAAACCGGTCTGTTTTGTAAGGCTGTTGTACGGCTTAACACGAAGCGATTGGGGGCGCAATGTAAGGCGGTGCATAACCACCTCGTGCAGACGCCCAAGGAAGGAGTGCCAAAAGATGGTACACTATAGCCTCGGAAGCATGCCTGTGACCCGTAGACTGCACTCTGACAACGATGTGAAGAAAAATGCCTCTCTCGCGCGCATTGTGCTGTTGCGCTTTCGAGAGAGGCGTTTTGTTTGCGTCGCCTGCTCGAACGTTCTCACCGATGTGGATAGAGCGGGCATAGAAATATTTTGGTCGCGCTTTAAGAGACGGGGCATGAAGGGTTGACGGCAAAATGGTCTTTGCGAGGATAGCTTCCACTTTCGAATCAGCATCGCTCACACCCAAGGTCCGTGAGGCGCTCAAGGAGCTTCCTTCCAACTGGACGATTGGCGCTGCACCCCCCTGATGGGGCATATCAGCAATCCGGCTACCGGGGGACTGTACCGTGTAGCCGGTACGGGGCAACAGAACGGACTGTCTCGGCCCTGGTCGCTTATCCTTAAGATCGCGCAACTGGCCGAGGATGCGCCGCAAGGATGGGGAAGCGACCTCCTGCATTTTGGCTACTGGAAACGGGAAGCGCTGGCCTACGAGTCCGGGATACTGGAGAACCTGGGCACGAATCTGCGGGCGCTGCGCTGTTTTGAGGTCGAAGAGCAGTCGGACGGCAGTGTCTGGCTGTGGCTGGAAGAGATCCCTGGAAGTGACCAGGCATCCTGGCCTGTAGCGCGTTATGGTCAGGCGGCTCACCACTTTAGGTCAGGGGCAGGGATCCTATCTTGCGGACCGAGCATTGCCCGTTTCGCCCTGGTTGCGTACCGGCTGGTTGCGCTCCTGGGTTTCGCACTTCGAGTTCCTGAAAGACTACCTCCCACATCCGGACTTCTGGGAGCATCCCCTCGTGCGGGCGGCATTTCCCATTCCCGTTGTGGATCGTCTGCTGGCTCTCTGGGCACAGCGTCAAGCGTGGCTAGATATCCTCGACCGGATGCCGCTGACGCTCTGTCACTTTGATACCTGGCGACCAAACTTGCTTGCCGCTGCCA
>JBBQPO010000283.1:0-7790 GCA_038217285.1 Chthonomonadales bacterium
GGGCGGCACGGGCTGTTCAACAGCTATGAGGCGTTCATTCGCATCGTCGATTCGATGTTCAGCCAGCACGCCAAATGGCTGAAGGTCACCTCGGAACTGCCCTGGCGTCGGAAGATCGCCTCGTTGAACTACCTGCTGGCCTCCCATGTCTGGCAGCAGGACCACAACGGCTTCACCCACCAGGATCCGGGCTTCCTCGACCATGTCATCAACAAGAAGGCCGACATCGTGCGGGTCTACCTTCCGCCCGACGCCAACTGCCTGCTCTCGGTCTTCGATCACTGCCTGCGCAGTCGGCACTACGTCAATGTGGTGGTCGCAGGCAAACACGCCCTTCCGCAGTGGCTGACCATGGATGCTGCTGTGGTGCATTGCACCGAGGGAATCGGCATCTGGCAGTGGGCCAGCAACGATCAGAACGTCGATCCGGACGTGGTGATGGCGTGCTGCGGAGATACGCCTACGCTGGAGATCCTGGCTGCCGTCTCGATCCTGCGCGAGTATCTGCCCGACCTGAAAATCCGGGTCATCAATGTCGTGGACCTGATGAAGCTGCAGCCGCAGAGCGAGCATCCGCACGGCCTGAGCGACACAGACTACGATGCGCTGTTCACGAAAGACAAGCACATCATCTTCGGCTTCCACGGCTATCCCTGGCTCGTCCATCGGCTGACCTACCGTCGCACCAACCGCAATCTGCACGTCCGGGGCTACAAGGAAGAGGGCACGATCACCACTCCCTTCGACATGCGGGTGCAGAACGATCTGGACCGCTTCCATCTGGTGCAGGATGTGGTGGATCGCCTGCCGCATCTGGGCGCAAAGGGAGCCTATCTGAAGCAGATGGTGCAGGACAAACTGATCGAACACAAGTGCTACATCGACGAACATGGCCAGGACATGCCGGAAATTCGTAACTGGAAATGGGGTGTTCCCAGTGAATGAGCAGGAGTTGAGAGACACAGCACGATCCCTGTTTGTGAACGATAAGGGTCTTCTGGCGATGGATGAGAGCACTCCGACCTGCAACAAAAGATTTGCGGCCTTGGGGATTCCCCAGACTGTGGAGGCGCGGCGCGCCTATCGGGAGTTGATCGTGACCACTCCCGGTCTCGGGGAGTCCATCGGCGGTGCGATCCTCTACGATGAGACCATCCGCCAGCAGACGAAGGAAGGCGTACCTTTTGTGAAAGTCCTCGTCGAGGCAGGGATCGTTCCCGGCATCAAAGTGGACATCGGCGCGAAGGAGATGGCGGCCCATCCCGGCGAGAAGATCACCGAAGGTCTGGACGGACTGCGCGACCGCCTGGCGGAGTACGCGCAGATGGGCGCACGCTTTGCCAAGTGGCGCGCCGTGATTACCATCGGCAACGACATTCCCAGTCGAGGCTGCATCGAGGCGAATGCGCAGGCGCTGGCGCGCTATGCTGCCCTGTGCCAGGAAGCGGGGCTGGTTCCCATCGTCGAGCCGGAAGTGCTCATGACCGGCGACCATACGCTGGAGCGGAGTCGCGTGGTGACGGAAAAGGTCCTGCACACTGTTTTCGATCACCTCACCACCCAGCGTGTGTTGCTGGAAGGAATGATCCTGAAGCCCAACATGGTTCTGCCCGGCTTGACCTACCGCCGACAGGAGACAGCGGACGAGGTTGCCGACGCCACGGTGCAGTCTCTCTTGCGCTCCGTCCCCGCCGCCGTTCCGGCGATCGCATTCCTCTCAGGCGGTCAATCCGGCCCGCTGGCATCGGCCCGTCTGAATGCGATGAACGTTCGGTTCAAAGCGAAGATGCCCTGGGCGCTGGCGTTTTCGTTTGCCCGCGCCATTCAGCAGCCGGCCCTGGAGATCTGGTGCGGCGAGGAGGTCAATGTGCCAGCGGCACAGGCGGCACTGGTTTATCGCGCCCGGTGCAACAAGGCCGCGCGCCGGGGCGAATACGATTCTATGCAGGACGGGGAGTCGGCGAAATAGGATAGTGTGCCTGCTACAGTCCGGATCAGAGTGCAACATGACCAAACGGTCTTTTCGTCTCCTCTTTCGATAGAACGGCAAAGTTGTGATCCCATCCTAACGGTAAGCAATGGGAATCTAAATGCAAGCGCCGGAAACGAGGAGATCGTATGAAGGGATCTATGAATAGCCGCACAGAGTGGAAAAAGGCACGCGGAAAGCAAGCGCGCGCGCTTTTATTTTCGTTAGGCTGGCTGTTCGAGCAAGAGGAGCGCCCCTTCTGCCCTTTGTGTTCGCAGCAACGCATCTGCTTTCGCTCTACGGAGCGATCCGCACGCAAGAGAGGCAGCCCTGCGCAGAACAACTACTGCCTCTGGTGCCCTGCCTGTTTGATGTGGGCAGCGATCATCCTACCCATCGAGCCTGAAGAAGGCGAGTTCTCATGAATACGGAAGCCAGGGTTTCCGCCAGGCGAGCAAAGGCTCTACTACACCGGAAAGACTATACCAAATACTATGCAAAGTAAGCCGAAAACCACAGAAACCAAGCAGCAGGATCGCAACCATCCCCGTTCCGCCAAAGTGATCGGTGAGAGTGAGGAGTGGCTGTTTGCCACGCTCGAAAATATCGGTGATGCCGTCATTGCCACCGATGCTCGGGGCCTGAGCATCTTCATGAATCTGGTCGCCGTCACGCTCACGGGCTGGAACGAAGAAGAGGTGCAAGGCCATCGACATCGGGCTGGCGCGACCTGGTTCTGAGGGGCAAAGATGGGCGTGACGGCGACCTTTCCTGGTCGATGGTGCTCCTCTCCGACGGAACCAGCATCGGGATCGGCCAAGACATCACCCAGCGTAAGCGTGCCGAAATAGCGATGGGAGAACATACGACACACGTCGAGTGGCGCAACTTGCGGATGGAGCAGGCGATGCGTGAGTCCGACCATAGGGTCAAGAACAGCCTGCAAGCAGTGGCGGCTCTCCTGGATATGCAGGTCATGGCGTATGATGGACCGGGCTTCTCCCAGATGTTCAGTCCCCTGACTTCCGCCCATTTCGGCCTGGAACTGGTAGAGAGTGTCGGACGCCTGGATTTAGGCGGACGAACGATCTATGAAAACCGTCCAGACGGCGGAGCCTGCGTACGCGTTACCTTGCCCTTGCCGGGAATGCCGCCAACGATGTCCTCGTGAGCGATGCCGCCAACGATGTCCTCGTGAGCGATGCCGCTCCTCCCTGCACCGGGATCTGTTCCCGGCGTTCTTACCATAAGTTTGCGTGTTGTGATACGTGGCAGTTACTGCAAGAGCGCAACCAACGCAGGATAAGCGAAAACGAATATGCAAAACAGATCCTATTTATCGAACCGATGTGCAGTCCTCACGCTATGCAGCCGTGTCGTGGACGTACGATTCAACACACACGTTTGCGAAAGATCTTATGGAAAGTAAAGACGACCCAAAGCAGGACAAATATACCTGCCCCATGCATCCGGAGATCGTGCGTTCCGAACCTGGAGTCTGCCCGATCTGTGGAATGGCGCTGGAACCCCGTGTCACGACGGGCACGGACGAGGTCGATCCCGAACTGACGGACATGACCCGTCGGTTTTGGATCGGTGTGGGCCTCACCCTGCCCATGCTCCTGCTCATGATCTCGGCGTTCCTGCCGCACGATCCTCTCAATCGTCTGCTCGGTGCGACTTTCTCACTCTGGCTGGACTTTGCGTTCGCCACGCCTGTAGTGCTCTGGTGCGGCCTGCCTTTCTTTCAGCGCGGCTGGACGTCCATTGTCACGCGGCGCCTGAATATGTTTACACTGATCTCCCTTGGCGCTGGCGTCGCCTATGTTTACAGTGTGTTCGCCCTGCTGTTTGCGCGCTTCGTTCCGGCCGCGTTCCGAGGCATAGGAGGAGAGACGGCGGTCTATTTCGAGCCTGCTGCCGTCATAGTGACGTTAGTCCTGCTCGGTCAGGTGCTGGAACTGCGCGCTCGCAGCCAGACGAGCAGCGCGCTAAAAGCCCTGCTGGGTCTGGCTCCCAACACCGCTCGGGCTATCCGGGAAGATGGGCGCGAAGAGGATGTCCCACTGGATCAGGTCAAGGTCGGCGATCGGCTGCGCGTCAGGCCGGGCGAAAAAGTGCCGGTCGATGGCGTGGTGCTTGACGGCGGCAGCAGCGTCGATGAATCGATGGTCACGGGCGAGCCTATTCCCGTGGAAAAGGCAGCGGACGCTCGGGTGACCGGCGGCACCGTCAACGGCACGGGAACGTTTTCCATGCGCGCCGACCGAGTAGGGGCGGATACGCTGCTGGCACAGATCGTGCGGATGGTAGGCGATGCGCAGCGGACTCGTGCGCCGATTCAGCGCCTCGCGGATGTGGTCGCCTCCTACTTCGTGCCCGTCGTCATCCTAATCGCGATCCTCACCTTTGTCGTCTGGGCGATCTGGGGGCCGGAGCCGCGCCTCGCGCACGCTCTTGTGAACGCCGTTTCGGTCCTGATCATCGCCTGCCCCTGTGCGCTGGGTCTGGCGACTCCGATGTCGATAATGGTCGGCACGGGCCGCGGCGCGCAGGCCGGAGTGCTGATTCGCAATGCCGAAGCTCTGGAGACTCTGGAGAAGGTGGATACGCTCGTCATCGATAAGACGGGCACCCTGACGGAAGGCAAGCCGAGGCTCGTGACATTCGAAGGGATTGATGGACAGGAAGATCCGGCGATGCTGCGGCTGCTGGCCAGCCTTGAAAATGCGAGCGAGCATCCTCTCGCCGGTGCGATCATCGCTGGAGCGAAAGATCGCCATCTCACGCTCGCGCTGACCGATGATTTCAAGTCGATCACGGGCCAGGGAGTCACGGGCACGATCGAGGGTCACTCCGTGGCAATCGGGAGTGCGCTGCTGTTGGAAGGGCTTTCCATCGCTTCGCAGCCTCTGGTTCAACGCGCCGAGATACTCCGCCAACAGGGGCAGACCGTGATGCTGGTCGCCATCGATGGGAAGGCCGCCGGGTTGGTGGGAGTCGCCGATCCGATGAAACCCTCGACCCCGGAAGCGATCCGACTCCTGCACACGGAAGGCATCCGCTTGGTCATGCTGACCGGAGACAATCGTACGACCGCACAGGCGGTCGCGAGCAAACTGGGAATCGACGACATACAGGCGGAGATGCTGCCGGACAAAAAGGCGGCGGCGGTGAAAGAACTTCAAGCTCAGGGACATATCGTGGCCATGGCCGGGGATGGAGTCAACGACGCGCCTGCCCTGGCGCAGGCGGATGTGGGTATCGCCATGGGCACCGGGACCGATGTAGCGATGGAGAGCGCCGGACTGACGCTGGTGCAGGGCGATCTGCGCGGCATCGTGCGTGCGCGTCACTTAAGCCGAAGCACGATGCGCAATATCCGTCAGAATCTCTTTTTCGCCTTTATCTACAATGTGGTCGGCGTCTCGATCGCCGCTGGTGTGCTCTATCCATTGTTCGGCCTGCTGCTCAGCCCCATGATCGCGAGCGCGGCCATGACCTTCAGCTCCGTCTCCGTGATTACGAACGCACTCCGGCTTCGGAACCTGAAATTGTGACTTCCTGGGCGCTGTTATTTGCCTGGAAGGCGATAGTATTGTGCATGGAACTAATTGTAGAGATTCAACGTCCCTCCCTTGTCCAGCCGCGACTTACAAGACGGACGAAGCGGAACGTGCAAGTATCCACCTCTCACCTCACCGTAGCCTGCACCTGTCGAAGCGTGGAATGTCACGCGATACAACATTCGATTACAGGGAATAGAAGAGAACCATGACAACACAAACGATGCTACCGAACGAAACGATCCTACAGGATGGCCTGAAGAGTTCCGTAGTCGCTATTTATGAGACACACGGTCCGGCGGAAGCCGCCGTGAAAGCCTTGCAGCACGAGGGCTTCGACATGACGAAACTGTCTATCGTCGGCCAGGACTACCACACTCAAGAGAACGTGGTCGGCTACTACAACACCGGTGACCGCATGAAAGCCTGGGGCAAATCCGGCGCTTTCTGGGGCGGCCTGTGGGGCATGCTCTTCGGCTCCGCCTTCTTCTTCATCCCGGTGGTGGGGCCGATCCTGGTGGCCGGGCCGCTCGTCGCCTGGATCGTAGGCGCGCTGGAAGGGGCGGCGATCGTGGGCGGAATTAGCGCACTGGGCGCGGCTCTGGTCGGAATCGGCATTCCACAGGACAGTATCGTGAAATACGAGACGGAACTGCAAGCGGGCAAATTTGTCCTGATCGTCCACGGCACACCGGACGAGACCAATCGGGCCCATATTTTGCTGGATCTGACCCAACATCAGGGTCTTACCGCACACATCGCCTGATGGAAACTACAAGGAAATTACCATGTTAAGAGCAGTCAAAGACCTGCACGGTTCGACGATCCATGCCATCGACGGCGAGATCGGCAAAGTATCCGAGATTCTCTTCGACGAGCACTGGACCGTTCGATACCTGGTTGTGGAGACCGGCACCTAGCTTTTCGGGCGCGAGGAGAAGTCATGCGCATTGGGAACTCGCTCCCGCTCCTCTCTCCAATGGGAACGGACAGACCGATCCAGTCTTGCAGGAGAGCTGAGACCATAATTTCGGGTTCAGCACCGTTTGCCCTGCAAGGAGCGGAGCGAGAGCGCGCGTCAAAACGGAAAGGACGACTGCATGATAACCGGCGCCTTGTATCGCGAAAAACCTGCGGCAGAGCAGTACGAGATGAAGACTCTCCTCCGCCTCTCCTTTGTGCGGCACGGCGAAACGACGTGGTCGCTCACCGGCCAGCACACCGGTCGAACGGACCTTCCCTTGACGACGCATGGTGAGGAGGAAGCGCGGGAGCTTGGGCGACATTTGCGGGGCATCCCGTTTGCCCATGTGCTGACCAGCCCGCTGCAACGCGCGCGACGCACCTGCGAACTGGTCGGGCTGGAAACGGCGGCAGAGGTCGAACCGGACCTCGAGGAGTGGGACTATGGTGATTACGAAGGACGGCGATCCGCAGACATCCTGCAGGAGCGACCGGGCTGGAATCTCTTCCAGGACGGCTGTCCGCACGGCGAGACGCCCGCGCAGGTCTCTGATCGCGCGGATCGGCTGATCGCCCGTCTGCGCACTCTGGAGGGCAATGTGGCGCTCTTCTCGCACGGCCAGTTTGGAAGCGCTCTGGCGGTGCGATGGATCGCATTGCCGCTCCTTGAAGCGCAGCACTTTCCGCTCGGCACGACGTCGCTCAGCATTCTCACCTACGATCCTCACCACCCCGAGACGCCGGTCATCGCGCTGTGGAGCGCTCCGTCCCACGAAATAGGCGGGAAGTCGGCGCGGTAGACAGAAATCTTATCGGGAGGAAACCTATGCAACCGACCCCAGTACTCGACGTCGATGGACATCAGGCTGGAACCTACCAGCGCAGCGTAGATACGCCTGATGGCGCGATGTTGCTGATCGCACGGGAAGAGAACCTCGGCGGCGGCACGATCGTCGTGCCTGCGCGTGAGGCCGACAAGCAGGACGGCGCATGGCGTCTGCCTTACGGTGGGTTGTCGATTCGCGAGGCTCCGCCGTACTCACCGAACGTAGATATGCACTTCTACTTCGAGTTCTGGGAGCGACTGGCGGCCGCCAACTTCAGCAGTTCGATAGACGAGTACATGCCGACTGGCAGCGGGCAGGTGCCGTCGGAAGTAGAGGTTCCTGACGACCGCCTGCAGGAGGCGGTGACTGCCGCCCTCCGCGAGGCAGGCGATCAGGGAGTGAACTACCATCTGGTGCATGTCCATGTGAATCGGGGCACGGTGTTGCTGGAGGGTTATCAGAACG
>JBBQPO010000284.1:0-7774 GCA_038217285.1 Chthonomonadales bacterium
GATGGAATGTTCAGCATGACGGTCAATACGGGGTCCGGCACGGACACCGCACAGTCCGACGCGACCGGTAATCTGAACGTGGCCTATGCAGACGGCCAGACCGAGGTCATTCATCAGCCGCTTCTTGCTGCTCTGATCGGCGGCATCGGCAGTAACCCAGGCGACTTTTCCACTGGAACCGCTGGCTTCTTTAAAGCGCCGATAGCCGTCGGCGGTAAGATCAACGGGATCAACGCCTCGGGCCAGATGGTGGGAGAACTGGGGTACTACGCGAGCCCGACCTCCGCACCGCAGCCGCTGCCGACCCCTGCGGGTGCCACGGTCTCCCTCTCCGCAATAAACGCCTCCGGGCAGATCACCGGCTTTATCCCCGCGACAAACGGCAATTCTTTCCCGGGCACGGTGCTTTTCTGGCAGTCGCCCACCTCCCAGCCGATAGCACTGAAGGTATTAACGCCGGGTAACCTTACCATTGCATTGTCGATAAATGCCCACGGCCAGATGTTCGGTATGTCCGCAAGCCTGGTCGCCGGTGACTACAAAGTCACTCCGATCTACTGGGCCGATGCGATGTCGACGCCACGGGCGCTTCCCCTCACGTTTTATTACACCACGGGGCCAAGCACCGTCGGTCCGTACGATCCCTCAAACGCTTTCACGATTGCGGACGACGGAACGATGCTTGTCAAGTTTCTAAGCGACAGCCACCACGTCTCTGCGGTTTTCCAGGCACCGGCATCCGCGGCGGATCCGGTCCAGACGGATCAGACCATACTCAAACCACTGCCGGGAGACTACTCTTTGGACGTCGAAGCCGTCAGTGCGAACGGGATGTTAGTCGGCACTTCTTCCGGCGCAAAAATACGTCGGGGGCTCTGGTCCAACGCTGCTGCCGCGCCGCAGGTTCTGCCCGATATCAGCACGACGGGCGTGCGCAGTTTTTCCGCGATCAACAACGGCGGCACAGCCGTCGGATCTTTCAGCAAAGACGGAATACTCTTTGTGCCGGTGTTGTTCAAGGACGGCAAGGCGTTCGACATAAATACGCTGGTGCCGGCGGGAACCACGGACACCTTTGCGCTGGCGCTTCTTATCAACGACGCCGGGATGGTCGTGGTCGCGAAGGGGTACCCGGGGGCACCCACTCAGGTCTCCGTTCTCGTTCCCCGATAGGCGAACGGCAGGACTCCGCCCGCACCCCGGACAGCGACGAATAGAAAATGGCCCTGACACAAAAGGAGTTCGGATTCATGCGAATGAACGCACGGTTCAGCGTTGAACGGTTTCGGCACGTTTCTATGGCAGCCCTCGGTATCCTGGTTGGCCTGCTGTCGTGCGGTGCCGTCCGAGCGGAGGAAAACGCGCCTTATGTATGGATCGAGGGCGAGGCGACCGGCAAGATCAACGTCAAGCCGAATGTGTCGGGGTGGGGGCACGCGGACTTTCTGTCGGACGGTAAGTGGCTGCAGATCTCTATCGATGCCGACAAGGTCGAGAAGGAGTTGCCGGCGGGCGGCGCGGTCCTGACCTATCCGTTTCAGATCGCACAGGCCGGTGACTATGAGGTCTGGAACCGGATCGGGTATGAGTTTGTGCGTTCTCCGTTCGAGTGGCGTGTCGATGGGAGCGCGTGGAGTACCGTGAAGCCGGACAACCTGACCACCGACCTGATGGAACTGCAGGACTGGACCGAGGTGGCGTGGATCAAAATGGGCGCGACAGCGTTGAAGCCAGGCGCGCACAGCCTGGAGATCCGGCTTCCGCAGACGAAAGACGGGAAGGGCAAAACCGCCCGGATTCTCTACGCCTCGGACGCGCTGTGCCTGTCCCGTGGAGCCTTTCACCCCAATCGAAAATTTAAGCCGGACGCCGACTACCGCGCGGGACTGGATCGCGAGGCCGCGCAAAAAGTGTTCGAGATGCCGATGCCAAAGGCAGCCGCCGACCGAGTCGTTCTGCCCTTGAAAGGGATGTGGGAGATCTGCCGCCATGACGAGCAGCGGCCGGGCGAGGTCGCGGCCCCCATCGTGGACTTTCCACAACAGCCGCACTGGTATGGAATCGCGGTCCCCGGCGACAAGATGGTCCGTCCCGAGTGGGTGATGGCGCATAGGGTCTGGTATCGTACGCATGTCCGGATACCCGTCTCTGCCACCGGCCGGTCGTTCCACCTCGTCTTTCCGCAAAACAACCTCAATACCACCGTCTACGTCAACGGCGTCTACTGCGGCTTCAACAAAAATCCGTTCGCCCGGTTCGCTATCGATGTGACGAAGGGCGTCAAGCCGGGCCTCAACGAGGTCTGGGTCGGCATTAAAGACGCTTACTACGGCTACTCCGCCAACCCCGACGACCCGATGAAGCTGCGGAAGCATTTCAACCTTCCGCTCAGTTTTACGCACATGGGCTTTCAGGATCTGGCCTATCCGGTCTGGAACGCGTTCCAGTCCGGGATTCTGGTTACGCCGGAACTGGTCGCCGCAGGGCCGGTCTACAGCGCGGACGTCTTCTGCAAGCCGTCGGTGGCGCGCAAGGAGCTGGCAGTCGATGTCACCGTCTCCAATCCCACGTCGCAGGCGGCGAGCGGCGAGGTGATATGTGCGGCGGTCGATGCGGCCACCGGCCAGGTCGAGAAGACGCTGAGCGCGAAGCCGTTTACGCTGGCAGCGGGAGCGAAGCAGGTCGTGAGCCTATTGGGCGGCTGGGAGCGCCCTCAACTCTGGTGGCCCGACGAGCCGCATCTCTATCTGCTGCGCACGACGGTCACGCAGGACGGCAAGCCGGTCGATGTCTCGGAAACGCCGTTCGGGTTCCGGGAATGGACGATTGACGGCATCCATTTCAAGCTTAACGGGGTGAACTTTCATGGTTACCATGACGCGCACAGCGAGGGCACGAAAGAGGAGTGGCTGGCGTTTCATCGCAAGACGCACCAGGCCATGATGCGCTTCTGGGGCACGGACTGGAAGGGACTGCCGCCGGAGGAAGCTCTGACTTTCTTCGACACGAACGGCGTCGTTGTGCGCCGACAGGGCATGCTCGACGGCGAGGCGATAGGCTACAACGCCATCGAAAACGACCCCGACCTTAAAAAGCGAACCGGATCCGAAATTAAGATGGACCTGATGCAGAACTGGCGTGACCAGATGGTGGCGCAGGTGCAGGGGGAACGGAATCACCCCTCGGTGATGGTCTGGTCCATCGAGAACGAATGGCTCTACATCAACTGCATCAACCTGTATGGTGGGCTGATGGACGCCTTCGAAGCCGAGGTGACCCGCACCTCGGAAGCGGTCCAAAAGGCCGACCCGACGCGCCCGACCATGACCGATGGCGGCGGAGCGAACAAGAACCAGACCATGCCGGTGCATGGCAACCACTATGTCGCAAGCTCCTTCATGCAGTATCCCGCGCTGGCTTACGACGCCAATCCGGACGGCGGAGGACGGGGGCGCTGGACATGGGATCAGAAGCGACCACGCTTTATCGGGGAAGACTACTTCATCGCGGGCAACCATCCCGAGCTCGCCTACTTCGGCGGCGAAGCGGTCTTTACCGGTAAGACCGGCTCGCTTCCAGCGGCGAGCCTGATGGCACGGATTCTGAACGAAGGCTACCGCTGGGCCGACTTCGGTGCGTGGGATCTCTATATGCAGCCGTCCGATGGCGACGACAGCCAGTATAACTCTCTGTCGCCGCGCGCCGTGCTCTGCCGAGAGTGGGATACGACGTTCGGCTCCGGGCAGACCGTAGATCGGCGTCTGGCGCTCTTCAACGACACGCACTCCGCCGATCCTATCGAACTGACCTGGACATTGACGGTCGGCGGCAAGAAGTTCGGCGGCGAGACGACCACGCATCAGGTCGCCCCAGGAGAGAATGAAAGGTTCGATGTCGCCCTGACGATGCCCGTTGTCACCGCGCGGCAGGAGGGGAAGTGGACCCTGCGCCTGACCGTCGCCGGGAAGGAAGTCTTCCAGGATGTCAAAACGGTTTCAGTTCTGCCGACGGGGCCCTTCTCGGAACGCCCGGCAGCCCGGGGTGCGTCCGCGGTGCAGAATCTGGCGGTCTTTGATCCGAGGGGGACGGTCATGGCGTTCCTGCGCAATCGGTCCATCCCCTTTACGCCGCTCGCGACACTGGACGCCCTGCCGGAAGCCTCGAAAGTGCTGCTGGTCGGTCAGGACGCGTTGACCGCTGCCGAGAGCGGCTCCTCTCGTCTCGCGGCCTACGCTGCCGCCGGACGCACCGTCATCGTCCTGGAGCAGAAGAACCCCCTGCGTTTCCAGGGGCTGCCCGGTGAAGCGGAGACGGCGACGAATGAGGGGCGGACCGCTTTTGCGGAAGACCTCGGTCATCCCGCGCTGCAAGGGCTACACCAGAAAGACTTTTTCACCTGGGGCGCGGACGAAGTCGTCTATCGCAATGCCTATCTAAAACCGACACGGGGCGGCAAGTCGCTGATCGAGTGCGACAATCTTCTTCAGAACAGCGCCCTGATCGAGATGCCTGCCGATAAGGGGCTGCTGCTCCTCAGTCAGTTGGCACTGGAGGAAAAGCTGCCGACAAACGCCGTAGCGCAGACGCTCCTGACCAATCTGCTCGCCTATGGAGCGAACTATCATCTCACCTATCGTCCGGTCACATTCGCGCCGTCTTCTGACGCCGGGCAGTCCGGACTGTTGCAGAAGACCCTGGACGGAGTTGGGCTGACCTATACGAAAGCAACCGATCCCTTGCAGGCTATTTCAGGCGCGGACGGCAAAGTAGCGGTCGTTGCCGCTACTGCCGCCAACTTGAAGGCGCTGGCAAACAGCCTGCCGAAGGTGAAAGCGTTCACCACGGCAGGCGGCTGGATCGTCTTCAACGGCCTGACACCGGAGGGGATCGCGGACTACAATAGAATCGTCGGCTACGACCACATGATCCGCCCCTTCCGGCGGGAACGGGTCACGTTCTCGGCGGCCCGGAATCCATTGACCGCAGGCATTCCGACCGGAGACATCGTGATGTACTCGTCGAAACGCATTTTCGACTTTCAGGAGGGCAGCTACGTCGCTTCCGACGAGTTCGGTTATGTCGTGGACTACGACGAGGTCGCGCCGTTCGCACATTTCAACAATAGCTTCTACGAGAACATCGTGAACGGCTTCGTCTCAGCGGATGGCTGGCCTCTCATTATAGACGTGGATCTGCCGGCGAACGGCGGGCCGCTGGACATCGTCATGGAGTTCCCGAAGCCGCAGACGATCACCGAGCTCACCTTTATCGGCAACACCTTCTACTATCCGACCACAAAGATCAATCTGCTCTTCGATGACAACAAGGCGAACCGTGTCTTCTTTTCCACGCGGCCCGACAATCTGCCGCAGACCTTCGCGCTGCCATCACCGCATACCGGCCAACGCATCGACCTTCAACTCGCGGAGTGGAAGACGCTGCCCAACATAAAGCCTATCGTCGGCATCGACAATATCTACCTGAAGGCGCAGCGCGATCCGGCCTTCTACCGCAACGTAAAACCCATGCTCAATATCGGCGGGATGATGGAGTATCCGCAAGGGCAGGGCGGCATCGTGCTCTGTAATCTGCTGTTCAAAGAGACCGAAGAGGTTCCGGAGAACGCCGGCAAGAAGCGCAATATTCTGGCCGCACTGCTGCGGAACCTGAAGGCCCCCTTCTCCAGCAAGAGCGTCATCGCCGGGGAGAGCCTGAACTATCGCCCGATCGACCTCGCGAAACAGGCCAATCAGTATCGCGATGAACGGGGCTGGTTCGGCGACAAGAACCTCACCTTCAAGGATCTACCGACGGGCAAGCATGTCTTCGCAGGGGTTCCTTACACCGTTTACGACTTCCCCACTTCGCCCGTCCCGACCGCTATCATGCTGGGTGGCAACGGCGTCCCGAACGGTCTGCCGCAGGAGGTGCGCGGAATTCCCGTCAACCAGAAAGCCGACGCGCTGTTCTTTCTGCAGACCGCCCGCATCGACCAGAGGCGCAACTCAGAGGAGATCAAACAGAACCGCAAATTCGAAATGGCGCGCTACGTCGTCCACTATGCCGACGGTCAGACCGCGACCGTGCCGCTCTATGCGGAACTGGACCTGGACGACTACAGGCAAAAGGTGCCGACACCGCTGCCCGGCGCACAACTCGCCTGGACACGCAGAAACGATGGAACAGACCTTACGCTGGTCGCCTACTCGAAGCAGTGGAACAACCCTCGCCCGAGCGTCGCGATACAGAGCCTCGATCTCGTCTATGGCGCAGACCGACGCGGAGTGCCTGTCCTGCTGGCGCTGACGGCTGCGACCACACACTAACCTTGCCGGAGACAAGAGGAATGGCGGTTAATGCCACCGAACCGCCTTGTCCGGCATTCAGATCTGCAGTATCATGGGAGATGAAACGTTGAAGATTCAAAACAGACTGATCGCGTTCGCGCTGCTGGCCCTGAGCGCCGTTCTGCCCGCCGCCGCGCAGACGCCCTCCGGTGGAAAGCTGCCGACGCGCTGGGATAAAGACGTCTCGGCGACCAGCCCTTTGCCCGACTATCCACGGCCGCAGATGATGCGTAAAGCGTGGCTGAGCCTCAACGGCCCGTGGGACTACGCGCTGAAAGACGCCGCTGCCACCGAGGCTCCGACCGCCTACGAAGGCCGTATTCTGGTGCCGTATCCCTTCGAGTCGGCGCTGTCCGGAGTTCACAAGGCGAGCGTCCCGAACCAGCGGCTCTGGTATCGGCGCACCTTTACCGTGCCCGCAGCCTGGAAGGGGCAGCGTGTCTTGCTGCATTTTGGGGCGGTCAACTGGGATTCGACCGTCGTCGTGAATGGCAAGCAGATGGGCACCCACCGGGGCGGCTACGATGGCTTCGAGTTCGACATCACGTCTGCGCTCAAATCGGGCGCGAACGAACTGACCGTCTCGGCCTGGAACCCGCTCCTGTCCGACAACCCGGCCGATCAGGTTCTGGGCAAGCAGCGTCTTCGTCCGGGCGGCATCTTCTATACCGCCGCGACAGGCATCTGGCAGACGGTCTGGATCGAGCCGGTTCCTACCACGCACATCGCCTCGCTCAAGATCACGCCGGACGTCGATACGAAGATGCTGCATGTGACCGTGCAGACGAACGAGCCGTCTTCAGACACCACGGTTCAGGTCACCGCGACAGATGGGGCCAAATTCGTTGTGGTTGGCGGGAGAACGGGCGACGAGTTACGGTTACCGGTCGCGTCTCCTCATTTGTGGACGCCGGACGATCCCCACCTCTATTCTCTGCACGTCTCCCTCCTCAAAGACGGGAAGACGCTCGACCGTCTGGACAGTTACTGTGCCATGCGCAAGATTAGCCTGGGCAAGGACGCGGAGGGCCGTACCCGCATTCTTCTGAACGACAAATTCGTCTTTCAGGTCGGAGCGCTCGACCAGGGCTACTGGCCGGACGGCATCTATACCGCCCCGACCGACGCCGCCCTGCGCTACGATATTCAGGCCGCCAAGAAATTCGGCCTCAATCTCCTGCGCAAACATGCCAAGGTCGAGCCGGACCGCTGGTACTACTGGACCGACAGGCTTGGAATGCTCGTCTGGCAGGACATGCCCCAGGCCTTCGGCGATCTGAACGACACGGCCAAGGCGCAGTGGCTGACCGAATGGAAGAGCGAGATCGCGCAGTTCTACAACCACCCGTCCATCATCGTCTGGACCCCGTTCAACGAGGACTGGGGCGTCCATGATCTCGCTCAGATCGCCGCGTTGACCAAGCAGC
>JBBQPO010000285.1:0-7728 GCA_038217285.1 Chthonomonadales bacterium
CGGCAAAGATCACTTTTGATCCGGTGCCGGTGTTGCGCTGTGTGGAGGAGATCGGGACGCCGGACACCACCGCTCCGAACCGGCTCATTCAAGGAGACAATCTGGCTGTCATGGCGGCCCTGCGCGAGGAGTTGGCGGGTAAGATCGCCCTGCTCTATCTCGACCCCCCGTTCTTTACCGGCCGGGATTGGCGCGCCCGCGATGCCGCCGCACAGGCGCCTTCCGCCTTCACGGATACGTGGCGCACGCTGGGCGACTATCTGCAGTGGCTCTTTGACCGCCTGACGCTCGCTCGCGAGCTTCTCACCTCCGACGGCAGCCTCTATCTGCATCTGAGCTGGCACTCCGTTCACTATGCCAAACTGCTGCTCGACGAGATCTTCGGCGTGGAGCGTTTCCAGAACGAGATCGTCTGGTGCTACCGCGAAGCCATCAACTCCAAAAAGCGCTGGAATCGCAAGCACGACACCCTGCTCTTCTATACCAACTCCGAGACGTTCACGTTCAACCCCGACCGTGTGCTTCTGCCCTACAGCGAGGGGAATATCCGCAAATACCGCCATCAGGACGAGAAAGGCGCCTACCGATTGATGGGGCGCGGCATCACCGACAGTCCGTTCCGCTCCAAGCGGGATCTCTCCCCGGAGACCGAAACCCTCTTTCCTGAGCTCACCTTCCGGCACTATCTCGGCGAGGGCACACTTCCGCTCGACTACTGGAACATCGACATCGAGAATCAGGCCAGCCCGCTGCGCACCGGCTACCCCACGCAGAAGCCAGAGGCTCTGATGGAGCGAATGCTGCTCGCCTCTTCGAACCCCGGCGATCTCGTCGCCGATCTCTGCTGCGGCAGTGGCACCACGCTCGCGGTCGCCCAGCGCCTCGACCGCCGCTGGCTCGGCTGCGACCTCGGGGACGCGGCAATCCAGACTACCCGCACCCGCCTGCAAAATCTTCCTTCCGCCTTCCGCCTCGAAACCCTCGTGTGATGACAGCAGCCAAGGGGTTGTCCCTCCGCAAGCGGAGGGCAACCAGTTTCCTGGCCGCTTAGCCTTGTCTCGTTGCGAGCAGAGAAGCGCTCCCTCTCCGCGTGCGGGGGGGGGGCGGGGTGGGTGCGGGGGAGGGTCTCTTGTCAGCCAGGGTGTCAGGGACGCGTGGCGGCTTCTCCGCCCATCGTAGCGTCCTGGGCAGGCGTGGTATTGCCTTTGGCTGCGGCGCTCTGCTCGTGGTACAGGTAGCTGGAAGAGGTCGGATCGAGCGCGCTGGGCGGGGCATGCGCCACCATAGTCGCGAAGTTGTCCAGGTCGCGCTGCAACGTCTTCTCAAACAGTTTGCCCGCGCCCAGCTTCTCGCCGATGTCGCCCAGAAATCCGACGGGTGGGTTGTAGGAGATGGTTGCCTCCACGCGCGTCTTGTTCTCTCCGGCCTCGGAGAACTTTACGAGGCCACTGTTCTCCAGTCCATCGGCCGAACGCCAGCCGATCTGGCAGTTCTCGATCCAGTTCTCGTTGATCGCGTCCCACTCATGCCGCCCGAGCACATCGACGGCCCAGTGGCTGCGATTGTCGTCGTAGTAAGTGACCTCTGTGATGTAACTCATGAACTTCGGGAAATCGTTGAAATGGGTGAACAGGGTGTAGACTTGGTGCACCGGGGCGTCCACGATCACCGAAGCGGAATGCTCTGCCATGACTATCTTCTCTTTCCTGGGAGGCGGACTGTTCCCTGAAATCTCCCTGGCAGGGATTCTGCGCCCTACCCTGCCCTGACTCTACGCCCACTCCCCGGAAAAGTTCATGGTGGCAGAAAAGGAAGGCAGAAAGAACAGGGTTTTACGGGTGCGTCGGCGTATTAGAAGGGGAGAGCACGACTTCGACCTGGAAATCAAAGGAGAGCATCCAACATGGCATCCCCAATAGCATCTTTGCAACTGATCGTTTTCGGTGCGCGCAATCGCGACGACTTCGCGGGCGTTCTGCGCGACGTGGCGGAGGCGGGCTATCCCGCCTTCGAGGCTGGCAACCTGTTCGAGACGCATGGCGAGGAGACCACCCGCCGTCTGCTGCAGGAGTACCATCTGCAAGTCTCCGGCGCGCATTTCGGCTATGGAGACTATGCGAACCCGGAGCGCCTGGCCGCGCATATCGCCTACGCGAAGTCCCTCGGGGTGCAAAACTTGATGTGTTCCGGGGTGGCCGACACCAAAAACGCCGAAGGGTATCGGCAGTCCGCCAAACTGTTCAACGAAATAGGCAGACAATTGGCGGACGAAGGGTTGACCTTCCACTACCACAACCATGCCTGGGAGTTCGACGATCTGGGCGGCGTCAACGGTATGGAGATCCTGACCGCGGAAACCGATCCTGCCATCGTCAAGTTCAACATCGACGTGTTCTGGGTCTGGTTCGCGACGAAAGATCCCGTGGACTTCATTGCCAAAAACGCCCATCGCGCCGGCTACTTCCACTTCAAAGATGGGTTGCGTGAAACCGCAGACGACGGCATCACACGGCCGATCTTCCGGGAACTGGGGCGGGGCGAAGTGGATCTGCGCGCCGCGTATGTGGCGGCAGAGACGGTGGGAGCCAGCTATATCGTGGCCGAACAGGACCAGACCGAACTCTCCCCCTTCGACTCGATCGTCATCAGCCGCGACTACCTGAAATCACTGGGCCTCTGAGCCTGTGGCCTGGTCGTAAAGGATGCAAGTCGGTCGTGACGAGGACGGGCTACACTGGCAGGGTTCCTCTTAAAAGAAGGTTACTGAGCGTTGTGTAAAGAACTAAAACAAGTAAAGGTCTTTCCGAGTGCAAAATCGACCCGAAAATCTTGCGTTTGATCTCTGCAACGCTCAGTATTATGTATAGCGACAGACCTGGGCATTCACGGACAGAAAGGTTCTGGACAAGTGAATTTGTTCGCTTTCTATCGTGATGCCGTTCTTAGCTATCTCAATCGCCCATCGCTATCAGCCGAAGAGGTGGCAGTTTTTAATGCTGAAGCGACGAAGATCAAACGCGGCTTTGGCCAACACCTGCCCATTGATTATTCGGCGGAAGCAACGCGGCTGGCATACATGCTCTATTACGCGCCGAAGCATGCAATTATGTGGCGTGAATATGTGTCGAGAAGCGCCTTTTCTCGACCTATTCCACTTCAATTAAACTCTATTGGCACGGCGTGCGGGTATAGTGACCCCATTGCACAGGATAAGGACACTATCGTGCTTCAGTCAGAGAACCAGGGACGATTGGCATTTTGAGAGGGTGCGAAACCTTTTTGCAGGAACGTTCGTCTACTAAATTAAAGGAGGGCTATCATGGCTCAAAAATCGGTTCTCGTCACCCCGAAAGGTAAGGCGTGGAAGGTCCAGACTGCCGGCTCCAAGCGGGCTGCCAAAATCACGGCGACCCAGGAGGAAGCCATCCAAATCGGTCGCCGTATCGCGATGAATAACGGCTACGAACTGGTAATTTACCGTCGTGGTGGCGTCTTGCAGTCACAGGTATCATGATGGACCGACAAAGGAGGCAGCTACCGCACCATTCAGCGCTTCTTTCGTTCCGAGATTGACTGGCTGGCTATCAAATGGCGCTTCTTCCACCTGTTTTGTGATGATCCCAACGGTATCTATTTGCTCGCAGGAGATGAAACCGTGGTCACCAAATCCGGCAAGCATACCTTCGGATTAGATCGCTTCTTCTCTTCCCTCTTCGACAAAGCCGTCCCGGGTCTGGCCTTCTTCTCGATGGCTCTGTCATCTGATTTCCCAGATGCGCTCGTAAGGCGGAAGCTTTGCATCGGGAGTGTGAGCAGAGCTCGCGCCTCCTCGATTTCCTTTCTTACCTTGCTGCGCAGGATACAGTTCAGATTGATGAGGATTTTATGCCTGTTGGTTCGACTCTCTATAATGTGTGATAGCCGCACAATATCCGGCCGAGCTTTACGGGGCGGCGGGATCGATGATGTCGAATTCGTAGCGACCGGAGCCGATACGGTAGAGCGTCTGGTCTGATTCGAGGCGAACAAAGGTCACCCCTTGCGCTCTGGCAGCAGGGATCCCACCCTCGAGAACGCGCCTGTTGGTGGGCAAATAGACCAGGGCAGACGCATTGGCCGGAATGTCGAAATAGAAGAAGACGCGTTTGCCGTTCCGGAGCCAACTGCTGACGATGTCGCCCCGGACGGAGTGGTAACGCACTACGACCTGCGTCAGTTTCCCAACAAGTTGCGGGCGCAGGACGATGCGGTCGAAGCCTACCGCGTCGTCGGCAGGCTGGATACCTCCCAGCCACTGCACGAACCACTGACTGACCGAGCCGAACATCGGATGGTTCTGGGAGTAGGTGTTGTCGCTGCCCTGCCAGTGTTCCCACAGCGTGGTCGCGCCGTTCTCAAGCATCCAGCCCCAACCGGGAAACGTCTTCTGATCGACAAGGGTATCGGCGACATCGCCATGTCCTTCGCGGGAGAGGACGTCGAGCAGATATTTCGTGCCGAAGATG
Source organism: Chthonomonadales bacterium (assembly GCA_038217285.1). Classification (GTDB taxonomy): domain Bacteria; phylum Armatimonadota; class Chthonomonadetes; order Chthonomonadales; family Chthonomonadaceae; genus JANXLO01. Next base: position 4,506 of record JBBQPO010000285.1, read on the forward strand.
CCGGTGGAGAGATGATCCTGGTGCGGGCCGTGGATATTCTCCAGCAGTGTCGCCATCACCGCTTCGCGTTCCGCCGTCGGGATCGCGTCGTGATAGAGAGCGAAAGCCTGGCTGCCCTGCGTGCCGGGGCCGACTTTGCCCGTACGTGGGTCCACAAACTTCTCCGCGTAGGTTTTCCGAATCTCCGCTGCCAACCGTCGGTACTGCTCCGCCTCGGCCTCGCGCCCCAGGATCTGAGCCAACTCTCCAACTGTGCCGGCGCTTGCCGCGTAGAGCGGCGTGAGCATGACAGGAGAAGGAGCCGGGTTCAGCCCTTCGTGGTCGTTCAGGCCCTCCGTGACGATATGGTCCGGATACTGCTTCGTCACGAGATCCAGCCAGCGGCGCGACGTGTCGTACTGCTCCTCGATCAACTGGCGGTCGCCGTAGTAGCGATAGAGCTGCTGTTGCAGCAGGGGATGCGACATCGCCCAGGCCACGCCGCAGTACTGAATGCCGACATAGGGAGCGGTGTCGGTCAGCATCCCGTCCGGCAGCGCGCTGTCCTGCTCGTCCCGGACGACTTTCGCGTAGAAGGTCGCCATGTCGTAGTTCATTATCAAGGCTTCGCTGGTGGCCGCGATGTCTCCTCCGTAGCCGAAGCGCTCCCGGTGCGGGCAGTCGGACTGGACACTGAAGAGGTTGCTCAGGAAGGTCCGGTCACACATCTCCTGGATGCGGTTGAACAGCGGATTCGAGCAGGTGAAGGAGCCCACGCGCGGCACGTCCGCAGTCAGCCGCAGCCCGGTGAGCATGTCGAGAGCGGCTCTGCCGGTCCATCCCGTCATTTCGACATAGCGAAAACCGTGAAACGTGAAGCGCGGAGTGTAATTCTCGATTCCCTGCCCGGACGCGATGTAGGTGTCGCTCTGCCAGGCGACCGGCGGCGCGCCTGGCCCCCCGATACTCTCCGTCTTGCCGTCCGCAGTTTTATGCACGCCCTTGATCTGCCCGGCGACCGAGGTCATCGGGTTGAGGGTGCCATCTTTGTTGAGCAGTTCGCCGTAGCGGAGTCGAATCTGTGTGCCTGCCGGGGCAGCTAGCTTCATCCGGACCCAGCCCGCGAAGTTCCGGCCCATGTCGTAGACGAACACGCCGGGCGACGGCTCGGTTATCTGCACCGGTTTTAGTGACTCCGTGATGCGGATCGGCGGCTGGCACTGCGGTCTCAATGCTCCCATCGGTTCCGAAGCGACAGCCGGTTGTCGCCAGTCGCTGTTCTCCCGGAACCCCGGTCGGTCCCATCCGGGCGTCGTCAGGCGGGCATCGAAGACCTCCCCGAGGTAGATGCTGTTGAAGCGTATCGGGCCATCTCCGACCCTCCAGGTCGTGTTGCTGCCGACGGTCTGTATGCTGCCGTCCGTATAAATGATTTCCAGTTGCGCGATGAAACGCGGCCGTCCGACGGGCAGGCTATCGCGCAGGTCGTAGCGTCCCCACATTCGCAGCGGGAGCGGGTTGTACCAGCCGTTGCCGAGCGTTACGCCCAGGCAGTTCGCGCCTCTGCGCAGCGAGGCGGTGACGTCGTAGGTGCTGTAGAGCGCCCGCGCCGAATAGCGTGTCCAGCCCGGATCGAGGCAGCGATCCCCAACGCGTTCGCCGTTCAGGTGCGCCTCGTAGTAGCCAAGCCCGCTGATGGAGAGCCGTGCTCGCACGATTTTGCGCGTGATAGCAAACTCTTTCCGGAACTGCGGTGCGGGGTCTTCGTTATAGAGATCCGCCTCTTTCACCGGGTTGGAACGGCTATCGTTGATCCACTGCGCGTGCCAGTCCTGCGGCGACAGCAGTCCCATCTCCCAGGCCGCAGGACGACTCCAGGGGCCTGCCTTGCCGCCTGCATCCCAGGCGCGCACTTTCCAGAAGCAGACAGCCCGACTGCTCAGCGCCTTCCCCTGATAGGGAGCGGCCACCGAATTGGAAGAGGCAACCTTCCCACTATTCCACAGGTCGGCCTGTCCTGGAACGAGTTTGCCTGCCTGTGTCGCCACCAGAATCTGATAGGCCGTCTGTCGCTCTGCACGCCGGACGGAATGCAGTATCCATCCCAAACATGGCCGAGGATTGTCGATGTCGAGCGGATGCACACGGTAGTCGCACCGCAGATCCGTGGCGACCATGGCGCGACCCGGCAGGGTGGGGGCCAGAAAAAGCAGACTGACTAAAACGGCGGAGAGGATGCGTAAAGGGGGCCACATGACGTTTTACCTTCTAGAGCAGTTGGAAAAGTGTGGTAGTCTATTGCCTTCTGGACGTGTGATTCCCTGCAAACCTAACCAGCGGCCTGTCGTTCGTAGGGCCGATGCATTGGCCTGGGATGGTCGTGAATCAATGACACGTATGACAATACCTTCGCCAATCCTGACGCAATATCATGCGCCTCCCAGTCTCGATACCGATCAACAGGACGGTCGCACACCCCGAATTAGGCCGCCATTTTCCGTTCGGCGACCGCTTCGGAGCGTTTATGGATGCAACCGAGCCGACTTGCCCACTCCAAAAGATAGGTCGTCAGGTTCACCAGGAAGAACGACAGACCGATCCCGTTGGCCATGGAGGTCTCTTTCACTCCCATGAATTCCTCCAGACCAAAGTGCTGCTTGGCGTCCGAAATCCGTTCGGCTTGACTTTTCCGTCTTCCTATCGCCAGAATGTAGAAGCGACACAAAAGGAGAGGAACGAATGCCTGCAAAAGACCTCTATCACAAGGCGGTATGTGCGGCGCTCATCAAAGACGGTTGGACAATCACCCACGATCCGCTGACTCTCCGCTATCATAAACGCGATATCTACATCGACCTCGGGGCAGAACGTCTGCTGGCCGCAGAGAAAGATTCCCAGGAAATCGCCATCGAAATCAAGAGTTTCATTGCCAACTCCCCGCTCGCCGCCCTGGAAGAAGCTGTCGGACAGTATATCGTCTATCAAGATGTGTTGGAAGAGATGCAGAAAGACCGCATTCTCTATCTGGCTGTGCCGGACTATGCACAGGAGGGCATTCTCTCGGAGCCGATTGGAGAGCTATTGATTCGCAAACACAATATCCACTTGATGATCTATTAGCCTGATACAGAGGAGGTGGTCGCGTGGAAACCCTAGAAGCGCGGCCGAAAAGTCGCCTTCCAAACCAAAGGAATTGTTGGGTTGTGTGGTGAATCTATAGCCATCACACAATGCTCCCAGGAGA
>JBBQPO010000286.1:0-7700 GCA_038217285.1 Chthonomonadales bacterium
TGATCGCCAGACTGGAACGCCTGGAGGAGAGCTTGGCTCAACTACCAGATATGGATTAGGTTCTGATCGACGGAGCCTTGGCGGGAGAACACTACAGTCCCCGTCGAAAAAAAGTGTCTCAAAGCTATTGACACATTCCGGTTTGGAAGCCGAGAATGCATCTTGGACGGCACTTTCTTGTCTCCAAACGCATCTGAACCACAAAATCTCACGACGATGCTCGCCTGTTGCGTTTCGAGGATGAGGCTGTGCCTCAGGGGTGGGGTATATCGGGGCCGTGTTTGATTTTGGGCCAGAAGGTGGCGTAGAGGAAGTTGGCGCTGTTTTCGGCGTCGTGGCAGCGGACGCAACTGTTGGGGGTGACGGCGCGCAGCGTGGTGGTGGCCGCGCGCCCTGTTTTGCCGGCATGCACGGCGGCGATGTGGGCCGTTCCCCGACCATGACAGCTTTCGCACTGCACGTCAGCGAATTTCGGGGTAGTGCGTAGATTGAGGAAGCCGTCCTTCGCGCCGTAGCCGACGGTATGACAGCGCAGACACTCCGGGTCGTATTCAGATCCCTTTTTCGCCAGAGTGGCGTAGGCATGGGCATGCGCGGAAGCGAGGGTGACGCGGTGCGGGCTCGCGTGGCAGGAGGCGCAGGCCAGCTCTCCCGCGTAGAGGTCGGCGGTCGTCGTCTGCGCGTTGATCGGGTCGAGACCCTCTTCGTTCGCCAACTCCAGGTTGCGGTCGCGCAGCACATTTTTGTACTCGCGGATGAGCGCGGTCATCGCGGGAGCGGGCACGATGGTGTCGGCAGTCTTGATGGCTTCGGAGGCGACGAGGATCAGCGGGGGATCGCTGCCCGAGGGATGGAACGTCAGTTTGCCGAGGACCTTGCCCTTTTCGGTCACATTGAACAGGATCGCCCGGTTCACGGTTTCGGCCTTCGCGGAGGACTGCGGCACGTCGCCGCCCAGCACCGCGCCGACTTCGGGAAACTTCGCCGCGATCTCGTGCAGGGTCTCGGCGGGCGCGAAGGCGAGGACGATAATGAAGTCGCACTGCGGCTTCACGGTCGGGAGCAGTTCGGTCAGCGCCTCCACCGGTGGGCGCACGGCGATGCCCGGCCCCAGATCATCGCCCTCCGCCTGCACGACTCCCACGATCCCGAATCGCGTAACGCCGACCGTCTTGAGAAGGAACGGTGCGCAGAGCGGCTTGCCGGACTGCTTGTCGAGCACGTTGGCGGAGAGAAAGGGCAGTTTCGAAGCCGCGATCTTGTTGCGCAGAGTGTCGCTGTCGAGGTTGACTTCGCGCTTGCCGAGATTGACGGCGTCGTAGCCCATCGCCGCCATGCCGCGCAGGAGATAGTCGAGCTTAAGCAGTTCGTAACTGCGTCCGCCGTTCGTGATGTTGCCGGCATCGAGGAGCAGACGGTTCGGGTTCTTGTCCGCGTTGACCAGCGTCATGCGGGCCGGCAGACCGCCCGCCTGATCCCGCCGACAGCCGCAGGGCTCCAGATAGCCCCGCGTATCCGCCGACAGCCATACCACAATATCTCCGCTTCTGGCAGTGTCGTGATGGCAGCCGCTCAGCCAACCTCCCACGCCGAGCGCCGCCAGACCCCCGAGCATCAGCCCCACAAGAGCGTTGACTCTACTCCGCATTGCGAGTCTCCCGCTGCCAGACCTGCTCCAGGATCCGGCGCACGGCCCGGCTGCCATCGATGGAGAGCTCTTCCAGGATCGCCTCGGCTTCCGGGGTGCGCAGGGTGGTGAGGGCCAGCAGAACCGCCTCCAGAGCATCGCCGGAGAAGCGCGGGAGGGCGTCGCGCAGCAGAGAGGGGGCTTCGGGAGCGCGCGTCTGGGCGATCATCAGTCCGGCATTCGCGGCCAGAAGCTCATCGGGATGGAACTGTAAATAGGGCGTCAGCAGCTCCAGCGCCCGGTCGTCCTTTAGCGCGACCACCGAAGCCATGCACTCCTGAAGCACATCCAGCGACTCGTCTTCCTCGGGGAACAGCAGCTTGACGGCCAGGACCGCCAGCACGTCCCGATTTCCGAGCATCCCGAGGGCCGTGGCCGCCGCCTTGCGCGTCTCTCCGCGAATCAGGGGGGTGTTGGATTTCGCTCCGATCCGGTTGACGCCGAAATCGAATAGTAGCGGCGCGATGTCACGCAGGGCGTCTCGTGCGCGCATCTGCGCCAGCGCCAGCGCGGAGTTGGTGCGCAGATACGCCCCGACATCGAAGGCCACCCCGCCGACCGCTTCGATCTGCACCGTGTGGACACCGATCCGGAGCGCGTCGCTCGCCTGATGGCACTCCCGCTTGCCAAACGCCAACGCCAGCGCCGCCCGAATATGGCAGCCGACGTCCCGGCTCGCCCCTTTTTCCGCCAGCCACAGAAATCGCTCGACCATGACCGCATCCGCCGCTTCGTCAGCGCAGTCGCCCAGGAGCTTCGCCGCCTCCGAGGCCACGTAGTTGGTCTTGTCGAGAAGGGCGCGGAGCAGCAGCTCGCGCCGGGGCACCTCGGGCAGACGTCCGGCCAGACCAACCCCGCGTATCCGATCTTGGACCTGGCGTGAGGCCAGTAGTGTGGCGACTTCGGCTGCGTTCATAGAGATCAGTCCGTTAGCGGCAGGATCAGAGTCGGCGTCTGGATCGTGTGGTCCGTCGAGATCGACTTGACGGCGGTCCCGACCGCGAAATACTCGATCACATGGCTCCCCCAACCGTGACTGCTCTCCTTCACCTGCGCCCCGACGATGCCCTCCGCCTGCTCCGTCTCAGCCTCCGCCTGCATGCGGGAGAGGGCGAGCTCACGGGCGTCGTAGAGCGCCTGCGTATAGTTCTGCATCTCGACATTGCGCCCTGTCTGTTTGAGCGACTGCAAAATTCCCTGGTGCGCCACATGGTAGACGCAGGTGCCCATGACCAGCGAGACGGGCCGATAGCCTGCCCGCAGCAGCGTCCAGAAGTCCTGACCACTCAGATCCGACGTGAACGGGCGATTGTCCGGCGTCCGGTAGTGCTCGCCGGTGCGGTGCTTGATCGCCGTACCGATCGCCATGAACTCCGCCAGGTTCTCGCCCCAGTCGTAGCGGGTCACCTCCAGGCGCACACCCACGACGCCGTCCGCGCCGAGGATGTCGGCCTCCTCTTCCATACGGGTCATCGCTAGCTCACGGGCATGGTACATCGCCTGCGTCAGCACCTCCATCTCCTGGTTCTGATAGAAGTTGGCGAACTGAAAGCCGATATGGTAGATCGAGCTGCCCATGACGAGGCCGACGGGATCGAAGCCCGCTTCCCGCACCAGCAGAAACTCGTTGACCGAGAGGTCGCTGGTGAACAGGCCGCGCTTGCCGTTTCCGGCGCGCATATCGGCCAGGCGCTGACGGGCGGCGGCAGGGATTCCCTCTTCCGAACCGGGTGTATAAGGCATCGATGATTCCTCCTGTGGCGAGGCGGACGTCCGCAGACAGCCGCCTCCGCTTTTATTTCAACGAGACAGTGTTCAGTACGGAGAAGACAGGCCAGCGGCCCGTATAGGGTGCGATGGCGGTGCCGATCGCGGTGAAATGGTAGATCATGTCGAGGCGTTTCTGATTCTCGCTGACCTCGATCTCGCGCGGCTCAACCTTCACCTGGACGTCCGCGCCGACGATGCCGTCCGCGCCAAAGACGCGGCCCTCGTGTTCCATACGGCTCATCGCGAGCGAGCGGGCGGTGTAGACCGCCTGCGTGTAGTCGGCAAGCTCCTGATTCTGCCACCCGCCGCCCCAGAAGCCGCTCGTCGTCGCGGACTGAGTGCGCCAGTTCGGGACGCAGTAGTAGGTGCAGTTACCGACCGCAAGCCCGACAGGGCGGTAGCCGGTCTGACGCAGCCGCCAGAAGTCCTGTCCGGAAAGGTCGCTGAGAAAGGGGACCGGCGGCGTGGAACCGGGCTTGAAATCGATCTCCCGAATGGCGGTGCCGATGGCGGCGAACTCCAGCAGATCGGCGCCCCAGTCGTACTCCCGATGTTCCAGCCGCACCCCGACCACCCCCGTCGCGCCGAGGAGGGCCGCCTCCTGCTGCAGCCTGCCGAGCGCCAGATGGCGGGCGTGATAGAACGCCTGGGTCAGCACGTCCAGCTCCGCCGAAGCGCCGCCCCAACTGGTATAGTAGCCGTTCGGCATGAACTGCCAGCCGATATGGTAGACCGAACTGCCCATCACCTGCCCGAGCGGCTCATAGCCCGCCTCATGGGTCAGGACGAGCTCATTCACGCTCAAGTCGCTTGTGAAGATGTGCCCCGGCGTGCCCTGCCGCGCCGCCTGGTCGCGCAGTCTGTCGATCGCATCGAGCGGCAGTCCCCCCTGCGCCAGATTTCGCTCACTGGCCTCGCGCCGCTCGCGCCGTTCCGGACTCTCCTGATCTTTGCCCCCACCCAGACCGAATAGTCGCATGGTTTCCTCCTCTATCCGATCAGACGCGCCAATGCCTCGCGCGCGGAGGCGCTGGAACGGGCGCGCTCGTCGAGAGTCGCTCCCAGATCCTGCACCCAGGTTTCGACCGGAATCGTCTCCGTCTTGAGAGCGATCCCGCGCACGATACGCGTCCGCAGCGCCAGCAGAGGGCCGCGACCGGGATCTTCGAGTGTGTAGCGGTTTTCGCCGAGCATCACGATGACCTTGTGCAGCGTCTTCTTCGCGAAGAACCCGCCGCGCCGTTCTATCTGCGTCTCGTCCGGCAGGGCGCGCTCCAGCATCTGCGCCAGCAGTTCCAGAAACTCCCGCTGGTCCCCGGCGTACTGCTTCGCCAGCGTCGCTGCGACGCCGAACTTGAACCACTCCTGCTCTTCAAACGGATCCGACATGCCGATGTTCTCCCCAACGCAAAAATTCTCAGTGCAGCAAGGCATACGCGAGGACATTGACGTTGATGTACTCGGCGCGGTCCACCTCGTCGCCGCCGCAGCAGCAGCAGTTCTCGGTATGCGCGGTGTCGTTGATACCGTCCGAGGAAAAGACCATCACGACCTTGCCCTTGATGGAATAGGACTCCAGCGTCGCGCCGCCTGCCCCGCTGCGCCCGTGCGTAGTGGCGAGCGAGTCGATCTTATAGACGGTACGAAAGAGGGGATGCGCGACAGTCAGACGGATCAGCTTCTGCCCCGGAAAGACATGCCCAAACTCTGTGCGGAAGGACCGCACCCAGGCCGGATCGGAGCAACTGGCCGAGGCCAGTAGAAAACCGCCGTGCGTCAGGTAGTAGCGCAACTGCACGCGGTCCTTTTCGGTGAGCGTGAACGCCCCTTCGCCGGTCATGATCGCGAAGGGAAAATTGCTCATGTCTCGGCTGTCGAGGCGGACGGCGCGAAAATGCGGCTCCGTCTTAATGTGGGTTTCCAACTCTAGCCTCTTCAGGAAGCGGTCGCTGTAGCATTTCGACGTTTTGTTGCCGGCGTAGATGAGGTTGGCGCACTGCACCTTGTCTCCGCGCAGAACGGTCGCGCCGCTCCCCTGCGGCTGCGCGAACGTCGTGGACAGTAGCAGCGGCGTCGCGAACAGCAGCCTTTGGAGCAGACCAGCCCCATTTTGCAATTTATACAAGGCTTTCCTCCGTGACGGCATAGGGGATCCGTGCCATTTCGTTCTCAGTTGGCAAGAAGGGAGTCATTTTATGGCTTCCCTTCCAGCCAGCCGATAGCCTGCGCGACCTGTTCCCAGGGGCTCTCCGCGAACTTGTAGCCGTGCTCCCCTTTGGTGACGACCAGTTTCACGAGCGCGGCCTGCTTCTTCAGCAGATCCTCGGCGGCGGCGGCTTGAAAATAGGGAACGATTTTGTCGTCCTTGCTCTGCTGGATCAGATAGCGCCGACCTTTGGCGCGCGTCAGCGGCGGCAGCTTGGCCGTCTTGAAGGGCGACGCCAGGATATAGAAACCTCGAAACGGCGTAGAGGCGCTGAGAGAGCAGCCGTAGGCGGCCAAGCCCCCCTCCCCGACGCCATGAAGGATCAGCCGAGCTGGATCGATAGGATAGCGGGCCGAGACATCCGCCACGACATCGTTCAGAAAACTCTCGGTCGAAAATCGCGCCTCTTTTACCTGCGCCATGTTCGGTTGCGTGACCCAGGCGGCCGGCTGATGCGCGCTCCATTTCGGAGCAATGGGCAGAGCAACGAAATAGCCATCTTTGAGGCTCTTCTGGATGGCCTCCTGCCAGAAGTCAGTCAGGTCTTCGCCGTCGCCCTAGCCGTCGGCGAGGGCGACGATGAGGCCGAACGTCGGTTTGTGCGGCGGCGCGACCGGCGTCGTCTGCGCCGTGGTCGGCCCGATGTAGGCCGGGCAGAGCAGCCAGTAGGCGCGTTGTGGGTCCTCTCCCAGCAGATGCAGCTCTGCCCGACGGCGAATGAAGAAGCCGTTCGCTTCGAGACTCTTCCGTACCGTCACCTTTGGATAGGGAACCGTTCTTACATCTTCCGGAAAGTCGGACTTATTGCGGTCCCACCAGATATGCCACCAGCCGCCGTCATGCAGGCGATCGACTTTATTGCCCGTCAGGCGACGGAGGGAGAAGCCGAGACCCTGCGCCGTCTCCTGCGAATCGTCGGCCTCCAGCAGAGCGATCATCTTGGGAATAAGATGCGGATCGGTGGCCTGCGAAAGAGCCTGCATGAAGATCCAACTGTCGGAGGAGGGATAGTCTTCCATGAGCATGTTGAACAGCATATCGGACGCCCATACGCTTTTGACGGTGCCGAGGATCGAGGCGGCCGCAAAGCGGATGTACTGGGGACTGTTCTTCGTCGTCAGCGGCAAAATCGTGCGCTTGATAAACGCCTCATCCGGCTGCAGATTCCGCACGACATAGATGACGGTGGGATTGGAGGGGACCGGCGCCTCCAGAGCCTTTTCGAGGCCGGTCAGGATCCCGGCATCGAGGGCGGCGCGACGGCGCACCTTCGCCAGTTCGTTCGTATCACCGAACTCCAGGCGCATCAGAATGTTCAGCAGAGAGGTGCGCTCGACATCGTCGGCCTTGACGTACTGCGCGACGAAGGCCGCGCATCCGCTCGCGACGACTTCCGCCAGCGGCTTCCCGACGACACTATTCCGCCACGTTTTATAGGCGGAGGGATCGTTGACAAAGTTACGGTAGGCGAAGTTCTGCAGCAGGTCGTAGGACAGATACTGTACGGTGGCGTTGCTGTCGTTCGCCCCCAACTCCAGCATCTCCAGCAGATGCGGGTTGTCGCTGCGCACGAAAACATAGAGCAGAGTCTGTTTCGCTGGAATGCTGGCAATGTTCTTCCAGTTATCGCGCACGATCTCGAAGGTCTCTTGCGGTCTGGCTTTCGAAAGCTCCAGGTTCAACTGATAAGCGTCCTGCGCCCGCGTGATGAGTTGATCGATCGTGGCGGCGCGATCTTTGGGCAGCGGGGATTTGGCCTGCGCCCCCACGTCCCTCACGCCGCACAACAGCCCCATCACCGCCAGAATCAGAACCGTCCCTCGCACCCTCATTGCCGTATTGCTTCCTTCCGTTCGCGTTCCTAATATGCCTTTATACGATACGGGAACAACCAATATATTCGCGCCGAGTCCGGTTCTCCTGGTAGAACCGCATCAAACCGTGAAAATGTGAAAAGTGGGGCATGTCCTTCGTAAGTTTGATTACCACATCGAACTTAGGAGGTTTCCATGCACCCACAACCTACATTTTGTCCTA
>JBBQPO010000287.1:0-7697 GCA_038217285.1 Chthonomonadales bacterium
CGTTGAGAGTGGAGTAGTAAATGCCTTCTCGTCGCAGGATGGCGGCGACCTGTCCTCGCTCGGCGCAGGTATCGACCAGGCGGAGAATGCGCAGTTTCTCTTCGCGGCTGTAGCGACGCCGCACTGGCTTGGCCTCGGTCACATGCGGCTTTGGAGAGAGAGGAGCGTTTTCGGCGCTGGGGCCATCTGGTATCATAGAAGCAGACATAATCTTAGAGAGGATCCTTCTCGCCCTTAAGTTTACTACAGTAAAGCCTTGTGGGCTTTGGTCTCACATATTATAGACGCATAGGGTTATTCCGCTTCTTGATCTGCCGGAGGCACGGCGGGTATTTGAAACGCAGGCGATGGACTGGCAACGGTTGGAAAAAGTGATCGACCGTTATATGGGAATGGTGGATCTGTTCGTTCTCTGTGTGGATCGCGACAACAACCCGACGCGTCGGGCTGCGCTGGATTCGCTGGAGGCACAGGCGCGATCGTACGCACCGAACAAGACTTTTTTCTCTGAACACGCCTGGCAGGAGCTGGAGGTGTGGCTGCTGGCAGGACATGATCTGCCATCCGCATGGGACTGGCAGGCCATCAGGGCAGAACAGCATCCAAAAGAGAACTACGATCTGCCATTCGCCCAGCAACGCAACGTGCATAGACAGCCTGCCCAGGGGCGCAGTACTCTGGCATTGGAAGCCGCAAAGCGTTACACTCGCATTCGCCAACTTTGCCCCGAAGACGTCGCAGTACTGGAACAGCGTATTCGGGCGCACGATAAACAAATCCCATAGGCACGTTCAACGTTTGTTCAGCAAGTTGTTAGCCGATATGAAACAGTTTGCCGATGCCGAAGGTGACGCCGCCGGTCAGGAAGCCGATCAGGGTCATCTCCAGGCCGCTGGCCCACCAGGAGCGAGAGGTGATGATGCTCTTGGCGGCACCGACCGCAAAGTGCGCGGCCATGCCTACCAGAGCGGCGGCGAGGACAGCGGGAATACCACGCAGGAAGAAGAACGGGAGCACCGGCAAAATGCCACCGATGGCGGTGGAGAGCGCCGCCGAGGTCGCGCCGATGAGCGGGTTGGGGAAGTGGCGCTCGCTCAGGCCTAGCTCCTCCTGCGCCATGGTCTTCAGGAACAACTCGGGCTGGGCGGCGATGCGGATCGCCATCATCTCCGCTTCGTCTTCCGAGAAGCCCTTCAACTGATAGAGCAGTGACAGCTCCTCACGCTCGTGGTCGGGCGACTGCTCGATCTCGTTGCGTTCGCGCCCGATCTCCGCCTCATAGACCTCGCGCTCAGCCTTCGTCGCCATGAAGGCGCTGGAGCCCATCGAGAGCGCGGAGGCGAGCGTCGCCACCAGTCCGGCGGCGACCACGTAGCGGAACGCCTCATGTTGTGTGCCCGCAAAACCGGCCATCCCGCTGACCACGCCGAACACGGAGCCCAGGCCGTCGTTGACGCCGTAGATCGCGTCTCCTATCCAGCTCCCTGTCGAGACGTGCCACTTTTCACCCTTCAGCATCGCCTCCAGGCGCGTCTTTGGCTCGTCGGGCATTTTGAGGGAGTGGAGCGTAGAGGCGTGCTGCTTCTCCTCCTCTTCGATATGCTGGAAGAGGGCGAACGATTCGGCGTCGGCGGCCAGGTCTTTGGCCTGACGCTCGAACTGCGCGATGTTGCGCTCCTCCTCGGCTTCCAGACGGCGCAGCATGGCGTCCGCGCCAAAGGTCTTCATCATACGGCGCTGGGCCAGGGTGGGGGCTGTCGTCGCTTCAGGCGGCATTCCGCCGAGCGCGGCGATGCGGCCGGCGAACTGACGGGCGTGTCCCTCCTCCGCCTCCGCCAGCCGAATAAACAGCCCCCGGCGGCGTTCGATCTCCTGCGCTTCCGCCAGCAGACGGTACATCTGAGCGGCTTCGATCTCCCGCTCCCACGCCGACCGCAGCGCGGCTATCACTTTCTGCTCTTTGACCATGCGCTCCTCTGCTTTCTACGCGGGTCCCTTGCGACAACGGACCACAAGCACCGCCGGAACTTCGGCATAACCGGGAACCCGCAGCGCCGTCTCGTCTGAGGCCTGTGGCTCGGCGAACTGTTCGAGGGTCAAGCCAGCCGTGATACAGGCGTTGAGATAGGTCGTCAGGGTGCGATGGTGGGCCCCGACCTGCCCGCGTACGCCGTGCGGATTGTCGGAACGCCAGGCGATTTCACGGAAATAGCCCCGCACCTCGCGGCGTATCGTGCCGCCCTTCTGCCCGGTCCAACGGCCTTCCGGCGCCTGAAAACAGGGATGGGTGATCGCGAAAACAAACCAGCCGCCCGGACGCAAAATACGGCCCACTGCGCGCAGGCAGGCCGTTAAATCGGGAATATCCATCAGCGCCAGGCAACACGTAACGCCGTCGAAACTGTCGTCGGGGATAGCGGTAAGCGCCTGCGCGTCGCCTTCCCCGTATACGATTCCGAGCGGACAAGATACTTCATAGCGCCGAGCGAGGGCCAGCAGTCCGCCCGACAGGTCGATACCGACCACGGCGGCATGGGCGAGAGCCAGCTCACGGGAGAGAATGCCCTGTCCGCAGGCCAGATCGCAGATCTCCTGCCCCTCCAGCGCACCGCATAGCGTCAGCATCGCGGGAATCGCCAGGGCATGGACCGGCGAGCCGGTCTGAAGGCTGTTGTCGTACCACTCCGCGACCGTGTCGTAAAGCGGAACGACGCCGCTATCGAAAGGCGCGTTGACTCCGCAGAGCGGAATATCAGTGCCGCAGAGAGGAGCACCGGTGTTGCAGAGCGGAAGGTTACTGTCCTCGTGCGTAAGGTCGTCGTTATCGAGAGGCGCGTCGGCTTCGGCGGTCATCGGACGGGGACCAACTTGGCATAGGCGAGCGCCAGTCGCTTCGGGCCGACCGTCGGGAAGACGACTTCGACCTGCCGGTTGGCCGCCTCGCCGGAGACGTTGAGGATGACGCCGACGCCGAACTTCTCATGCCGTACCTTCTGCCCGACACGGTACTCGTCCGTCACGGCGGTCTTTTTTTGTTCGGTCGGCGAAATCGGGCCGCTATCCCACATTTTCTGCGGGGCGACGGGTTTGCGATAGACCTGCTCGTCGGCGTCCGGGTCGAAGCTGCTGACGGCAGGGCCGCGTCCGGAGCGGCTCTTCTCGGAGTAGAACAGCTCGCTGGGGATCTCGCGCAGGAAGCGGGAGGGTGGGTTGAACGAGATGCCGCCGTAGAGGGTGCGGCGATCCGCCCGACTGACGACCAACTCCTCCATCGCCCGCGTGATGCCGACGTAGCAGAGGCGGCGCTCCTCCTCCATCTCCGCATCGGTTTCGCGGGAGCGCATGTGCGGGAAGATGTTCTCCTCCATGCCGACCAGAAAGACGACCGGGAACTCCAGCCCTTTCGCGGCGTGCAGCGTCATCAGAGTGACGGCCTCGGCGTTGGGGTCGAGATTGTCGATGTCGGCGACCAGCGAGACGTTCTCCAGGAAGCCGCCCAGGCTCGGCGTCTCGCCCATCTGCAGGGCCTCCGCCTCGTACTGCCGGGTCGTGGAGATAAGCTCCTTGACGTTCTCGACGCGGTCGATGTCGTTCTCGGCTTCCAGTTCCCGCAGCAGGCCGGTGCGGTCGAGCATGGCCTGCGCCAGTTCGGTCACGCTCATCGTGTCGCGTTCGGTCTGCAGTCCGAGAATGAGCGCGACGAAATCGGCGAGGCGTTTGCGGGTGGGCCGCTGGAGCTGGCTGAGCTGATCGGCGCGCGACAGGATCTCCCAGAACGTCCGCCCGGAGAGGTTCATCTCCTCTTCGATGGCGCGCAGCGTGGTCGCGCCGATGCCCCGCGCCGGCACGTTGATGATGCGCCGCAGACTCACGCTGTCGGCGGGAGACTGCACGACGCGCAGATAGGCCAGCGCGTCCTTGACCTCTTTGCGGTCGAAGTAGCGCACGCCGCCGACGATCCGAGCGGGGACGCGCCAGGTCTTGAACACCTCTTCCAGCACCCGCGACTGCGCGTTGGTGCGGTAGAGCACGGCGTAGTCGCCGTAGTTCCGGCGCTGTAATTTTACGTCGTCTCGCACGCGCTCGACGAGTTTGACGGCCTCCTCCTGCTCGTTGGCGGCATCGATGCGGGTGAGTGGCGTGCCGGCGTCCTTCTCCGTCCAGAGCTTCTTGTCCTTTCGGCTTCGGTTGTGGCGCACGACGCCGTAGGCCGCGTCGAGAATAGTGCGGGTGGAGCGGTAGTTCTGTTCCAGCTTCAGCACCTTCGCCTCGGGATAGTCGTGCTCGAACTGCAGGATAAGCTCGACATTCGCGCCCCGGAATGCGTAGACCGACTGATCGTCGTCCCCCACGACGCAGAGGTTGCGCCGCTTCATCGCGAGCTGCTTGAGAAACATATACTGCACATAGTTGACGTCCTGATACTCGTCCACCAGGATATAGCGAAACCGGTCCTGCAGACGCTCCAGGGTAGCAGGGCTCTCTGCAAAGAGGCGCACGGTCTCCACCAGTAGATCGTCGAAATCGAGGGCGTTGTTCTGTTCGAGTTTGCTCTGGTAGAGGGGATAGATCTTGCCGCAGATGTCCTCGATGAAGCCATGAAAATGCTGACGCCACGTCTCCGGGGTGATCAGCTTCTCTTTGGCGTTGCTGATCCGGGAGAGAATGGAGCGGGGCGTGAACTGTTTGTCGTCGATCTGCAACTGGCGCAGGCAGTCGCGCATGAGGGTGAGTTGGTCGCTGTCGTCGAACACGAGGAAGTCGCGTCGGAGGCCGATCTTTTCGCCATGTTCGCGCAGCAGGCGGGCGCAGGTGGCATGAAACGTCCCGACCGTGAGGTGGCGCGACTTGCCCTCGTCGTTGAGGATCTTGCCGATGCGCTCCTTCATCTCCTTCGCGGCCTTATTGGTAAAGGTGACCGCCATAATATTATAAGGCGAGACGCCGCTCTCGGCGATCAGATAGGCGACACGATGCGTTAAGACCCGCGTTTTTCCGCTCCCCGCCCCCGCAAAAAGCAGCAGTGGTCCTTCCCCATGCAGCACGGCCTCCCGCTGCACCGGGTTCAGCCCGCGCAGCAGTGGATGCAGATCAGAAGGATCGTCGTCTTCACTTGTCAGCACAGTCGGCGGCTCTGTCATCGTCTCATCTCTCCTCTGATTCTATTATACTCCGTCCCAGGCAGCAGGACAGTATCCCATCGGGAAGGAGACAAAACGATACCGTTCTGGAGAGGAAGCTGAGGATGAGGTTTTCGATACCAAGGTTTTAGGGTTGTTTACGGCACCAGACGAAAAGTCCGTTGGAGTCAAGGCAGAGGATGCGACCACGAGCGTTGTTTGGTAAAACCTGGGGGACAAGGACTCGAACCTTGGTTAACGGCGCCAAAGGCCGCTGTCCTGCCACTGGACGATCCCCCAATAGGTGTGCGTTCGAACAGATTATACTCTGTCGGTTGTGGGATTGTCAAATGCCAGAAGGCGGCGCGGCGAAGGAGTGCGCTAGCAAACCTTCACCCGGGAACTGACGACCAAAGTGGAAAAACACCTCGCCATCGATGTCATGTACGGGCGACCCTCTATCGCCACGACGCGCCGGCCCACCCTCAACGTGCGTGGGCCTGCGCGGCAGGGATCGGGAAGGACGTTACGCCTTGCGACTCTTGCGGCGGCGCGCCAGGGCCAGACCGGAAACGGTCATGCCAACCAACAGAGCCCACGTACCCGGTTCCGGCGTAGCGGCCGCATCCGCGGTGAGCAGGAAGGCATGCTGCTGGCCACCGATGATGCCAGAGCCGGTGATCTGGCCAGTATCATTGATGCCAAAGGCGTCATCCAGTGTCCACCCGGCTCCGCTGGCGTCGAGGTAGCTGTTCAGGTCGTATATAGCGCTATCGTAATAGAAGGCATGCTGGAGACCTCCGGCTAGGATCTGGGAGCTGCCTACAACGTTTCCGCTGCTGTTGATGTCCCGGCTGAACGAACTTGCGCCTCCGAGCGTGCCTAGATCGTGCATGCTGTTGTCGTAGCGAAATGCGTGTGTCGCGCCTCCGGCTATGTCTGAGGCGCCCGCGACGGTGCCGCTACTGTTGATGCCACGGCTGTTTGAGTTGGTGCCACCAAGGGTGCCTAGATCGTGCATGCTGGTGTCGTACCGAAAGGCATGGGTAGCGCCTCCAGATATGTTGGAGTCGCCCGCGACGGTGCTGAAGCTATTGATGGCTAGGCCTAGCGAGATCGTGCCTCCGAGCGTGCCCAGATCGTGCATGCTGGTGTCGTAGCGGAAGGCGTGGTAAGCGGCGTCTCCAGCGACTTGAGAGTAGCCTGCGACGGTGCCGCTGATGTTGATATGAAAGCCGACAGAGTTGGTGCCCCCGAGCGTACCCAGATCGTGCATGCTGATGTCGTAGGTGAAGGCGTGGGTAGCGGCATTTCCGGCTATGTCGGATTCGCCCGCGACAGTGCCGCTGCTGTTGATGCCAAGGCCGCCGGAGCCGACGCCTCCGAGCGTACCCAGATCGTGCATGGTGGTGTCGTACCGGAAGGCGTGTGTAGCGCCTCCGGCTGTCCTGGAGTAGCCTGTGACAGTGCCACTGCTGTTGATGCCCTGCCCGACAGATTGAGTGCCTCCAAGCGTACCTAGATCGAGGACATGATAGACCGGTGGAGCGGCCAGGGCAGGCAGGACGGCCAGCGAGAACGAGAGCAGCGCGAACGAACAATTCAAACGTACAGACATAGTGTAGAAATCCTTTCGGGAGACGGTGAGCCGACACGTTGCGTGCTGACCGGTGCGGTAGAGATCGGGAAGGAAGTTACGCTTGACGTATCTTGCGTCGGTGTGCAACGGCCAGACCGGAAACGGTCATGCCAACCAGCATCGCCCAAGTACCCGGTTCCGGCGTGGTAGATACGACGTCGGTGCTGACAGTCAGCAGATAGGCATGCGTCTTCCCACCGATGGTGCCGCTGCCGGTGATCTGGCCGATGTCGTTGATTGCATAGGCTTGCTGCAGAGTCCACCCGGTTCCGCTGGCATCCAGGTAGCTATTGAGGTCGTACATCGCGCTATCGTAGTAGAAGGCATGGCCACCGCCATCAGCTGTGTTGGAGGAGCCTGCGATAATGCCGCTGCCGTTAATGCCGTAGCCGTAAGAATTGGTGCCTCCGAGTGTGCCCAGGTCGTGCATGCTGGTGTCGTAATAGAAGGCATGGGTGACGACATTTCCGGCAATGTTGGAGTAGCCTGCGACAGTGCCGCTGCTGTTAATGCCAAAGTCGTAAGAGCCACCACCGCCGAGTGTGCCTAGATCGTGCATGCTAGTGTCATATCGGAAGGCGTGGTTAGCTAAATTTCCCGCTGTGTAGGACTCGCCTGCGACGGTACCGCTGCTATTGATGCCGTAGCCGTAAGAGTTGGTGCCTCCGAGCGTGCCCAGGTCGTGCATGCTGGTGTCGTAAGTGAAGGCGTGGACAGTGCTTCCAGTTATATTGGAATAGCCTGCGACTGTGCCGCTGTTGTTGATTCCATTGCCGTAAGAGGTGTTGCCTCCGAGCGTTGCAAAATCGCGTTCAAAATGAACGGCGATTCCGTTTCAAAATGAACACTGATTCCGTTTGAATTTGAACACCGATTCCGTTTGAATTTGAACACCATCGGAAACCTCTTCTGAGCAGACTAGCGAGCAACGCGGGATA
>JBBQPO010000288.1:0-7654 GCA_038217285.1 Chthonomonadales bacterium
CTGTATGACCAGGGGAGAGATTTCGGAAAGGAGGCGCCCACAATCGTATTCGATTTACCCCGGTAGGTGGGCCAATCTCGAATATCGAAGTGGGCCAAAATTGAGTATCGAAGTGGGCCAAACCGGGTTGTCAAAACCAACAGTGGGGAGTAGCCAAAAAGTTAGGATACGTAGAACCAGATGATTCAGACGCCTAGCATTTTGCAGAACCTGGCAATAGGCTTGTAACAATTCGGTACGCTGCGGCGACTTGCTGGACCGCTTTGGGACGGTGTGCTCCTGGGGTGTTCCCTGTGTGCCCGGTTGACTTGCGGTTCGAAATGAGTTACAATGCCAATGCGGGAGGCCGTGCAGAAATAGAGGCTTCCGCTAAAGTCAGGAGAAGACATCATGATAAAACGAATGCTGCCGATAGCAGCGCTGGTGGTCTTCCTGACGCTCGTACTGACGGCTCGGCACGGACTGGCGGGCGGGGCAGGAACGTACAAAGTCGGAAATAAAATCGCCGACTTCACGTTCAAGAGCGATCAGGGGAAGACCGTAAAACTGTCGGACTACCGTGGCAAAACGGTCGTGCTGACCATGTTCGCCACCTGGTGAGGCGGCTGCAATGAGGAGGCTCCTCATTTAGAAAAAGAGATCTGGCAGAAGTTCAAGACTCGCAATGTCCAGGTACTCGCGCTCTCCATTCAGGAGCAAGGCGCAGACCCATTTGACAAAATACGTGCCTTCCGCAAGGAGCACAAGGTCACCTACCCGATCCTGTCGGACCAGAATGCAACCGTGATTGGGAAATTCGGCTTCGCCGGAATACCGTCCACCGTGATCATCGATAAGAACGGGAAATACGTCGGCACTATGGATTCGATGGCGCAGGTCGCCGCGAAACTTCAGAAACTGGCGAAATAGAGGATGAAGACGGAAGCCCGGGCATCGAGGAGGACCCCCTCCCCTGCCCGGGCTTCACGGCTGTGTCGGAGCGTTATTCGTGGCGGAGCGCCTGGATGGGGTCCAGACGGGAGGCCCGAATAGCGGGATAGATACCGAAGAAGATGCCCACAAAGGCTGAGAACGCGAAGGCGCCCACCGAGACGCTGACAGGCAGATAGATGTTCAGCCCTTTGGCGCCGGTCTGCGGGTCCGTCATAGCCGGGACGAACTGGGTGATGAAGCCGATTCCATACGCCACGCCTGCCCCGACCGCGATCCCGATCAGCCCGCCCAGCCCGGAGACGGTCGCGGATTCGATCAGGAACTGCGTGAGAATATCGCGTCGCTTCGCGCCGACGGCTTTGCGTACGCCAATTTCGCGCGTCCGCTCGGTGACGGAAACCAGCATGATGTTCATGATTCCGATGCCGCCGACCAGAAGCGCCAACCCCGCAATGGAGCTCAGCATAATGGCGAAGATGGAGAGAATACGATTGATGCTGTTGAGGATGTTCTCCTGGCTATCGACGTGAAAGCCAGGTAAGTTGTCATAGCGCTTCATGAGGAGTTGCCAGACCTGATCCATCGCCTGATTGATCCGCGTCGAATCTTTGGGCTCTGCAAACACGACTCCCACGCCCTCCGTCCCCATCGTCCGTTTCTGCGCCGTTGTCAGCGGAATGTAGACGGTCTTATCGGCGTCACCGTCGAGTGAACGCCCCTTGGCCTTCAGAACGCCCACGATGGTCAGACTGAGATTCTCGAACTGTAGGCTGCGCCCGACCGCATCTTCGCCTTTGAAGAGCTCGGTGGCCACTTTCGGGCCGATTACGCAGACCTTGGCCCACGTATTCATGTCCTCATCCGATATAAAACGCCCGTGTTCGACCGAGACATTGCGCAGCCGCTCGTACGCGGGCATCACGGCGTTGCCCTTCACGCTCACAACGTGGTCGTTGTTTCGTACCTTTGTGTCGCCTCCCAGCGGCATCTCGGCGGAAACATCCTTAATGAGATCGCACTCGGCGCGCATCGCTTCGATGTCTGCCATCTTCATGCTGTCGATGCGGCGTGTCGTCTTACGATTGTCGCGCCAGTCCGGCTCATAGTAGATAATGATCAGACTGGAACCCATCCGTTTAAACTCGTCCGTAACGCGGGCCGAGGCCCCTTCGACGATGGCAACCATAATGATGACGGAACTGACGCCGATGATAACGCCCAGCATTGTCAGCAGCGACCGCAGTTTGTTCGCCATCAGATTCGCCAGGGCGGTCTGGATAGAGCGATAAAGGTTCATGTTCTCTCCTCGCCCGTCCTAGTTATTCTGACGATTGTCCGGTCCCATATTGATGTCGATCGTCTTGCGAGGCGGTCCACCAAAAGGATTGGGACGCACCTTCTCTTTCTCTTTCAGGCCCGCGACGATCTCGATGAAGTCGTCCCCTCGCAGTCCGATGGTGACCTCACGTTTCGTGGCGATCTCTGCCGGCTTCCCATCTTTCAAAGTCGAAGTCACCAGCATCACAAACGATTTTCCGGCCAGCGTCTGCACACAGTTGGTGGGCAGGCGCAGTACATCGATCCGCCGCGCTACTATGATCGCGCAACGGGCACTCATGCCCGGCTTCAATCGCTTGTCCGACTTCTCCACGCGGATTTCGACAGGGAATCGGATCACGCCCTGCGTGGCCGCTGCCGCGCTCTGGCCGGGAGTCTCATTGGAGAGCGCCGAGGTTGCGACCTTGCGCACGATTGCCGGGAAAAGCGTTCCTTTCGCCGAGTCCAGCGTTACTTCTGTCGGCAGGCGCAGTCTTACTTTCGGAATATCGACCTCGTTGATATTGATCTTGATCAACATGGTCGCGAGGTCGGAGATCTGGAAAAGGGGGGTCCCGGAAGAGAAGGAGCCGATTGCGGAGGTGATGAGTTCGCCCTGTTCGACATAGCGTTTGGTGACCACCCCGGACATGGCGGCGCGCAACGTCGTATCGTTCTGATGGACGAGGCTCTCGTTCAACTGGTTCTGTATCTGGCTGACTTCGGCTTCTGCGGCTTTGATGTCGTCTCCGCGCATCGCATCCTGCGTCTTGCCGGAGCGGGCCGCCTCCAGTTGCGCGAGCGCCTGTCGGTAGGCGGCCTGAGCGCTGTCCAGTTCACTCTGTTTGGTGCGCGGGGAGACGTCGGTGCGACTCTGTTCCAGAGCGACTTCCAACTGATGAACCTGGCTTTCCGAACTGGAGATCTGATTTCGTATATTGTTCTCTTCGAGCTTATTCGTCTTCTCGATGCGGTCGAGGCGATCCTTCACTTCCCTAAGATGCGAAACCGCGACTCCGGTGTCCGTCTCCGCGCTGTCGACCGCCTGCTGCGCTACAAAGCCTTTGATAAGCAGTAGACGCTGGCGGGTCAGGTTCCGATTCGCGTTATCTGCCTGGGCTTTGGCCTGATCGTAGGCCGACTGCGCCGAGACGACCGCGTTGGGATGCGTCGACTCCACCATGAGGTTCTGATTGTCTTGAAGCGCTTTCAGGTTGGCGCGCGCCGATTCGAGGCTTGCCTGGGCCATCTGAATGCTCTGGTCGGTGAGTTTCGGCTGCACACCGGCCTGGTTCTCGGCGATGTCCAGCCGCGCCTTGGCGCTCCGCACATTCTGGCGAACCGAGTCGATGTTTGTCGCTGTCTGGCTCTGCTGGTACGTGGAGTTCTTGCGGGCCGACGCCAGCCGCGCCTCGGTGCCTTTCAACTGCGCGCGGAGCGCTGCGACCTGGCTGTTGATCTCCTGGGGATCGATCATCGCCAGGGCCTGTCCGGCCTGTACGGTCTGCCCCTCATCTACCAACAGCTTCGCGATCCGCCCGCCGACTTTCGACTTTACTTCCACTTTTTTCAGCGGCTCGATGGCGCCGTTTTCAACGACCTTGATCTCGACGTTGCCACGGGTCACCGCCTCGCTGCGCTGCTCTTCAAGAGGCGCTTTCAGAAAGGCTTTCACAGCGAACCAGCCGACGATTCCCACGAATAAAATCGATAGACAGCCGCCCAGCACTACCTTCTTAACCATAGTTGATCGCGCCCTCTTTCACTCCCGATTTCTTACTCTCGTCCGAACCTACTACGAAGGGCGCGGGGCGACGGTTTCGCGCATGTTCGACGCGATGGCGGCATCGAACCCGATTTGCGTCCCTCGTTGGTTGGCAGGAGTTCCGCACGGAGACGTCGAACAGAGACCGGAATGAAATGCCGAAATCCGTGCAGGCGACTCCTTTCCCGGTCGAACGATGACCAGGATTCGCCTCTCGGCTCGGGCTGTTCCTGGTCGGCAAATTTGCACGATTGCGGCACAGGGCACGAGGCTTGATGAAGGAACTATGATGTCGCAAAAGGTGTGTGTGATCGGGTTGGACTGTGCCGCGCCCGAACTGGTTTTCGATCTGTGGGCGAACCGTTTGCCAAATCTCCGCCGGGTCATGCAGCGCGGCGTATGGGGACCGCTCACCAGTACGATCCCACCGATCACGGTCCCGGCCTGGATGTGCATGATGACCGGCAAAGATCCCGGTACACTGGGCATCTACGGCTTTCGGAATAGGCGCGATCATAGCTATGACGGCCTGCAGTTCGCCAGCAACCGACTTGTCAATGAACGGCCCCTGTGGGACGTCCTGGGCGACTACGGCAAGCGCTCGATCGTCCTTGGGGTGCCGCTGACCTACCCGCCCAAGCCTATGAACGGCCTTCTGATCGGAGACTTTCTTGCCCCCGACACGGGGAGCGACTACACCTATCCACCGGAACTGAAGCATGAGATCCGCGATGTCGTCGGCGACTATCTCTTCGACACACGGGATTTTCGCACGGAGGACAAAGAGCGCCTGCTCGCTGAGATCTACACGATGACTCGACAGCGTTTTGCGCTGGCCCGTCACCTCGTGACCACAAAGCCATGGGACTTTTTCGTCATGGTAGAGATGGGGCCGGACCGGATCCATCACGCCTTCTGGAAATATTTCGACCCGAAACATCCGAAATATGTGGCAGGCAATCCCCTGGAGCACGCCATACGCGACTACTATGTCGCCCTCGACGCGGAGGTCGGCACCCTCCTATCCGTTCTGGAGCCGGATACGCGCGTGTTGATCGTCTCGGATCATGGGGCGAAACGGATGGATGGCGGCATCTGCTTCAATCAGTGGCTGATTCAAGAGGGATACCTCGTGCTGAAAGAACCGGTACACGAAGTAACCAAATTCAGTCCGGCCCTGGTGGACTGGTCACGGACGCGAGCCTGGGGCGATGGCGGCTACTACGGCCGGCTGTTTCTGAACGTTCAGGGCCGCGAACCGCAGGGCACCGTCTCCCCCACCGAGGTCGAAAGCCTGCGCGCGGAGCTAACGACCCGCCTGGAGGCGCTGGGCGACGAAAGCGGCGTTCCCATCGGCACTCGGGTATTCCGCCCGGAACATACGTATGCCGCCGTCAAGAACGTCGCCCCGGATTTGATCGTCTATTTTGGCGACCTGCACTGGCGCTCGGTCGGCAGCATCGGGCACGCTTCCGTCTGGACCCACGACAACGATACCGGCCCGGACGACGCGAATCATGCCCAACAGGGCATCTTCCTCATGGCCAACGCCGGTGACCAGACCTGCGGGGGCGGCGGACGCCGAGAAGGGCTCTCCCTCTACGACGTCGCGCCGACTGTCCTCGACGCCTTCGGAATCGCCGCTCCCCCAGGAATGGGCCGACACACCATCCGATCCGAGGCGTCCTCCGCACAGGCGGATGCCTATACTGCCGAAGAAGAGGCCGAACTCGCCCGCCGTCTGGAAGACCTGGGTTACCTTTAGCCGCCAGGCTTTTTACCTACCGTAGGCGGAGAGGATCGAGTTGAAGAGCTTATGTGGACACAGCGACAACTTGTCGATGACCTGACAGATATTGGACTCCCCTCTGGGAGCGCGGTACTCGTTCATGCTTCCCTACCCGCAATAGGACCGATCCAGGGAGGCGCGGCGACACTCGTGGCGGCCTGCCTGGAAGTGCTCGGAGCGGACGGAACGCTGCTCATGCCCGCTTTCGCACGCGATCCGAATAATGCCGACACCCTGCCCAACGAGGACGTCCTTGCGGATGCCGTCCTGCAGCACCCGGCGGTTTTTCGCAGCGCCCATCCGGCGTTCACTTTCGTTGCTATCGGACCGGACGCGGAAGCTCTGACCTCTCAAGTCCCGTTCCACTATCCGTTCGGGTCCGATGGCCCACTGGCGCGTCTGCACCAGCGGAACGGCTGGATACTGCTGATCGGGGTCGGCCATACGGACAATCTATCTCTGCATCTTGCGGAGATCTGGGCGGATGTTCCCTATGTCCACCGGTCCACGGAAATCGATATGGTTGGTGGCGCTCGGACAACGATGCTTGGGAGCCCGGAATGCCGCGCAGGCTTTGCCAAAATCGAGTCTTTGCTGCGGCAGAGCCGCATACTGCGGCGCGGGCATATCGGTAATGCCGAAAGCCAGTTGATGCGCCAGCAGCAGGCCGTGTCGATGGCCGTCACGATGCTGAAAGGCAGCCCGTCCGCCTTACTTTGTGACGACGAAACCTGCCGGGCCTGCACCATTGCCCGCCGGATGTCGGCGGAGCAAGTTACCGATCCCAGTTGACGTCCAACGGGTACTGAGGTAGAATGAGCGGCGGGAGGTCGGGTGGTCGCTGCGGCAAGGTCGTCGGCAGGCTTGCCTGCTGGGGGCAGAGCCGGAGAGGAAAGTCCGGGCTCCATAGGGCACGATGCCGGATAACGTCCGGGCGGGGTAACCCGACGGAAAGTGCCACAGAAATGATACAGCCGCCTGGCGGCAACGGTGAAATGGTGCGGTAAGAGCGCACCGGCGGCGTGGAGACACGTCGGCCTGGTAAACCCCATCGGGAGCAAGACCTGACAGGAGGAGATGAGGCGGCTCGCTGATCCTCCGGGTAGGTCGCAAGAGGGGCCGGGCAACCGGCTTCGTAGAGAGATGACCACACAAAGACAAAACCCGGCTTATAGACCTCCCACAAAATAGCGGCGGGGCGGAGAGATATTTCTCTCCGCCCCGCCGTTGTCATTCTTCCTTCGCAGCCAGCAGCGCCGCACCGACGGCGGCATCGTGCCTGGCTTCGGCGAGCGTGAAACGGCCGCCGGGAAGCGTATCTGCGGTCAGTACCGTTCCGCCGTGTCCCGGCCACATCGGCTCCGCGAACTCCGCGCGAAAGAACGGGCCAAGCTGCCAGAGTCCTCCCAGCGGATAGACAGGCGCGCCGCGAGGCAGCCAGAGCGTATGTCGGATCGAACGGACGGTATGTCGCAGCCTCCGGGCCATCTCGGCTACGAGTGTGCGCGACGCCGGATCCCCGGCCTCCGCCAGGGCGCCGACGATGGGGGCGAGGCCGGCCACGCGCGCTGTGCTGAACTCTCCATACAGCCACTGGAGAATCTCATTCTGGAGTCTGGCGCCCGTATGTTCGAGTACCGCTGTGGTCAGGGCGTCGCTCCGGCTCTCCTGCATTCTGTCGAGGGTATAGCGCAGGGCATAGAGTCCGAGATTGAAACCGCTTCCCCTATCTCCAAGCAGATACCCAAATCCGTCTTCTTTGTGGGACTGTCCCTCCGCATTACACCCGTAAGCGACGGCTCCGGTGCCTGCGATGATCACCACGCCGGGCTCGCCCTCGGTAGCTCCCC
>JBBQPO010000289.1:0-7628 GCA_038217285.1 Chthonomonadales bacterium
CCTGCATACCCGTTGATATCGGGATGATGATGGCAGAAGATAACGGGCCGTTCCTGCGAAATCGTGCAGGGACGGCCTGTTTCTCTGTCGAAATAGCTCCGCATGGAAACAGTAACATCCCCGGAGTCGCTCGCGCCGGAAGAGCCCAATCAGTTCGCCGCCGTCGCCGCCGTCTACGACCTTCTCATGCAGGGCGTTCCCTATGCCGACTGGGTGGCTTATCTGCGCCGCCTGCTGGAGACTCGCAGCGCCCGACCGCGTCGCATCCTCGATCTGGCCTGCGGCACGGGGAATGTCACCGAACTGCTCGCGGAGGCAGGCTACGACATGACCGGGGTTGACATCGCTCCCGGCATGATCGCCGAGGCCCGGCGCAAGTCTGCCGCACTGGGGCAGGCGACCCCCTACTACGTGCAGGATGCCGGGGTGCTCGATCTGCCCGGCGAGCGCTTCGATCTCTGTATCAGCCTCTTCGACAGTCTGAACTATATCACCGACCCTGCCCATCTGCAGCGGGCTTTCGAGCGTGTCGCGCTGCATCTGACGCGCAACGGCCTTTTTATCTTCGACCTCAACTCCGACCTGGCGCTCCGTGAACATTTCTTCGACCAGAGCAACCTCCAGGCCGATGAGCCGCTCCGCTACGACTGGCGCAGCACCTACTTTCCGGAGACCCGTCTCTGCCGGGTCCATATGAAGTTCTGGTTTCGCGAACCCGATGGCTCCGACCGCTATTTCGAAGAGGATCACTGGCAGTTCGCCTACACGACCGACGAGATCAAACAGATGCTCACCACTGCCGGTTTCGAGGAGATCAGCGTCTATCAGGCGTATACTCTGCGGGCCGTGAACCGCGCCTCGGATCGCATCTTCTACGTGGCCCGCAAAAGCGCCGGGGAGTAGACGGACCGATTCTGCGTCGATGGCGGTAACGATGTGCGAATTTACGGCAAAGCTATTGCTTTTACTGGCAAAAACCTGCTAAACTAGACGTTGTGAAGCATTGCACAAACTACTCGTCACCCCCGTTTTACCGATAGATTTTTAGCATCCGTTCCGCCGGAAGAGGCAGGCGACGCTCCGATTGCGAGCCGAACGCCTCCTTAAAGACGCGAGATCGGAACGCCGAAGGAGGCAGGCCACAGAATGGCTACAGGACACATCGTACAGGTTCAGGGTCCCGTCGTTGACCTCGGGTTCGAACCGGGCGAACTTCCGCCCATCAACAACGCGGTCACCATCAAAGAGGAGAGCCGGGGAATCGACCTCACGGTCGAGGTGGCGCAGCATCTTGGCAACGATGTCGTTCGCTGTATCGCGATGTCCACGACCGACGGTCTGGTGCGCGGCATGGCCGCCGAGGATACCGGTCGCCCCATCTCCGTGCCCGTCGGGCGCGAAGCCCTCGGGCGCGTCATGAACATTCTCGGCAAGCCGATCGACGAGCGTGGTCCCATCAACGCCACCGAGTATTGGCCCATCCACCGTCCGGCGCCTTCGTTCGCCGACCAGAGCAGCGCGCAGGAAGTCCTCGAAACCGGCCTCAAGGTCGTCGATCTGCTGACCCCATTCCTCAAGGGCGGTAAGATCGGCCTGTTCGGCGGCGCCGGGCTCGGCAAGACCGTTCTGATTCAGGAACTGATCACCAACATCGCCACCGAACACGGCGGCTTCTCGGTCTTCGCCGGGGTAGGGGAGCGCACCCGCGAGGGCAACGACCTCTGGCTCGAAATGACGGAGTCCGGGGTTATCGCCAAGACCGCGATGGTGTTCGGGCAGATGAACGAGCCGCCCGGCGCGCGTCTGCGCGTCGCCCTCTCCGCGCTCACCATCGCCGAATATTTCCGCGACGTGGAGAACCAGGACGTCCTTCTGTTCGTCGATAACATCTTCCGTTTCGTCCAGGCCGGGGCCGAAGTCTCCGCGCTGCTTGGACGCATCCCCAGCGCCGTCGGCTACCAGCCCACGCTCGGCACGGAGATGGGTGTCCTCCAGGAGCGCATCACGTCCACCAAGAAGGGGTCCGTCACCTCGGTGCAGGCGATCTATGTTCCCGCCGACGACGAGACCGATCCGGCGCCCGCAACGACCTTCGCCCACCTCGACGCCTATGTCTATCTGGACCGCAAAGTGTCGGAAAAAGGAATCTATCCCTCGGTCGATCCGCTCAAGTCCAACTCGCGCATCCTCGACCCACACGTCATCGGTCAGGAGCACTACGCGGTCGCCCTGGCGGTGCAGCAGATCATGCAGCGGTATAAAGAGCTTCAGGACATCATCGCGATCCTCGGTATCGACGAACTCTCCGACGAAGACAAAGTGATGGTCTCCCGCGCCCGTCGTATCGAGAAGTTCCTGTCGCAGCCGTTCCGCGTGGCCGAACAGTTCACCGGTCTGCCCGGCAAGTATGTGCCGGTCAAGGACACGATCCGCTCGTTCCAGGAGCTGATCAGCGGTAAGTACGACCATCTGCCCGAACAGGCTTTCTACAACGTCGGCAGTATCGACGACGTCGTCG
The DNA here is from genome assembly GCA_038217285.1 of Chthonomonadales bacterium. GTDB lineage: Bacteria > Armatimonadota > Chthonomonadetes > Chthonomonadales > Chthonomonadaceae > JANXLO01. The sequence continues at coordinate 2,519 of JBBQPO010000289.1, forward strand.
AAAAAGCCAAGACAATGGGCGGCTAGGCCGGAGGCATCTATGTCAACATTCCCGCTTGAACTCGTGACACCGGAGCGTATGCTGTTCTCCGAAGAGGTCCAGGCCATCCGCGCGCCTGGCACAGAGGGCTCTCTCGGTGTGCAGGCAGGCCACGCGCCGCTGCTCACCGAACTCATGACCGGCCTCATCAAGGTGACGCTCGCAGACGGCTCCGAAGCCTTCATCGCGACTAGCGGCGGCTTCCTGCAGGTCCATAAAGAGAAGGTGATCATTCTCGCCGATACGGCAGAACTCTCGCAGGAGATCGATGTCGAACGCGCCAAAGCCGCCGCCGCCAAAGCGCGGCAGCTTCTGGAAGTCCCCGGCAGCACCATCGACGCCGAGGAACTGCGACTCTCCATCGAACGCGCCCAGAACCGCATCCGCGTCGCACAGATGCATCCCTGAGACCGGTTCGACCTCACTACACCATGCCCCGCCAATCGGTGGGGCATTTTCCTTTTATCTTAGACATCCTGTCCTTGCCCCTGCGTGGCTCTCAGCAGATGCTCCGATGGTGTCTCCGCACCCTTTCCTGCAGCGCGGAGGAGTTCGGCTTGCGAAGAGGAGGAGGGAAGGTCGGAACCCCGCACCAGTGTCTCGACTTCCGGCAGGCGCTTCGCCGTATGTTTTGTAATCAGGGCAACCGGTCTGATCTGTTCGACCCTTTTGAACAGAACCCTGGTGAAGCACAACGAGGTGGCCCCGAAGATACCGAATGGGATAAACCAGGCTCGATCCGTCAGTGCGGGTGGAAGCGGGATGTTGAGTGCGTCATCCCATAGTAGACAGGCGGACATCACCAGGCAAACCACGCCGATGCACGAGACGGTGTAGGCAGACAATTTTAGGAAAATTCTCTGGCCCGCTGTCCTTATGTATTTCTTCTTGCCGACCAACCTCTTGCGTCGCATTCCGTACGGCATCGTCTGTTCCTCCCTGCGCTACCATTTTCCACATCACGCCAGCATCCTTAAGAAACCATTTGATCCGAGAGAAATGCTCGCCTGTATTAGAGGCCAGTTCGATGAAAGCTTCCCGGACGTTTAGGCCAATCACTTCAACCTCACGGTGCAAGGTGGCACAAAATTGTCCGACCGTTCTTGGCGGACTCCACGATACTGATACTTTCGCTGTCGTGATTCAATCGCCATAGTCTGGTTGCCAACTGGATTCCTGCTCTTTTCGCCTTATGCCCGCTTTACAGGGAAGTTCGGAAACAGTTCGTGAAACCCTGCTATATCGACGACTTTGTATGTAATGCGCTTTCCCCAAGGGCGTGCCTGTGCATTTTTGAATTGATCGCGCAGGCGGTCTTGAAATGGCCCTAACAGCGCCCGGCTCCCTCTATTCGGCGGTTCGAGGAACACTATGTATGTGACAGCAGAGGGTACGCCGATGCCGGACCACACCAGATAACCGGTCGTTCCCAAAAACTTAGACACAATCTCGTCCCGAAACTCATCCGTGGCATTCTTGGCAAGTTTTTGACTGAAATCCCTTTGGGCCGTTCGCCGCTCGACCTTATCGTGGATCCGGTTGAAACTCCAGCTCTTGACCTCGATCCAGACCTCGCGTTGGCTCTCGACAACACGAAAATCCACGCCAGGCCAGAAGGTGTTCCCGTCATGCGGAAGATCCTTGTCGTGTATGCTGCTGTCATTCGCCGACGTGAAATCGAACTGGAAGCCGCTCTCCTCATAGACGCTCATTCCGCTTCTGCCTCGTATTTGGACAGACGCCAGTCCTCGGCCAGCATCTGATCATACTGGTCAAGGATTGGATTCGGCTCCAGATCCGCGAAGTTGTCTGCCCACATCGCCTTGCTCACTCCGCGTTCCTTGTGTAGTGAGAAGAACCGGGCCGGTACGGCTGCCTCTGGTTTCACCAGACGCTGGGCACGGAGCGTCAGGTCTATCTGTTTCAGGATGACATAGTTATGTGTCGCCAGAAAGATCTGAACACCGTTTTGCGCCAGCGCCACGAGAACCTCGATGATCTCATCCATCCAGCGTGGATTCAGGTTTACCTCGGGTTCGTCCCAGAAGAGGACGCCTCCCGGTGAAATCCAATTGAACTCGATCAAGCGGTACAAGGCTGTCACCTTCCGTATGCCCTCCGCGACGAGAGAGTAGGGCAGACGTTTGCCTTTCTCAGTCAGATAAAAGCGCTGGTCGTTTCGATTCCATTCCACTTCGCCGGGAACAAGTTGCTTCAGAACACTGACCTTCTCGATCAGAGACGGGGAAGGTATTGAGGAAGACTCCGCAGTCACCATCGCCACAAAGTCGAAACACGTCCGGTCAAAATCGGCATAATCCCGTAATATGCCGCTCATGTTGCGAGCATGAGCCATCATCTCAATCGCTGGAATAAATACAGGGCGTTGCGTTGCGGGGATCACGCCACTATCAGAGACTATATGGGGATGAAATAAAGCCGTCCAATCGCTTTCGCCATAGGTGCCGTATACGGCCGCAGAACCGTTCTTTGTTCGGTGAAATTCATCAATCGATTTCGCGCCGTAAGTTGCCAGGAAAACATCGACGTATTTTGCGTAACTACCGGCCTCCGCCAGGTGACACGCCATTTGCCAGGCATAGAGAGCCTTCATGACGTGGGTTTTGCCCGTGCCATTCTCTCCCACCAGAACGTTTATGCCCGAAACAAACTCCAGCGTCTGGTCAGAGAAAGCCGTAAAATTTTGAAGTCTCAACCGTTGGTGATATAAGATTGCCATCTGTGATTTTAGCATCCTTCGCCGATCTTGTCGGCACCTCATCCTAACATGGTAATCCGAAATCCTTCGGGTGGAATTTGCATCGCCAAACAGAGCGCGTGAATGTCCTTGAGGAACTCTCTGCCTTCCCGATCTTTATCCATGTAAACGGTCTTACCGTTCGTAGAGATCGTGGCGAATCTCGCTCGTTGTTCCTTGCGCTTGTGCACAGGGTTGTTGTTTACGAACCAGCGTGTGGGACGACTGTGCTCGAAAGGTATCGGCATTGGCCGCGATTGTTGAAGCAGCCAGTGCACCGCCTGTTCCGCTATATCTACCCAGTAGCGCACGGCTACCAGTTTTCCATCCGGCGTTTCGAGGGCAATCGGACGCTCGCTCTTTCCGTCTATTGGAAGATCGTGAAGCGCCTTTAGTGTCACCGTTTTCTCACCTGTTTGTTCGGAGCGCAGATGGCGACCTACTTGCTCGGGAGCGACATGACTACTCGCGTGGTTAGAATCATCGGGAGGTCGAGAAAGAATTTCGCCGAACCAGAGCGCCAACGTACGCGGCAAAAGCTCCTTGAAATCTCTCTGCACGTTCATGTACAATGTTACGGTCTGCACTAACTCGCTGGCTGAATCGCGTAACTGATCGGCCATTTCCGAGTCGAGGCGCGATCGCAGTTCCGCCTGCTGGCGTTGTTGACGTTGTTCCTCTTCCGCCAGTAGCCGACGCTCTTCGGTTTCAAGGGCCTGTTGCCTGCGATGGGCGGATGTCTCTGCGGCAAAACGTTCCAGGCCACCAGACAAAGCTTGCGCTTTGGACACGGCGGCTAGAATGTTCGTGATCGCCGGAGTGTCGTGTAGCGAGGCTTCAACGATTAACTTGGCGGCAAGCAGTCCCTGAATAGAATTATCATAGAATCGCCATATTTGCCCGTTGGTGAGGACTACGAAGCGCTTCCCGTTATGGTTTGCATAGTTGAGCGCCTGTTTCGCATGGTTATCCTCTAATGCCACGTTCCATGACTTTGCTTCCAGATACCACGTGGCATCAGGCACATGCGGCAGAATGGTATAGTCTGGGAATTGGCCCGTACTGTCTACGATGCGCGACTCAATATCGCGCAGAGCATAACCTGCGGCCCGGAGCAACGGCAATATGACCCAATCACATGTGTTGGATTCGTTTTTGGGAGGGTTATCCGAATCGGACTGTGCTTCGGCAATCCCTGCTTCTAAAGTCATAAATTTTCCATCTGGCGACCTTAGGAGAAGGCGCCGAAAGAGGTTGAGGGGAATTCCTCACAAGTGGGATGAGTGAGGAAGTTGTCAACGGCGAGTGCCTTTTCATTAGCCGTAGGACGGGCAAAGTCCTTGTATAGTGCCGACTTAACCGAGGAAACGTTCTGAAATGTCCGTTCTGTGAAAAGCGCTCGGAGCCAGCATTTCGACATTGGACACCGGCTGATGGGTTATGAAGGGAATTACATGGCGCGCACGGTGTTGCGGTAGGGGGCGAAGGCGGGATGATTCCAGTCCCAGGCACCGACGCGGGCAGCTTCGCCGAGTTTCAGGCCGGTGAGGGCCTGCTTGCCGGCCAGATAGGTATAAAGAGACGACTTGTGGGGGCGGGGCATCGGTTCGCCTGTCGCCTGTACGCCCCGCAGAAAGCTCTCCACGCAGGGCATGATGGGGTCGCCGGCAATGGTCTTCAGGCAGAGATCTTCCAGTGTGCCGTTTTCCAGTCGTCCACGGTCTTCTGTTGCGTAGCCGGGAAAGATCATCGTGGCGACGCGGAGAGGCGTTTCGGTGAAGGTAAACGGGGCTGCGGGAGCGGGCAGGCCGACGTTGGTCAATTGGCTGATAAGACTGGTGACGGCACCGCCCGCGTTGCGCTCCGCATCGCGCGCAATCACCAGCGTCTCCACGTCGTCGAAACCCGAGAGCATCTGCAGTTGGCGCAGATAGAGCGGCAGATCCTGGTTCTGTACCCCGCCGAAGTCCAGCACCTGAATATCGGTAGCGCCCCAGGCCTGATAGGCCCAGATGAGGAAGTTGCAGGCGTCCGCGCCTTCGGCGAGCAGCAGCTTGCGTTTTTGGATCACGATTGGTTTGGACGGCATCAGCGTACTTCCAGGTTCGACGCCAGCGCGGCCTGCAGCAGCGCGTAGTCGAATCGCTTCGCCGTCACGCCGCCGGCCTTCTTGTCGAGCCGAATGTAGGCGAAATCTTCTTCGCTCTCCCCTTCCAGCCCCTGCACCGCCGACTGGAGGCATTCGTAACTGTGGGAGGTGGCGATGACCTGGCAGTCGAACTCACGGGACGCCCCGGCGATGGCCGCCCAGAC
>JBBQPO010000290.1:0-7544 GCA_038217285.1 Chthonomonadales bacterium
CTCTCGTCCAGTTGATCTGATGGCTCGCCGCGATGCGCTCATACGTGGGCGAGACCGCCTTCGCCGTATCGGTAAGGGACTCAGGATAGACTTTCGGTCCGCCTCCGTACGTCTGATGAGCTAACACGCCCTTCTCTCCGACGATGAAAACACCACCGCCCCTATCGAGTCCAACGGTTGCGGGAAGGACGTCCGGGCGCGGAGCCATCAGGCCACCGTCGCACCAGATCATCCGAACCGGCGGTTGAGCCCCGCGCGCCGGGAAGTGGTAGACCACTTGAGTCGAGAGCGGATAGCTCGCTTTGGCGTTATCCCCGTCGATGCCCCACGGTGTGCCGGTGGCTTCAACGCTCGTCGGCCACGTGAGGCCCAGTGCCCAGAATGGAGCGTCGATCAGATGCGCGCCCATGTCGCCTAGCGCGCCCGTTCCCCAATCTACCCAGCCGCGCCAGTTGAATGGATGGTACATCGGATGGTAGGCGATATCAGGACCGGGTCCCAGCCACAGATCCCAGTTCAGGTTCGCTGGCGCCGAAAACGGTCCCGCAATCGCGGCTGCCGTCGCGTCGTCCACGCTCCGCTGCGTCCAGGAGTTTCCGAATCCGCCAGGTCGGTTGGCCCGAGCCTCACGCTTACCGGGGCGCGGAATACCCTGCGGCCAGATGGGGCGGTTTGTCCAGACGTAGACCTCATGAACCGGCCCGATCACTCCGGCCTGGACCCACTCGTTGATGAGCCTTGCGTCGCTGCTCGAATGGCCCTGATTGCCCATTTGAGTTACGACCTTGGTGCGCTTCGCCGTCTCTCGGAGGGTGCGGGCCTCTTGAACTGACCACGTCAGCGGCTTCTCGATGTAGACGTGCTTTCCGAGCTCCATCGCGGTCTTGGCAACGATGGCATGGCAGTGGTCCGGCGTAGCGCAGAGTACGGCATCGATATCCTTGTTCTCATCCAGCATCTTACGGAAATCGGCGTAGCGCTTCGCCTTGCCGTAGGCATCCGCAATCTTCTGGCCATTCGGATTAGGTCTCCCCTGCCGGCCGGTCTTGAATTGTTCGACTCTCCGGTCGACGAAGTCGAAATCGACGTCGGCGAGTGCGACGATGTTCTGGTCCCCTTTAACCAGCTCTTCGGCATCCTCCATTCCACGTCCGCCGCACCCGACAAGAGCGATGTTCAGCCGATCGCTAGGGGCAACATAGCCGGGGCCGCCGAGGACATGTCGCGGCACGATCATGGCGCCGAATGCAGTCCCTGCCGTCCCGGCAACGAAGTTCCTGCGTGATATCTTCTTCTCTTCCATGTCGTCTCCTTCCACACTGACTGGCTCGACGAACGTTTCGATGCATGCGCCAGATTTCGCGACAAGGACGCGGAATTCCTGTAATTCGGTTGGGACGTTCGGGCCGGCCATTGAAACCACGCGCCGCCTACGGTATCAACTGATATGTCACGAAGGCGATCTTTCGGCTATCGGGCGACCAGCACGGCACGTTGACCGTGCCCTGGCCACCGAAGAACCGGCCAAGCACGTCGATTTTCCTGGTAGCGAGCGACATGATCCGGAGCGTCACATCCTTGTTCGGCGGATGCCCCTTGACGTCGCTTTCGTACGAGAGGAAAACAAGGCTCTTGCCGTCGGGCGATGGGTGCGGAAACCAGCTATTGAGTTCATCCGTTGTGACCTGCTCCTGTTCGCTTCCGTCCGCGTGCATCCGCCAGATCTGCATCTTGCCCGTTCGTTCCGAGTTGAAGTAGATGGTTCTGCCGTCCGGGGAGTATTCCGGGCCGTCATCGAGACCCGCCGCGGTCGTAAGTCGCGTTTCCGGCCCGCCTTCGGCAGGGATCGAATAGATGTCGAACTCTCCGTTGCGCTGACCACAGAACGCTAGCGTCTTGCCGTCCGGCGACCATCCGTGCCAGTACGACGGGCCAGTCGGCGTGACGAGCTTCGGCGTTCCGCCCGCGATTGGGAGTGTATAGATCAGAGACTGGTGCTGTCCTTGCGACTGGTCACTGATGACGATCTGTGTCCCATCCGGGGAGATGCCGTGATCGTTATTGCAGCGGTCGGCAATGCCCGTATCGATTTTCTCCGGCGGACCGCCCGCCGCCGGAATCCGATACAGGAGACCGCCGCTGTTAAACAGGAGGTTTTTGCCGTCAGGCAGCCAGTTCGGCGCCTCGATGTGGGACCTTGTGACGTGGGTTACGCGGCGATCCGTCGAGGCGATCGTCTGGGTCTCAAGCGTACTATACAGGACCGGCTGACCGGTCGCTGCCGGCAGGTCCGAATTGAGCTCGACGTTCCGGAAGACGGCGCTTTCTACGTTGTCCTTGTTATGCGAACAGACACCGATCCCAACGTAGAAGGGCTCGTGGAACGTTATCTGCGCCGCTGCGCCGGAAAAGTGGAGGTCTTCTCCTTTCCCGGCAACATAAAGGCGGACGGTTTTGCCTCGCTTCTCCAGTCGCAGCTTCGCCGGTGCGGACACGTTTGACTGCACCTCATGCGTCGTCACGCCATTCGCCGATCGGAACTGGAGCGAGGTCAGGCCGTCACCGTGCAGCGCCGCATCAACATATGCAGAGTCGGCGTCGAGGCTCTGCCGTATCAGTAGGCAGGCTTTGCGATGCGGCTCCTTGCCTTTGCCTACGAACGCGACATCGGACGCGATCGTGAGATCTCCCGACGCCCTCTTCCAGACATAGTGAAAGGCGTCCGCGGTAGACCACATGTTCTCGCCGCTGCCGGAGACGGTATAGGCCGCTGACGCCGAATCGAACGTTGCGGTTCCCTGGTGCAGCACTGTTCCCACATCCTGTTGGCTATCGAATTGTCCTATTGGCATCGAGGCATCCTTGAAAAGCGCAAATGGGTTCGGAGACCCTGTGGTGGTTGTGCGGAACTCGATACCGGTAAGTGCGTATGACGAGTCGTCTTCGGTCTGCCTCCGTCGGCGTGACTGCGTCGACAAGTGCGTATCGCGAGACGAACCGGTCGATGACGCCGTTTCCAACTCTTGCTTAACGAAGACACCGAAGTTCGGCGTCGGCGTGTAGTTCCAGTCCGAAATCAATGTAGGTCCCGCCGAAGGGTGGAAGTCCCATGCGATCCAGTCCCAGTCGTGGCTGCGCATGGCGTCCAGCGTTTGATGTATCCACGCCGGATCGACCGGCCGGTTACGCTGTCCCCCCTGCCCGAATTCGCTTACGATAATCGGTAACGATTTCGAGGCTGCCTCCATCTTTCCGATCCACTTTTCGACCGTATCGCCTTTGAACGGATAGGTGTGGTTTGCGTAGATGACTCCGTTACCGCGCTTATCGACAAGCTGCTTGCCGCTCAGGAAGCCGGACATGTCGTATGCCCAGTCGAGGCCGCCTACGACGACCAGATTCCTGGCGCCAGTACCGCGAATTGTATCCAGCAGCGCTTGCATTCCGACCGACTGATAGCTCTTTTCCCCGCCACCTCGCTGTGGCCGCTCCGAGACCATGCCGCCGTTCAACCAGACCTCCCAGGTGACGTTGTGCGGCTCGTTATAGAGGTCAAACAGCACGGCGGGTTTGTTCTTGTAAGCCGCCGCACACTCCTTCCAGAAGGCCACGCTGTTCTGATCGGGCATCACGTGCTGGCCGACCTGCTTGCCCCACTCTCCTGCGTCCGACCAGTGAAGATCGAGAATGATATAGCATTCCTGGGAGGCGCAGGCGTCCACGACCTGCTTGACGAGCGCACGGTACGGAGCGCCGTCGTCCTTCTGGTCGGGCGCCTTGCCGAACCAGCGGTCCTGCGACAGCGGCAGGCGGATGATGTTGACGTGCCAGTCCTGAATGGCAGTATTAACCGACTTCAAAATATGGCCTTCGCCGTCGCTCGTCCATTCGAGAGACGCTGCGTTGACGCCGCGAAGGCGGACACGCTGCCTCCGGCTGTTTTGTATCTGCGTGCCGATGAGCCGTAAGGGCAGCAGCCGAGCGTGTCTCTGTTCAGCCGGCTGGTCGGCGCGTCCGAAGTTGGCCGAAGTTGAAAGAACACAGCCTGCACATATTGCGACGATGACAATTCGGTGCACCGGTCTGTTCATGTACGATTCCTTCACGGTCGCGGGATGACGAGATCGAGCAATCCAGTTCGTCCGCGGGACGATCAGGGCGCCGCCAGATTGGTGATTCATTCACATCAATACCCGCAAGTATATAGGTGAAATGGGTGTTTTGCTCGTTGCGTAGCGACAGAATGATGGTAGCCGTGGCTTTAACCACGGAACCGTCACAATGTGTCCGTGCGTTATAACGCGCGGCTACCTTCGGAAGTCGCTACGCGACTAAACGCGGCGCCGCACCGGCCGGATCTCCATTTCGTAGGTCCGAGCGTCACTTGCAGCGGGCGCACGTGACTCTCGTATTCTTACTTTGACTCGGGAGGTTTCTGGCCGGTCAGGAATCCGTTGTCGCCCAACCAGTCGGCCATTCGCTGCGGCCAACTCTTGATCGAGGCCAACTTCGATCTATAGCCCATGTTGAAGGCATGCGCCCCCTGGGAGAAGATGTGCGCCTCGACTGGAACGTTTGCTGCCCGGAACTTGCCGATCAAGCGGTACACCACTCCGGACGCGCCGCGATCGCCGTTTGCCACGAGCAAGAAGGCGGGCGGCGCGTCGGCCGGGATCACCTCCGGCATGCCCATCGGACCCGGGTAGACCAGCATCTGGAAGTTCGGCTTGCCGTTCAGCCGATCGACGGGATCGGGCGCATTCGGATCGCCATCGCCGGAGCCGTAGGCGACCATTGAAACGACCTCACCACCGGCGGAGAACCCCAGCATGCCGACACGGTTCGGATCGATGTTCCACTCTTTCGCATGGCTGCGCACCTGGCGCATGGCGCGATAAGCATCCTGCGGGACCGTCTCTTCGATCTTGTAGGGCGACCCCTGCTCCCGCGCAAGACGGTATTTGAGGGCGATCGCCGCGATGCCCAGCTTGCAGAGATACTCTGCCGGCTCTCGGCCTTCCGCATCGAACACAAGCTCGCGATGGCCCCCGCCAGGCGCAATCACAATGGCCGCACCCGTCGCGAGCTCCTTCGGCGGCAGGTAGACCGTGATCGAAGGGTTGTGGATGTTCTTTACCCAGTAGTCCTTCGCCTGTTCCGGCTCGGTACGGCGCGACTCGAACCCCGGAGCGCCCTTCTCCCACAATGGCAAAACTATAGGCTGAGCCTCCGCAGCCAGAGCCAGCACGGCAAAGCATCCAAGCAGCAACATATTCGTTCTCCCAATACGACAGGACGATCGATCAGGGTGTTTTGCCATACCGGCTGACAGCCTGCGATGGCTTGACGCCTGGTGAAGCAAGATACGACAGCGAGGCGGGAATTCCTGTTTTTGCAGCGCTCTACTACACGCCTGCCGCTACCCTGGATTCCCTCACGCCCAGGGAACACCCGGTTCGGCGGGAGAGGGGGACTGGCATAAGGCGCTCAGGTCACAATATCTCCCGCAGCAGTGCGCTGGGAGAGCGGAGTGTATCCTCGGTCGTTGCAAACAATGGTTCGCGCGAACGCACTTATAAAGACGCTCTCTCCCAACGTGAGCGTGCGATGGTTCTTCTCGCCAACGGCCAGCTTCGTGCTCGGCTTGCTGACTGTCATCACGCGGTAACCATACATAAGCCGGAACAATTCCCCTGTCTGTGCACAACATCTAGCATGGAATTGGCGTGGAAATGTGTATTTTACAAAACAAAGCCAATTCTCAGGGTTTAGACGGTTGGGCGGGATTACCGCGAATTGTTTCCGCCGTCCCGGCGTCCTCGGACGCCGGGCGGTGCGCGACCGCATTTCAGTAGGGCGTTCACGCATCCTGCGGCAGTGTTCTTGGCTCGTGTTCCGGCCGGCGGGCGGCAGAGATCGGCGCCGATCCGTTCTCCTGGCCAGAGGACTCGGGAGCCGCGACTACATTTACGTCACTTTGGAGCAGGCTTGAAGGGAGGCGCCCGGGAACTGCGGCGGCCGGCGGTCCGGGAACTTCGACCGTGACCAGGTAGGGCGACGGTTCCGGATCGTGCCAGAGGCGCCGCCAGCCTTCATCGTCGCGCATTTCGCCGTAGGTACGCAGGAGGCGATGCAGCAGCCGGTTGAGAGCGCTCTCATATCGCGTGGTGCGCTCGGCGGTTCCATCCGCGATATACGCGCCGACGGCTGAGAACGGGGCTCCCCTTTCGGCGTCGAAGTCGACGCCGGCGATGTGGCGGTCTTCGTGCCGGACCAGGCGTTTGAGACGAACGATGGTCACCGCGATCTGCTCGACCAGCATGCGCTGGAGCTCGTCTCGCGGTTTGAGCGCTTCGAAGAGCCCGACGAGCAGTTCCTGGTATTGCGGAGTGTCTGCATCCAGGGAGTGGTAGAAGATGCCATGCTTCACCGCGTTACGGCTCACAACGGCCTTGCCTTGCGGAGTCTTGGGGCCGGTCGAGTGGTTTGCATTTGCCTGGTTCGCGAGAATCTGCGCATTCGTCGCCATGTGGGGCAGCCTCCTTGACGGTTTTGGTGACAGAAAGCTATTTGACGACGCTGGCTGCGGGAAGGTTTCAGGTTTTAGTAGATTTTTGTCGGGTTTTTTGACGGAGTGGTTCTTGTTGTCTTGAACTCGGATTTGTCGGATTAGGGGATTGGCAGGATTGGATTCGTGTCAGAACAAGGCGAGTAGGTTCGCGGGGGAGGCGACGGGCAAGCCCTTCGCTTTAGCGCCTGCGGCGGTCTGCCCTCTGGGCAGGGATGCGGCGATGCATTGCATTATGCTTTCTGGCTGCACAGGCTCGTCAAGGCGTTGGCGATGATCGGCCAGGCGGAGGAGCTGCGGGACCCGTTCGGAAGCGTGCGCTGGAACTGGACGATCGCGTTCTTTAGAGCTTGTTCTTCTTCGGTTAGCAGGGAGGCGTAGTCAGGGTCCTGCAGGTGGCGGGCGCTGCAGGTCTGGGCGAGCAGGTAGCCGAGGAGGATTTCGAGCGTTCGGCCGTCGGAGGTCATGCTGGTTCCGTCGCCAATGTGGATGCAATCGAGGTCGTTCTGCCAGAGTTCCTTGAAGAGTGACTGCTTCATCGACTCCGAGACAACCAGTATCGTGCCAGAGGGCGCGGGGCTGGCCTCGGTCGGGTCGGGTCGGCGAATCACCTTTCTCACGGCTTCCGCGACGTGATGGAAATCGTGATCGCCGACAAGTACTTTACCAGAGTACCAGGCGAAGCCGGTGGAAACTGCTGGGTGTTCCATGGGCAACTCGAACGCAAGGACGGCGAACAAAAGCAGGTCGCTCTGTTCGAGGCTTCCCGCGTGCGCATCCGCAGGCATATCAAGGTCCGTGCAGACTGCAATCCCTATTCACCGGATTGGACGCAATACCTCCAACGGCGTCACAGCCGCGAAGAGTATCGCTCCACTCCGGCGCAGGGATCCAGCTAAAGCGCGGCCTGTATGCGCCGTCCGCGAGCCAACCGTCCCGGACCCGAACTGCACCGCGTCCCTTAAACGGGGCGTTA
>JBBQPO010000291.1:0-7528 GCA_038217285.1 Chthonomonadales bacterium
CGATCAATTCACGCTGTTCTTACGGTGATTGCATGGGCCGCATGTACAATCACCTCATGCCGCATTTGTACGGGTCCTTCCGTGGGCTTCATGCGCCGCGGTGGGGGACCGAGGACGGCATTCCGCATCGCCTATGAAAGGACACACCAATGGACAGGCAGTTCGACGAATTGACAACCACAGAGGTAGGCAGGCGTGACCTGCTGGTCAAGACCCTGGCCGGCGCGGCATTGGGCGCGGGAGCGATGATCGTTCCGCAACTGGCGAGGGCTGACGGAGGCGGATCAGGGAACACGCAGGAGGCAGAGATCCACGATCTGCAGGCCGCGTTCCACCTCGCGAAGTCGACGCAGGACATCGACCTCATGATGTCGCTGTGGGCTGAAGAGGCGGTTTTTGGTGCCTTCGTGGGAAACGACGCCATTCGCGCACTGTTTTTGACAACTGGGTCGTTCACGAACCGCCGGCTGTCGCTCGCGCCGTCGTTCAAGACCAAGATAGACGTAGACGGGCGCCAGGCATTCCTCTACTTCGAATGCATTGACATCGGCGACTTCGATCTACCGAGCAGGTACATTGCAGGCGCCAGTTTCATTGCCGGTACCGTCCGGAAGATACGCGGCAAGTGGCTCTTCTGGCGTATGAACGCCGGCTCTGCCTCGCCGCTCTCAGTGGATCACTACTACTTCCCGTAGCCGCGCGGAACAGGATCGGGCCGCTCCACAGCGGTCCGATCACCTTCGTGAGGAGTCGGTGATGCACGAAAGGAAACGACTGCATAGGAGTCGAATGAACTAGCAGTTCATCGTATCCGCTCGACCAATCGGACAGCGTGTCGAACAGCACCTAAATACGGATGTCGTAGGTCCGATCCAGACCAACAGAAACGGGTCCATGACCACTCCATTAACCTATGGATCTTTCTTCATCACCGGCGGTACGCTATCCACTTCCGCCAACTCCTACGTGGTGCGTCAGGCAGATACGGACGTCTACAATGCTCTGCTTGCCGATGAGTTCTGCTATGTGCTCAACTCCCGACAGATGGGCAAATCCTCCCTCATGGTTCGAACGGCGGCGAGGCTGAAGGCAGCGGGTATAGCCGTAGTCGTTCTGGACCTGCAGTCCATCGGGCAGAACCTATCGCCCGAGCAGTGGTACGATGGCTTGCAGCTCAGTCTGGGCAAGCAGCTCGGGCTGGAAGATGAGATCGAGCGGTTCTGGCTGGACAATCCGAAATACGGTCCCCTCCAGCGCTTCTTTGAGGTGATCCGGCATCACGCGCTGCCCACGTGCACAAAGGGCATTGTCATCTTCGTGGACGAAATCGACCTCGTACGCACCCTGCCTTTCTCCGCCGATGAGTTTTTCATGGGTATCCGGGAGTGTTATGTCGGCAGAGCGACCCAGTCGGACCTGAAGCGACTGACCTTCTGCCTGGTGGGAACGGCGACACCCGCCGACCTGATCTCCGATACCCGGACCTCGCCGTTCAACATCGGCAAGCGGATCGCAGTACGCGACTTCACATGGGAAGAGGCTGCTCCATTGGCGGAGGGGTTCGTCTCACACAAAGGCACAGGGACACAAAGGGAAGACAGCTCGCGCAAAGACGCAAAGGCGCACAGAGACGCGGAGAGCAGTCGGTTGTTGGCGAGGGCTCTCTACTGGACGAACGGGCATCCGTTTCTCACGCAGAAGCTCTGCCGCGTGGTGGCGGAGAGCAGGGGGACGTCGCCTGCGGACGTGGATCGCACGTGCGCCGAAATCTTCCTTGACCATGCGGGCAGGGAGAGTGACGACAACCTGGTGTTTGTGCGGAACCGCCTGCTTCGGAGCGAGGCGGACCTGGCGGCGCTGCTCGATCTCTACAAAAGGATGAGTGCCGGGAAGCGGGTCCCGGACGATGAGACGAACCCGCTGACCTCGATCTTGAAGCTTTCGGGTGTGGCCCGTGTAGAGCACGGTCTGCTGATGGTTAGCAACCGCATCTACGAGCATGTCTTCGATCGGAAGTGGATCGCGCGACACATGCCGGACGCCGAGTTTCGGCGACAGAAGGCGGCCTACTGGAACGGAGTTATGCGGACGTCCTCGGTGTTTGTGATAGTATTAATCGTTATCGCGGCGCTTGCGCTTCGTGCGCAGCATTTTGCGTCCTATAGCGCAAATGTAATCACCAATGCGTTTGGAGCGTTCGAGGAGCTGAAGAAGTACAACCGTACAGCCCGTGGAGAGCTTTATGCCGCGGACATGATCATGGCACAGCAGGAAGTGACCGATGGAAGCGCCTGGCGTGCGCTGAAACTGTTGGAAAAGCACCGTCCGCCTCCTGTTTCTGCTGAAGTGAGGCAGGACCATGGAGAGGCTACTGCCATGGATGCTGACCCTATGCTTCTGGCGCAGCACGAGTACAGCCGGCCCGGTTCCGGATTGCATACCGGGAGTCTCACACCACCCCCCGACATGCGCGGCTTCGAGTGGTGGTACCTTTGGCGATTATGTCACGGTCATAGACCCTACACCCAGGTAGAACATTCGAACGGGGTCATCGCCGTGGCGTTTTCGCCGGATGGCCGGCGGCTGGTGACCGGGACAAGAGACGGCACAATCACGTGGTTTGACGCTTCCACGGCGCGTACGATCGGCTCTATTTCAGGCAAAACGCGGGGGATCGAGGCGATCACGTTTTCCGCTGATGGCAAAGCTCTGGCGTCCTACGGCAAAGACAGCTTTGTGCGACTGCTGGATACTGCGACGCACCATGAAATGCGGGCGTTTACGGGAAATTCGACAACCAAATCCTCGTCAGCATTCTCGCCGGACGGACGCACTCTTGCGATAGCGAACGAGAATGGCATACTTCTTTGCGATACTACCGCCGGAACACAGAGGACTGGTCCCAGGGTAAGTGGGATTAGCTGCATCGCCTTCTCACCTTCTCTCGACCACACCATCTTCGCCGCTGGATGCCTCGATGGAAGGCTGGCGGTATGTGACCTCACGACAACGCGTGTTGACTACCGCCCCGGATTGAAAGGCGGAGGCGCGGTTGGAACGGTGGCTTTTTCGCCAAGCGGATTGACATTGGTCGCGGCATACCAGGACGGCCGCTTGCAGATATGGGACACAAACCTGAACAATGTCTTTCCGCTTCCGGCGCACGATCAAGCCGTGCGCGCGATGGCGTTCTCTCCGGACGGCAATCTTCTGGCGACCGGGAGCGCGGATAAGACCATAAAGCTGTGGAACATGAAGTTGAAACTACAGGTAGGCGTGCTCAAGGGACACTCGGGCGCCATCAATTCCATTGCATTCTCGCCGGACGGCAACACACTGGTCTCGGGCAGCACCGACAAAACAGTGCGATTCTGGCGCGCGGCAACTTTGGCCGAGACGGACGCGCGGCTATATTGAGCGTATGTGCCTCGACACCGAAGAGCCGGCTGCGGCGCGCACGGCTCGACGGTCAGCGCCAAACTGACTGCGCGCAGAGGAGATTACCATGAGATCATCATCTGACGGTTCGTCGTTCCACCTCCGTCGTGGCTTCACGTTGGTGGAACTGCTTGTCGTTATCGCAATTATCGCGATTCTGGCTGCGTTTCTGTTCCCCGTTCTTTCGCAGGCACGTGAGGCGGCCCGGCAGACCTCGTGCCTTTCCAATCATCATCAGATCGGCCTGGCGCACATGATGTACGCTCAGGACTACGATGAGACCTATGTCCACCAACCTCTGCCTGGCGGCTGCCGGGACCTTATTGGTTATCAGGCCGGCCAGGTGGAGCAGCATTGGACCTGGCTGGTTTACCCGTATGTCAGTTCCGAAAAGGTATTCGAATGCCCCAGTTATTCGGGCAGAATCTATGGTATCGCGCTGGCTCTCTGGACGTGCGGTGATCCGATGGGTCCGGAGCGGGTCCATTACCCCAATTACAGCGTGAATTCGGAGCTGCTGAGCAGGGACCGTGCGACACCCATGTCGGCGCTTCAGAATACCGCGGAAATCGCGCTGTTTGGAGAGGGTCAATGCGTATGGAGTCAGCGCAATTGTCTGTTGGTTCCCCCTGAACCGATGACCCGCTACTACTGGCCCGACGGGCGCGGTCCAATATGGTCACTTATCAACGGAGACCCGCGCCATCATGGCGGATCGAACTTTGCTTACGCCGATGGCCATTCAAAATGGCATCACGCCTCAAATGCGCCGAAGGCCAACCTTGAAGATTTCCGCGGAGGCTACTATCCGGTCAAATTGAGCGATGAGCAGGGCTGTGACGAGGACGAAGATTGATCGAAAGGAACCGAGAGACATGAAGAAACAGATACCCTGGCTCCTCGTGACCGTCGTCATGGTCATTGTGCTCGTGGCCGCCGGGGCGCTGCTGTACAATGCGGCCACGGGAGGATTGAAGGGAGAGGGAAAGCGCGGCGAAGTAAAGTCGCTTGCGGGCAAACCGTATCCGGGATTACTCAACCCGGGTAACTCGGGCAACTCGGGCAAAGTACAGTCGCTTGCGGGCCAACCGTATCCGGGAGTGCCCAACTCGGGTAAATAGTCCGGGCATACTCGCCCGTTACGAAAAAACCGTGCCCTTCTTCTGCCTGGCCGGCCGGCGAAATCTCGCTTTCATGGAACGAATGATATGCTTGTACTGCAGTTGATTCGAACGATCGTGGAGGACCTATTGAGCGAACGTTGATCGACCTAGATCTGGCGCTCGGCGGCAGGCCCACCTGGAAGAGCTGGGATGGCGCGTTGTGGCGTCCAATATGAGAACCTCACGGGATTTGCAAACTAATGTCCTCCGAAGCAGTATGCAGCTTCGGAGGACATTAATCGATACCAGCGAACAGGTTATGAATAGATTATTGCGTTCTATGCTGGTGGTCGTTACTGTCGTTCGGACGGTTGTTCCGCAGATCCAGGCATACTACTCCCTGTGTGTGCAATCCTGCGGACAGTGTAGTGAGTGTCGCGGCAAACTGACGTGTTACGTTCACGTAAAGCTGCTGCCCGCTGCGTGGGAAAACTAACCCCACCCGGACAGGCTCGTTCATAGGGCGCCTCCTTATCAGGTGATGTCGTATTATACGACATTATCGGCAAGGATGTTCCTTTTCCTTTGTACCGCCAGGAGTGATGTGAACTCAGTTGCTCAGAAATCAGTTCGTTGGGGATTGCGCCGGTGGAAATCGAAAGACAGTCTGGTTCGGCGTCTTCTTCCGGCCGGTGTCCCCATCGAACTTTCCGGTAGCCCCTACGGAATACACGACGAACCCGTCGCCCTCCTTTCGGTAGCGCATCGGACGAAGGTCGAATGGGTCGAGCGGAACCTGGTTCATACATTCGTCGAGTGTGTCTGGGAAGCTTCCATGGTGATCCTTCCAGCGAATGACTGCCGCTCCGACCTCAACCGATTCTGCGACCGCTTCCTGTTTTGCCCTGTTGGCGACGAGCATATCACTGTTTCCGATTCGAACTGCCGCAAGCGAGAAGTCCGGGTCTGAGCTCAGCTTGTCAGCTGCTCGAACGATAGCCTTTATCCCGGCTCTCGCTTCAGGGTACGGAAGTCGTGAAAGTGTTATGATGCGCCGCATCCACGATATATAGTGAGCATCGTTCATATCGAGCATGCGGGATATCGCCAGTACAGGGTCAGTAGGATAACCGAACTTCTTCGTCCAAGCCCGGTACTCCGCGGTCTTCACAAACGGCCTGGCGGGCGATCCGTCTCCCGTCTCTCCACGGACCTGCATCGGGATGTCTGCTCGCATGGCATCGGTTGTGGCGACTTCTAACACGACTGTTCGCACGAGGGCTGTCGCAATATCCATAGGATCGCGTTGCAACCTTATCGTGTCGCGCACCGAGTCGGCAACCGCTGCATCGGCGCCCGCTCGATACAAGATGACACGCATGGCGCCAAGGGCGATGGAATCGACGGCGGCTCCCACTAGATACGAGATCATCGATCCCGAGGATACCAACCGGGCTAACAGGAACGCCTCCCCGTCGACAAGAATCGCTTCCTGCGGCCGACCGTCTGCCAACAGAACAGCGCCTTCTGCGAGCAGCCATCGCGCCATCTCGCGAAACTGGCCGCTTCGAGGAAATTCGTCTATCGTAATCCCCAGCCCCACTCGCTTTTGCAGCGGGACATGGTAAGTCTTACAATGGGCAGCCAGATGAATCAGGCGTAGACGTTCTTGATGAGCCTGCAGAGCCGCTCGTGTCGCTGCCAACAGGTCTGGTGTTGGCTCGACTTGCGAGTAAACCGTATCGATTGCATCGATCTGAGCGCGGGTAACCGGCGAGGACTTATCCAGGTCGTGCAACATCGAAAGGTATGTTGCGGCATTTTGATCGGCCGGCGTCTGCTTTTCGTCCAGATCCTCTAGCCTCGTCGGAATTCCTTCGCTGTGTGCTGCCAACAGCTCGCGCGCCCGTGCCTCCTCCCAGGGATGCGCCAGCTGTGACCACGACTGCGTGGAGCCGGCCATAAGGCCAACTATTCCGGTGAGGACACCGAAACCCAGCCGACTGTGCGGAAGTAATCCACGCCGTCGCATAACCCTTAACCTTTCTCCGTCAGTGCAGATCGAAGCCTGATGACTGCTTGGCGTATCTCGCCGGAAAGAAAATGCCGATTAGGCAAAGATCCGCTGCGTGGTCTACTATTGGATTGGAGGCACGGTTTCGTATGGTGCACCGCAGCGTTTCGGCGGGTTCGATGTACGAACGAGGATTTTGTCTTCAGCGCAGCTGGCGGCGCGTGGGCTACACCTGGTCAGGTTTCGTCAGAAGACTGACGGTTGCCGAATCGCGTTGTGTGAGGAGCGACAGCAGCGCAGCGTCTGTGGCGCTGGGCGGTGCGTCCGCGCCGGCAGGAGGATTTGCCTCCAGCCATGCCAGAGTTTCACGCAGGCTTGTTTCCAACGGTATCACAGGGTGAAAAGTCGCATCCCGGGCGAGGGCGTCCAGAGCGTAACACCGGTGCTGGGCGAAGGAGCGCTGGTGCGGGAAGGCCTTCAGATAGACATCAGAGGGCAGTGAGGCGACGGTCAATGATACGCCAAGGAGTTTTGCGACAATTTCGTAATAGCGATGGGTCGAAACGGCCTCGGGTCCGGCGATGTTGTAGGCCCTCCCGACGGTCTTCGGAGTCGCCAGGACGGATAGAGCCGCTCGCGAGATGTCGCGCCGATCGGCGGGTTGGATGAGCAGTGCGCCTCCGTCCAACAGCACGATCGGCTCTCCGCGCCGAAGTCGGGCAGGAAGTGCTGGGTCGCGACCGTGAAGGGAGCCTGTGCCAAGAAGCCCGCCCGCGCCCAAAATGTGCGGCGGTCGAAGCACCGTGACGGGAAGTGTGTTGCTCGCGCCGAACAGAACATCCTCCGACGCGGCTTTCTTCTGCCCGTAGTCCGACGGCGCGTCCCTCGGTGTATCTTCTGGAATCGGCAGCGCACGCCTGCCAACGGTGTAGACAAAGTCGGTTGAGATCATCACTAACCGCCCGACTCGTCC
>JBBQPO010000292.1:0-7514 GCA_038217285.1 Chthonomonadales bacterium
TACATATCGATACGATAGTCCGCAAGTGTGCTATTCTGCATTGGGTATGTTTCTCCTTCGTCAGAAAAACAATACCCGATGGGGCAACTTCGCGTGGTCAAAACAGCTATGCGAAGTTGCCATTTAGTCTAAACGTCAATCCGCTATGCCAGTCCACAGAAATCCCGTGCGGCGATGCATGGCGTCGCGACTCTGGGGCTGGAGGGAAGCGGCAGCGAAGCGCATGGCAAGGCCGACACGGTGAAATTCCTGGCCCTGGCGCGCGCGCGGGCGAAGGGCGGGCAGATCGTGGAGGACAAGGACAGCCTGCGGGTCGTCGGCGCGGACGCCGTGACCCTCTTGATCTCCATCGGCACGAGTTATAGGAGCTATAAGGATATTCAGGGCGATGCGGCGCAGATGGCGGAGAAATCTCTGGCGAAAGCAGCGAGCAGATCCTACAAGGCGCTGCGGCAGGCGCATCTGGCCGACTATCAGCCCCGATTCCGGCGTTTCGCGCTCCATCTGGGCACATCCGCGCTCGCAGATCGCCCGACGGACGCCCGCATCCGCACCTTCGCACAGGATCAAGACCCGTCCCTGGCTGCGCTCTACTGCCAATATGGACGGTATCTACTGCTCTCCTGCTCCCGTCCCGGTGGCCAACCCGCGACACTGCAGGGGCTGTGGAACGATAGCCTGACGCCGCCGTGGGGATCCAAATATACGGTCAATATCAATACAGAGATGAACTACTGGCCTGCGGGTCCGGCCAACCTGCTGGAGTGCTATGCGCCGCTGTTCGACATGCTGGCCGAACTGGCCGAAACGGGTGCACAGACGGCACAGACGCAGTACGGCGCGGGAGGCTGGGTCTGCCACCACAACACCAACGGATGGCGCGGCACGGCTCCGGTCGATGGCGCCTTCTGGGGCATGTGGCCGACGGGCGGCGCCTGGCTCTGCAAAAGCCTCTGGGATCACTACGAATATACCGGTGACAAAAAGGCGCTGGCGCGGCACTATCCGGTTCTGAAAGGCGCAGCGCAGTTTTTCCTGGACGCGCTTGTGGAAGAGCCAACCCACCAGTGGCTCGTCACCTGCCCTTCCGTCTCGCCGGAGAACGCGCACCATCGCGACGTCAGTCTCTGCGCCGGACCGACGATGGACACCCAGATCCTCCGCGACCTGTTCGAGTCCTGTGTGCAGGCATCCACGCTTTTAGGCAGGGATGCGGAGTTCCGGGAGAAGGTGCGGCAAACGCAAGCCCGGCTGGCGCCCATGCACGTCGGAGCGCAGGGGCAGTTGCAGGAGTGGCTGGAGGACTGGGACGGGCAGGCCCCCGAGCAGCAGCATCGGCATGTGTCGCACCTCTACGGCCTCTATCCCAGCAGTCAGATCACGCGCCGAAAGACACCGGACCTGTTTCAGGCAGCGCGCAAAACACTGGAGATTCGGGGGGACGAGAGCACCGGTTGGGCGATGGCGTGGCGCATCAACCTCTGGGCCCGACTGGAAGACGGCGACCATGCCTATCGCCTCATGACCGGCCTGCTGACTCCCGCCCGAACCGCGCCCAACATGTTCGATCTGCATCCCCCATTCCAGATCGACGGCAACTTCGGCGCAGCGGCAGGTGTGCTGGAGATGCTGCTGCAGTCGCACGATGCCGAACTGCACCTGCTGCCCGCCCTGCCATCGGCCTGGCCCACAGGGCACGTACGCGGACTGCTCGCACGGGGCGGCTTCGAGGTCGAGATGCGATGGGCACAAGGAAGTCTGCACGAAGCGCACATTGTTTCGCGGCTTGGGGGGCCTTGTACGATACGTTTGAAGGAGCACACGCAAACCTTCCTGACTCGCGCAGGAGATCGGTATCGTATAGACTCCGCGCTGGTCATCCATACGGAACTATAGTTCCCGCAGCCTCGGCAGGAATCGTCTCGGCAGCCATCGAACTATATTCCTGTAGAGAAGAATGTTCCGTATGGCCCCTTGTCCACTCCGTGAATTTCGCAGCGTTTTCGATGAGGTAATCTTTGATCACACTTGAGGATCTACAACCCAATGGAGCCCTGCGTGGCGTCCTGCCCGATCAGTTGGTCACCATTGTCAGCGTGCAGTGGTATGGCTCGGAAGCGATAGAGCTGACCTATAAGACGGCTCTCGGCAAGGTGGCGAATGAGCTTCTCTACCGGCACGATGAGCTGCGCCTCGAACTGGTGGAGCAGGGACGGCCGTGGAGTTTTGACGGGGATGGCGCGCTATTTCGCCTTGTGTCGGAGGCGCAGCGCATTCGTCTGGCGCATCTGTTCGATCCCCTGCTCGCCGTGCATAGTTCCCTCGTCGAGCCTCTGCCGCACCAGATAACGGCCGTGTACGAAGCGATGCTGCCACGCCAGCCTCTGCGTTTCCTGCTTGCAGACGATCCGGGTGCAGGCAAAACCATTATGGCCGGTCTCCTGATCAAGGAGTTGATCGCCCGTGGAGATCTGCAGCGCTGCCTTATCGTCTGCCCCGGCAGTCTGGCGGAACAGTGGCAGGACGAGCTTTTCCGGCGCTTTCATCTCCCCTTCGCGATCCTTACCAACGATCAACTCGAAATGGCGCATGGGGGCAACTGGTTTCTCGAAGCCGACCTCGTGATCGCTCGCCTTGATAAGCTCGCGCGTGACGAAGACGTGCAGCAGAAACTTCAGGCTCCGGACTGCCGATGGGACCTCGTGGTCTGCGATGAAGCGCACAAGATGTCGGCGACCGTCTTCGGCGGCGAGACTAAGTACACCAAACGCTATCGACTGGGGCAGCTTCTTTCGACGCTCACCCGGCACTTCCTGCTCATGACGGCGACGCCGCACAACGGTAAAGAGGAGGACTTCCAGCTCTTCATGGCGCTGCTCGATGGGGATCGCTTCGAGGGCCGCATTCGCGACGGCGCGCATGTTGCGGATGCGTCCGACCTGATGCGCCGCATGGTCAAGGAGAGCCTGCTGAAGTTCGATGGCACGCCGCTCTTCCCTGAGCGTATCGCCTACACCGTGCCCTACAAGCTTTCGGAGGCTGAGGCCCATCTCTATAAAGCGGTGACCGACTATGTGCGCGACGAGTTCAACCGCGCTGAGGCGCTCGACAACGAAAAGCGGGCGGGGACCGTCGGCTTCGCGCTGACCATTTTGCAGCGCCGGCTCGCCTCGTCACCGGAAGCGATCTACCAGTCGCTTCGCCGACGGCGTGAGCGGCTGGAGAGCCGCATGCGCGAGCTGGAGGTGCTCCAGCGCGGCGGACAGAACGCCCCGGTCTATGGCGCTGCGGTACCGCTCCTGGATGCGGAGGACGTGGAAGACCTGGAGGATTCGCCCGACATCGAGCTGGAGGTGACGGAGGAGCGGATACTCGATCAGGCCACCGCCGCGCGCTCCATTGCCGAACTGAAGATCGAAATCGAGACGCTGCAGGGGCTGGAATTGCTCGCCCTGGCGGTTCGCCGCAGCGGAACAGACACCAAGTGGAGGGAACTGGCCAGTCTGCTGGGTGAGATCTTCACGGTCACGGGGATGGCCAGGAGCATTGCAGAGACGCCTGCTCCCTATGGGGCAGGCAAGATCCCACCGCACACGCCCTCGCCACATCAAAAGCTGGTGCTGTTTACGGAGCACCGGGATACGCTCAACTACCTGAACAACCAGATCACGACGTACCTCGGCCGCCCGGAGGCCGTCGTGATGATTCACGGCGGCATGGGCCGGGAAGACCGCATGAAAGCGCAGGAGGCGTTCAAACACGACCCGACCGTCCAGGTGTTGCTGGCCACCGATGCGGCAGGCGAGGGCATCAATCTGCAGCGGGCACATCTGATGGTGAACTACGATCTGCCCTGGAATCCGAACCGACTGGAACAGCGTTTCGGCCGCATTCACCGCATCGGTCAGACGGAGGTCTGTCACCTCTGGAACCTGGTTGCGGAGGAGACACGCGAAGGGGACGTCTATCGTAAGCTGCTCGACAAACTGGAGCAAGCCCGGCAGGCGCTGGGCGGTCAGGTGTTCGATGTGCTCGGCAAGCTGCAGTTCGAGGGCCGCTCTCTGCGCGAGCTGCTCGTCGAAGCAATTCGTTACGGGGATCAACCGGAGGTGCGTGCGCGCCTGACGACGGTTCTGGAGCATTCCCTCGAACAGGGGCAGATTCAGGAGCTGCTGGAAGACCATGCGCTCGCCCACGACGCCATGGACGCGAGCCGTGTCTGCCGTATCCGCGAAGAGATGGAGCGCGCCGACGCCCGGCGTCTGCAGCCGCACTATATCGAATCCTTCTTTCAAGAGGCTTTCCAGCGTCTGGGCGGCTCCTACAAACAGCGGGAGCCGCGCCGCTATGAGATCACGCATGTCCCGGCCCCGGTTCGCCACCGCGACCGCCAGACCGGTCTGCGGGAGCCCGTGCTGCCGCGTTATGAGCGGATCGCGTTCGAGAAGGCGCTGGTCGCGCCGCAGGGGCAGCCGCTTGCCGCTTTCGTCTGTCCTGGCCACCCGCTGCTGGACTCGGTGATCGACCTCACCCTCGAACGGCACCGGGATCTGCTCAAGCGCGGTGCAGTCCTCGTGGATGAGCGCGATACCGGCCTGCAGCCCCATGTCATCTTCTATCTCGAACACGCGATCCAGGACGCCGGCCTGACGCGCTCCGGGGAGCGGCGCATCATCTCGAAGCGAATGCTCTATGTGGAGATCGATGCAGACGGCGTGGCCCGCCATGTCCGCTATGCGCCCTACCTCGACTTTCGGCCGCTAGCGCAGGACGAGCCGAACATCGAAGCGATCTTCGCGCGGCCGGAGTGCGCCTGGATCACCCGTCAGTTGGAGCAGCAGGCGCACGGTCATGCCGTGGCAAACGTGGTGCCCGAACATCTGGCGGAGGTTCGCGGCCCCAAGTTGACCCTCCTCGCCAAAACGGAGGCGGCGGTCAAAGACCGGCTGACGAAGGAGATCATGCACTGGGATCACAGAGCCGAGCAGCTCAAGCTCCAGGAGCAAGCCGGCAAAACCAATGCCCGCCTCAACTCAGGAGAGGCCCGCAAACGCGCCGACAACTTGCAGGGGCGCTTGCAGAAGCGCCTGGAAGAGCTGAAACTGGAAGCCCAGATTTCGCCCCTCCCGCCCGTGGCCCTGGGCGGTCTGCTTGTCGTACCGATGGGCCTGATCGCTGCGATGACAGGCCACCCGATCCCCACACATTCGATGCCGACCGATACGCAAATCAACGCGGCACGCGCTCGAGCTGTCATCATGGAGGTCGAGCGCGGCCTGGGCTTCGAGCCGACGGACCGCGAGTTCGAGAAACTCGGCTACGATATCGAGAGCCGCATCCCCGGCACCGGTAAGCTGCGCTTTATCGAGGTCAAGGGTCGCGTCACCGGGGCAGATGACATTACCGTCACCCGCAACGAGATCCTCACCTCCCTCAACAAGCCGGACGATTTCATCCTCGCCATGGTCGAGTTCGATGGGGACACGCACAGGGTACACTATCTACGCCGCCCCTTCCAACGCGAACCCGATTTCGGCGTCACCAGCGTAAACTATGACTTCGCCGGGCTGATCGCTCGCGCCGAGGAACCCTCATGACCTATAAGCTCCTGGCAAAGCGTTTGACATTGGCAGACATCATCCCCGTCCCTCGTGGGGTCGCTGAACTCTGGATGGAGCCTGTCAGAACGCTACAGCCGAGCCTGTTTGATGAGGAGCAGACGGCGGAGGACATCTTTGCTGAGTATCGTGTCAGTGTGGACGAAATCGACCGATGGCACAAACGGGAATGGCTCTCCTTCGACAGCAAAATGACCCACCTCTTGCAGCCAGAACGCGACGAACTTATGTTCGTGCGTAACCTAGCTCACTTCGGTCTGAGCGACGCTATAATAACCAGAATGCTCTCCTTCCTCGAAAAGCCTTATCAGTACTCACCTTTCGATCATGCTTTCTGCTTCGCCTATGGCTGGGTCTCCGCTGCTCCCGAACTGGACGAAGAGACGCTATGGCAGCTAATGGAGTCTCACTTCGCAAATTACGTTCAACAGAAGGTGAGCGAACAGGACACCAGAGCACTCCATCGTATGCGGTTCCTCATTAATTCCGCCCTCACAAAACTGGACGAAGCAAAGACGGAGACCGAGTAATGAAGTGCCGCAAGAAACTGATCGAAGTCGCGCTTCCGCTGGAAGCCATCAATATTGCCAGTGCGCGTGAAAAATCCATTCGTCATGGGCATCCGAGCACCCTGCATCTCTGGTGGGCGCGGCGACCATTGGCGACTGCCCGCGCCGTCATCTTTTCTCAGATGGTAGACGATCCGTCGGAATATGTCGAAACCCTGCTCGGCGATCCCACTAAGAAGCGGGCGGCGCCCACGGAACTCATAAAGCGACATGCCGCATGGAATGTACGCAAGGCCAGCTACGAGGAAGCGGCGCAGGACGACCACTCTATCCCCACTCCTGGCCCGGAACCGACGCTTGCCGAGTGCATCGCCGACATAGAACGGGAACGTCTCTTCGAGATCATCCGGAAACTCGTACTTTGGGAGAACACCACCAATGAAGAGGTTTTGCAGCCCGCGCGGGACGAGATTTGGCAGAGTTGGCGGCGAACCTGCGCCGAAAACGCCGACCATCCACGCGCGAAAGAACTCTTCGACCGGCATAAACTTCCTGCCTTCCACGACCCCTTCGCCGGCGGCGGCGCGTTGCCCCTGGAAGCACAACGTCTCGGTCTGGAAGCCTACGCGAGCGACCTGAACCCGGTGGCAGTACTCATCAACAAGGCAATGATCGAAATCCCCCCGAAGTTCGCTGGCCGCCCGCCCGTTAATCCCGCCTCGCGTGGGGAATTAAGCACCGTCGCCAAATCGTGGCGCGGCACCCAGGGGTTGGCAGAGGACGTGCGTTACTACGGGCAATGGATGCGGGATGAGGCGGAAAAGCGCATCGGGCATCTCTATCCAAAGGTCGAAATCACGGCAGAGATGGCAACGGAACGATCGGACCTAAAATGCTACGTAGGCAAGAAGTTGACCGTAATCGCCTGGCTTTGGGCGCGTACGGTAAAGAGTCCTAACCCTGCGTTTGCACAGGTGGAGGTACCGCTCACTTCTACTTTTATGCTTTCTAACAAAGCAGGCAAGGAAGCCTACGTCGAGCCCATTATCGAGGATAGTGGTTACCGTTTTACGGTAAAGGTCGGCAAGCCAAAGGATGCTGAAACAGCGAAGAACGGCACGAAACTTTCGCGTGGAGCAAACTTTCAATGTCTGATGTCGAGAATACCCATACCGAGTGGGCACATCTATGGCGAAGCTATAGCAGGGCGAATGGGCGCGCGGTTGATGTCTATTGTTGCTGAAGGAGATTGACGTTTAGACTACAAGCCGACGTTGCCGAACGCCCCGGCATTGCTGAGCGGGTTCATTGTCAGTCGGTTTTTGTCGCCCCTCGGCTCTAAGCCGCCTTAGAAGGCGTGGAAACAGCCGCAGAGGGCGCTGCTTCC
>JBBQPO010000293.1:0-7475 GCA_038217285.1 Chthonomonadales bacterium
TACGGAGTGCTGGCACGGGCGATGCGCGCCCGCCACCCAGGGCTGGTCTTCGCCCGCGCCGCCGCCGCCCATCAGACCGACCCGCTCACCGACCTGGACAGCCGTCTCTTCGTGGAGTAACTGTTTCATCGATCTTCGAGAAAAACTATTCGGCGTAGTCCGCTCTCCATTTGTAATCGGAGACGCCGATCTTCTCTTTCTGGACGACCTTGCCGTTCCGTTTGGTGAGCTGAAGCCTCGACGTCTATGGTGCGGGCGCTCCGGGTCGCCATGATCGAGACGCCCGCGATCTTGATGTGGCCGAACGTGCTCTCTTGCGCCCCCTGCGCAGAGAGAGGGGACGCGTGTCAGGCTGTTTCCAGCAGGGCGCGTAACGCGAAGAGCGCCAGTAGTGCGGCTTCTGCGGGTGGGGCGGGCGCTTGCGCGAGTGTTTCCAGCACGGAGCGGCAGATCTGGGAGCGGTCGGACGGAGCAGAGTGCAGGGCGTCGGCCGCGCGGTTCAATGCCTGAAGGCAGGCTGCGAAGTTTCCGGAGAGATAGGCGTCCTGCACGGTGCTGATTTCGGCCTGGGCCGCGCTGCCCTTCGACCGTCTCTGCAGCTCCTGGATCAGCTTCGCTACCCCGCTGTCGCGGCCGAACTCCTCCTGCGAAAGCAGTCCGTAGAGGCCGTCTCCTTCCCCGATCAGTTGCCCGACCGCGTTGGCGATCTGTTTGCGGGCGACGGGCGACTCCAGCGTCAGTAAAGGGGTCAGGAGGGGCAGGGCCGACTCGGTGTCCTGCAGATGCGCCAGGGCGTCCGCGAGCACCGGCAGCATCGCGGCGTCGGCGACATCCGAACGCAGCGTCTCTCGCAGGGCGGGCAGCGCCGCCGGATCGTCCTGCTCGCCCAGCGCGCGACAGATCGTCAGGCGCAGCGCACGCGGTGTCTGCGGCTCCAGCAGGCGACTGACCAGCGGCTCGACGACACGCCGGTCGCCCGTCTGCCCCAGCGCCCGCACCAGAACCTGTGTCATCTCCTCCTCTTCGTCGGGCGGTATCCGCTCCAGTACGCGCAGCAGGACTTCCGTCGCCTCCTGGCCTCCCAGATGCCCGAGCGCCCGCGCCGCCGCCATCCGGTCCCGCGGCGAAAAGCTGTCGTCCTCGCTCGTCAGCACGGCGGTCAGCGGCGGCAGGGCGCGGCGGTCCCCGATGCGTCCCAGCGCATGGGAGGCTTCGACCGCGAGGCCGGTCAGAGGATCTTGCAGGACTTTCAGCAGCGCGTCCACCGAGCCGGGGTCGGCGATTTCGCCCAGCGCGCGCGCCGCCTCTTCCCGCACGGCCCGGTTGGGATCGTGCAGGGCCGCCTCCAACTCCCCTGTCGCGAGACGGGTGCGCGACGAGGCCAGCTCCTCCGTGGCGCGCAGGCGCGTGCCAGCGTCCCCGCTGCGCTGCAGCTTGCGAATATTTCTCCAGGCGCGCGGATTGGCGCTGCCGAGCTGCTGCAGCACATCGCGGGCCGGAAGCGATCCGGCGTCCACGACCGGGCGCAGAAAGATCAGTCCGAACAGCCGCAGGAACGCCGCGATGGCGAAGGTGACATGGAAGTTGGAGAGGGCGTAGCCGAACAGGTGGCCGTGCCAGCCTGCCAGCAGATGCATCGTCTCGCCGCCGAGCAGCGGCGCCATCCCACCCGCCAGCCCCGTCACCGCCGACATCACGGCGACGTAGACCGGGGTCTTGTCGGAGGGGCTGAGGCGGATCAGCAGATTGAACTGCGCCAGCCCGACCCCTGCCCAGAACAGCCCGCCCATCAGATTATTGATCGTCAGCAGCGTCAGGGTCCAGCCCGGCTGGTCTGCCGTCATCGGGATCCAGACGAGCGGCAGAATGAATGTGCCAAGCGCCGCGATGGCGAGCAGCGGCTTGTTGCCGAAGCGGTCGGTCAGGTAGCCCCAGAGCGCCATGGAGGCCAGCCCGGAGAGGCTGGTCAGCGTGGCGAAGATCTGCAGCCAGACATAGTTGAGATGGAGGTTCTGGAGGGCATAGACGGTGAAGAACGGTGCCGCGAAGTTTTGCCCGAGTCCGAAGAGGGTGTTGAAGACGATCAGTCGCCGGAAGTTGCGATCCGCGAACGGTGCGCGGTAGTAGGCCCAGGCATCGGCCGGACTGCTGAACGCTGCGGTCGGCGGCTGGCGGCGAGGCGGCTCCGGCTGCCGCAGCAGCGCGCCGAACGAGAGCAGACCGCCCACGACGGCCGTCCCGAACAGCACTCCGAATCCCAGCGCCTGCCAGTGGTGCTGTTTGGTGGCGTAGTCGAGGAACCAGGCGGCTGGCAGCCCGATCAGCATGCCGACGACGCCCGCGACCATGTTGCGCCGCGCGAAGTAGCGGCCCCGATGGTCGGGTGGCACCAGGTCGGACATCCAGGAGGTCCAGGCCGGAGAGGTGAAATTGAGAAAGACGTAGGAGAGCGCGAAGAGCAGGAGGAAGGGTGTGAGCGCGGAGGCCGGACGAAAGAGCAGGGGCAGCAGCAGTATGGGCAGAAAGAGAGTGCGCCCCGCCACGGCGAACCCGGCGACGAACGGGCGTCGGGCTTGCCGGCGCTCTCCGACATACGAGGCGACCAACTGCACCAGACCCGCGAAGATCGGGATGGCGGTGACGAAGCCCATCGCCCGGCTGTCCGCGCCCAGCCAGAGCGCGTAGCCCGTGAGAAAGGCACCGGTCGTCAGGGCGCTCCAGAGGGTCGCGTAACAGGCTTCCCAGATAGAGACCCGCATCCCCCGCAAAACGTCAAGCCGATTCAACTCCTGCGGCGGCTCTATCTCCCCACTCTGTTTGTCTGCACCAACGTCCTGCAAATCGCCGCTGCCTTCCTCTGATTCAAGCCCAATCCCTGCGGATCTCATCGCTTGCCTGCTAAGAAAGCAATCAGAAAGTCCTGCACGCCCATTGTACAGGAAAGCCGTACATTTTTCAATCTTCCAGCAGTCTGCACTACACCTAGTCGCGGTGCTTCTGCAGAAGAAGAATTCGTTACGGCTACAGGAAAATTTGCCACAAGCGAGGAACTGAGGTACTATTGTCCATCAAAGACCGTTTGTGGCTCCGAGTTATGTTACAGTTTCGCCAGGCTGGCGGTGCACCACCAGAGAAACGAGAAGCGTACATTGTGAACATGCCGCTAGAAAGCAGAATCGTGGGCGCTATGCTGGGATTGGCTTGCGGCGATGCGCTGGGCGCGCCTGCGGAGTTCAAAGACAAGGCGTATGTCCGGCAGAGGTGGGGCAAACTGACCGAGATGGTCGGCGGCGGCGTGTGGGAACCGGGCGAGTGGACGGACGACACCGGCATGGCGCTCTGCATCGCGGAGGGCATCTTATCGCACCCGGATGACCCTGTCGAGGCGACCGGGAAGCTCTTTCTGGAATGGAAAAAGAGTGCTAAAGACGTGGGCAGCACCATCAGCGCGGCACTTTCCGCTTTTCGGGGCGACTGGCCGACGGCTGCCCAAAGTACGCCCCAGGCCAGACAGGGCCAAGCCGCCGGGAACGGCTCCCTCATGCGGACGCTGCCGGTTACGCTGGCTTATGGCCCCACTCCGCCCGTGATGGTGTTGATGGCCGCTCGGCTCTCCGCCATGACTCACTGGGATAGTCAGGCAGAGACCTGCTGCGTCGTCTACTGCCTCTGGATCACAAATATCCTGGAGGGACAGACTCTACGTATTGCGTGGCAGAACGCGCTAAGCCGCGGCCGACAGATCGCCGCCGGCAGGACCGCGACCTCTGAATCGCCGGGAGGAAAATCTACTTTCGACGGTCTCTTTTGGGAACGGTTAGAGAAGGTGGATGCGCTGACCTATGAACAGCTACAGCCCAGTGGATACGCCGGTTATGTCGTCGAGTGTCTGGAGGCCGCTGCCTGGTGTTGCCTGCATTCGAACACACTGGAAGAAGCTCTCGTGCAGGCCGTCAATCTGGCCGGGGAGGCGGATACTATCGCGGCTGTGGCCGGAGGCGTCGCAGGCGCATGGTGGGGCGCAGAGGCCATTCCCGAAAGATGGCTGGAAAAGCTGTATCGGCGCACGGACCTGGAACAGACAGCACAACGGCTGATAACACTTCGTCGGCATCGTCAGGTCTATTCCAAACCGAAACTGCCGCCAATGGACTTCGACCGGGTGACGGATCGCATTATCGCCGGTCGAAACCCCTTGACCGCTCGCGACATCGAGGATCTGGTCGGTATGGGCGTCACTCATATACTAGACTTGCGCCAACCGCGCGAGTGGCTTTCGGAGGAGTTCGGGGCGGAAGCCATTGAGGAGATCAAGCGCCGTGACTTGCAGCGGCTCAATCTGCCTGTACGCGATCAAGGAGCGCCGGCGGGAAAAGATTTTGACAGCGCCTACCGGTTTCTGGACGAGACGTTGAACAACGACCAGAATCGCGTTTACGTGCATTGCCGTGCGGGCAAAGAGCGAACGGCGGCTATCCTGATCGCCTACTATGCACGTCATCACGATATATCCTACGAGGCGGCTCTGGCCGAACTGTGCAAAGGCCGCTCTATGTTAGCTCCCTTACTGGATCAAGAGCATGCCGTGCGAC
Organism: Chthonomonadales bacterium; assembly: GCA_038217285.1. Taxonomy (GTDB): domain Bacteria; phylum Armatimonadota; class Chthonomonadetes; order Chthonomonadales; family Chthonomonadaceae; genus JANXLO01. Next base: position 4,593 of record JBBQPO010000293.1, read on the forward strand.
AGTGGTTGAAAACCGGTCCCAAATTGTCTTAAGCCGCCTTAGAACCGAGGGGCGACAAAAACCGACTGACAATGAACCCGCTCAGCAATGCCGGGGCGTTCGGCAACGTCGGCTTGTAGTCTAAACGTCAAATCAGAGTGATCAGAACAAGAACCATCCTGTACACCACGCGATTACGCAGTGCTTTGCCAATCCGTACCTGAGTGTTGTTGCAGGAGCACTGTCGGTAGACGTCTCTATACTGTACAGTTTCAGGGGTTGAAAGGGTTGATATTGCCAATGTTCTCCTTGTTGCTTAGAGTTGATCAAGAGACGGACTTCAGGGAGACCTGAGCAAAGACGAACACGTTGTGTCCTCCGACCGCCGCTACCGCCAGGAGCAGGGTGCGCGTGGCTGAGAGGGCTCTTCCGTTAGTTGGCGAGAACTGGTCTCGTAGCGCCGCCTCGGCGATGAGGTGACCTCGCGCTCTCGTTGACTTGAACGCTCGGCGGCCACGCTACACCGCCGTCCATCGATATCCGAAGGCGCGCATTGCATCCGGGAGCTATCGGGCCAGAGAGACTGCCGCGTTCAGAAGATCGATGGCGGAGGTCTGTGTCGTGGGATTGTAGATCGGGGTCTGGTCGCCGCCATGCCAGTAGACGCTGATTTCGTTTGCGTCGTTGCGGGCGTATTTCCAGACGGCGTCCGCGTTTTCACAAACAAAGCTCTTGAACCTCTGGCGCGGTTCGGACGCATGCGGGAGAGCCAGGGCGAGTTGCGCCAGGTACTTCACAAAGGTCCCTTTGAACTGCTGCTGATCGGAGTTGGGGACGGCGATGGGTTCTTTCAGTATGGAGACGCCATTTGCGATCGTCGTCAGTCGATCCAGGGCCGCAGAAGCGATGCGCACCCCCTGATCCAGATACGGTTTTTGCCGCGTGAACCGGAACAGGGCTGCCAGGCCGCCCAGCACGACGCCCTGGTTGTAGGTCCAGGTAGTCTGTTGATTGTTACGGCAATGGTCCAGGCCGTCGTTGATCAGGCTGTCCACATTGATCATGCCGGAGCGGTCGAACCAGTCCCACTCCTTATGAGCCCACTCCAGATATTCCGGCTGATGCGTGGCCTCATAAAGCGATGTGGCCAGCACCAGGAACAGCTCGTTGGTGATCGCGTTCTTGTAGGTTCTTTTCCGATTCCACCAGACGCCGCCGTTGCAGACGTCGTCCCAATAGTGGGTCATGGTCGTAAATATCTGTGTGGCGGCGGCGAGTGAGTCCTTGTTGCGCACCAGGCGGTACGCCTTTACGTGGGCAATAGCCGCCCAGGCCATGTCGTCTACGCCGTCGTTGATAGCGCTGTCGAGCAGGGCCTTGTTGACGGCAACGAAACGGATCGTATCCCTGTAGGCGCGGTCACCGGTGATCCGCGTGTAGTCTGTGAGCGCGTCCAGCGTACAGTGCGCGTTCCACTCATTCTGCTCGCGGCCCCAACCGGGTATCGGCTGTGCATGATACCAGCGCGTTTGAAGCGCCTCGACGAGGGCCTTGGACTGGCTCACATAGACGGACCGCTCCTGGCTCTGCGCGCCGTCCGGCATCGAAAGCCCGTCCGCCGAAGTCGAGCTTTGCGCCACCGCCGCGCCGACGACCGCCGCCTTAAGGAATCCTCTGCGAGTCAAATCCGATGACATACACTCCTCCTTCACGCCGACGCAAACGCTGGGATGCCGGGTGCCATCTGTGCCTATTGAGGGCTTCTCCTCCATGCCAATATACCCCAGGCGGTATGCCGGGCTACGCTCCCCATAACTTGCGGTCGAGGGAGCGTTACTCGATGGCTTCGGCGACATGGGCGACCTAAATATCGTCCACGCCCCAGAGGTAGGCGATGGTGCGGGCGAGTTTGAGCAGACGGTCGTAGGCGCGGGCCGAGAGGCTGAACTGTTGGATCGCCGCACGAAGCTAGGTCTTTGCCTGCTCGGTGGGCCAGTAATAGGCATGGATCTCCTGGAACCGATCTGCGCACTGCAAAACAGGGTTAAGAGCAATCTGCGATGTGCTTCACGAACGGTAGGTCAATTCTCACGACACGATGAAACCGTGTATCGGCCGTCCAGAGGTCACAGCCACGCAGGTCGGCAAGGGCCGCATAGAGGGCATCGTAGACAAGTCGCTGATTGAACTGCTCAGCGATCTCGCGGGAACGCAGACGCAGAAGAGGATTATCAACGATCTGCACCGGCAGCGCATCGAGTTGCGAATAGGCTTGAACGCTCTCATCGACGGTCAGTGAACCGTTGTGGACCCGCTTGCGAATGATGCTGTCCACTTCGACCGTAAAGAGAGGCGGCGCAATGAGTGTGATCCCGGAGCGGATACTGTCCTGAAGCAGCATCAGAGCTTTCTCCCGTTCGCTCTCTGTGGTGAGAACCCACTTGATCGCAACATTGGCATCGACGCATCGCTCCGTCACAGCAACTGATCTCCCCGCTCTTCACGCATTGCAGCGATTTCGTCGCCCGCGTCCATATTGGCGGTAGGGCGCACAGGGTTCTCTCGACAGGTCTGCAGGAAGGCATCGGCGCGTGTGAAATAGTCCTGACGTTCCGCGAGACGTTCACTGATTCTCTCGATCAACCGTTGTTGATCCGTCATTGGCAGCGTCTTCACCAACTCCTCTACCTGCCCCAAAGTGATTGTGCCGGTCATGGTTGTACCTCCCGAGTCCCACAGGACGCCTGATTATCGTCCATTATAGTTACTACACAGGCATATTTGCCACTGTCTGTGGACAAATCCATGATTTTGCGACTACCGCTAGAAATCAGACAACGCCGTCAGTCGAAAAATCCTGCGATCGGTTTTTAAATTGATCGGCAGACACTATAGGTAGCGAAA
>JBBQPO010000294.1:0-7468 GCA_038217285.1 Chthonomonadales bacterium
GGGCGTTGGCTTGCTCGGCCAAAACGCCCTGCTGTTGAACCACGAGGGTGGCGAGTTCGTCATAAGTTGGAGTAGCAGACTTGCTCATAGGCATCATTACGAACCAACGGCCATAAAATACTCATCAGTCTGAACTGTATCGCTTCTGCAGTTCATTAGGTGCTCCTATTAAGAAGACCCTCTTGTGTATTAGATAGGAATTACGCGCCTTGATCTCGTTTGGGAGGGTAAATTCACCCTAATTTTGAAATGCAACAGCGCAAGCCCTTTATTGGACACTCGAATTATAACAGAACCCTGCCGAGATGTCAATATTATGATGAAAATATTTGTAACTGATTGCCCCGCATTTAGAGTTTCTGCGCCCAGAGCGCCTGGAGTTGGTCGAAGGTCTCGCTCTTGGCATGCCCGTCCCCGAACACCACATTGTAACGCCAAGACGGCGGGATGCTGGTGCCATGCCAGTCGCCTGCACCGTCGAACAGGACATTCACTTCCGCAGGCGTCTGGAAGGTCTGCTGCCCTGCATGAACGGCCGCAATCTCTGTGCGATAGTAGTAGCTCGTGCCGAACTTCTGGAAACTGCTGGGATAGGCATCTTTGGGGTTGCCGGTCGGGTCTATCTCCAGGTGAGTGAAGTCCTCAAAATCGAAACCGAAGTCGGCCGGGCAGTGGAACATCTCCTTACTCTTAACATAAGGTGCCAGAACATCTTGGATATGCGGGAGGAACGGAATGAGCTTATAAAACTCTTGGATTTCCGGCGGGTTGTTCGGGCTATTCCAGATCTGCGGCGTCATATAGTCGGCTGGATCGACCGCATAGGGGTAGAGGCCATCGCTGTCCTCAGCATACATAGAGATCGCCATACCGACCTGGCGCAGGTTGGAGATACAGGCGATTTCACGGGCTTTCCCTCTCGCTTTCGCAAAGACGGGAAACAGCAGGGCGGCCAGAATGGCGATGATGGCGATGACGACGAGCAGCTCGATGAGCGTGAACCCCGCAAGGGCGCGCCGGTGAGCAACAGCGTGATGAGACATGGAAGCCTACCTCCCCAAGAGCACGCTGCGGTAAGGGACGGTACCAACAGAAGGCTCTTGTGCCGCAATGGGCACGGAATTTCGCGTATAGATGAAGGAGAGCTGGGCGGCAGGGTACAATAGCGGCAGCCCCTCGAATGGCTATAGTTTTATACGACGTCCTGGCGGGACAGGTTACCCCGCAGGCAGAAAGATTTTGTAAAGTGACGGACTGGCCCTGGAAACGCGCGCTTGTCATCGGCGCCTCGTCGGGTATCGGAGAAGAACTGGCACGCCAGTTGGCGCGCGGCGGATGCAAAGTAGCATTGGCCGCGAGACGGACGGACGAGCTTGCGCGCATCGCCGAGAGCATCAACGCCGAACGCGGCGCGGAAGTCGCCCTCACCTTTCCGCACGATGTGCGGGAGACGGAGTGCGTTCCGGCGCTGTTTCAGAAGATCGCGCACGATCTGGGCGGCCTCGATCTGGTCATCTACGCATCGGGCGTCATGCCGCTGCTGGAGCCGGACGAGTACGATTTCAACAAAGACCGGCAGATGGTGGAAGTGAACGTGCTGGGCGCCGTCGCCTGGCTCAACGAGGCCGCGCAGCGCTTTGGACGCGCCGGGGCGGGCACAGTGATCGGTATCTCCTCGGTGGCCGGGGATCGCGGCAGACGTGGGATGCCTGTCTATGGTGCGACCAAAGCCTTCTTCGACACCTATCTGGAAGCGCTGCGTAACCGTATCGCGCATACCGGGGCCGTCGTCGTGACGATCAAACCTGGTCCGGTCGCCACGCCCATGACGGCGGGCATGGATCAGAAAAAGCTGCCGTTTCTGATCACGGCAGAAAAAGCGGCGGCGCTGACCCTCAAAGCGGCCAGCCGTCGGCGGAACGTCGTCTATATCCCCAGCATCTGGCGGCCCGTCATGTTCATGATCTGCAGTGTCCCGTCTCTGGTGTTCCGCCGACTGAATATCTAAGCCTATGAGTACCCTTGAAGCGCCCTCCAACAGCTATGCAGTTGCGACTGCACCCAACCCCTGCGAGGCCGACCAGCCTACGGTCCCCGTCTCGCCGACCTCCGCCCTGCCTCTCCTGATGCCGCACGACCGTCTGGAGCGGGTCGATGCCTGGGGCATGAACACGGCGGCGGTCTCCTATGTCTATCGCCCGACCACGCTGGATGGTATCCGCGACGCCTTCGATGTCGCCCGCGAACACGGCCTCACCGTCGGCCTGCGCGGCGCGGGCCGCTCCTACGGCGACGCCTCGCTGGCCGCAGAAAACGTCTGCCTCGACCTCACGCGCATGACCCGTATCCTCGACTGGAACCCGCAGACGGGGATCATCATCATCGAGCCCGGCGTCACCCTGCGCCAACTATGGCAGTATATCATCGAAGACGGCTGGTGGCCGCCCGTCGTCTCCGGCACGATGACCGTGACCATGGGCGGTGCCCTCGGCATGAACTATCACGGCAAGAACAACTACAAAGTCGGTCCGATCGGTGACCATACGCTGGAGTTCGATCTGATGCTGCCCTCGGGAGAGGTGCAGACCTGCAGCCGGAGCGAGAACCCGCATCTGTTCTACGCGGCTATCGGCGGGTTTGGGATGCTGGGCGTCTTTACCCGGATCGTGCTGCAGATGAAACATATCGAGTCCGGCCTGCTCTCGGTCGAGGCGTTCGCCACCGGCAGCTTCGCCGAGATCATCCGGGAGTTCGAGGCGCGTCTGGACACGACCGACTATCTGGTCGGCTGGATCGACTGCTTCGCGAAAGGCGCGGGGCTGGGCCGAGGGCAGGTGCATGCCGCCCGCTACCTCCATGCCGCCGAAGACAAGAACCCGGCGCAGTCGCTGCGTGTAGAGAAGCAGGAGCTGCCCGACTCGCTGTTCGGGATAATTCCCAAATCCCTGATGTGGCGGATGATCAAACCGGTCTCGAACAATCCCGGCATGCGTCTGCTGAACGCCGCCAAATACTTCGCGAGCCGCACCCTGGGCAACCACAAGACCGTGCGACAGTCCCACGCCGGCTTCGCCTTCCTGCTCGACTATGTGCCGAACTGGAAGTTCGTCTACAAGCCGGGAGGTCTGATCCAGTATCAGAGCTTCGTCCCGGAGGCGCAGGCCGACGCCTGCTTCTCGGCGCAGCTCACGCTCTGTCAGCAGTGGGGAATCGTCCCCTATCTCGGGGTGTTCAAGCGCCATCGTCGCGACGATTTTCTGATGTCTCATGCGGTCGATGGCTATTCGTTCGCCCTCGACTTCCCGGTGACGGCCCGCAACCGCCGTCGCCTGTGGGAGCTGACCGCAGAGCTCAACAAACTCGTGCTGAACGCCGGGGGCCGCTTCTACTTTGCCAAAGACAGCACCCTCGACCCGCCGTCCGTCGCTGCCTATCTTGGCGACGAAACGCTGCGCGAATTCTTTGTCCTGAAGCACGCCTGCGACCCGGAGCATCTCCTCCAGACCGACCTCTCCAAACGCCTTTTCGGGTGCTATTGAGATCACCAATCTAATGCGAGGTTAGAAAACGACGATGGAACAACTTGGCGAAAGCCTCTTGCAGCTTATTACGGAGACGGCGACCAATCTGCCCTCCGATGTGCGCCGGGCGCTGAAGCGCGGCAAGGCCAAAGAGAACCCGGCCACGCAGTCTGGACAGGCGCTGACGATCATCGCGCTCAACGTAGACATGGCGAAGGAGAACGTCTCCCCGATCTGCCAGGATACGGGGATGCCGACCTTTATCGTCCATACTCCCGTCGGGGTCAATCAACTGGTCATCAAGAAGGCCATTTGGGAGGCGGTCGAGGAGGCGACGCGGCGCGGCAAACTGCGCCCGAACTCCGTAGACAGCATCACCGGCAAAAACTCCGGCTTGAACCTCGGACCCGGCACGCCGGTCATCCATTTCGAGCAGTGGGAGGAGGAGGAGATCGAAGTTCGCCTGCTGCTGAAAGGCGGCGGCTGCGAGAACAAGAATATCCAGTATTCGCTGCCGACCACGCTGGAGCATATCGGCACGGCGGGCCGCGATATCGAAGGCGTCTACAAGTGCATCCTGCATGCCGTCTGGCAGGCACAGGGGCAGGGATGCGCGCAGGGCTTTATCGGCGTCTGCATAGGAGGCGACCGCACCAGTGGCTATGAGGGCGCGAAAGAGCAGTTGTTTCGCGACGTCGAGGACACCAACCCGGACCCGATCCTGGCGGAGCTGGAAGCGCGAGTCATGGCGAACGCCGACAGTCTGGGCATCGGGACCATGGGCTTCGGCGGCAAGGTTACGCTGCTCGGCTGCAAGATCGGCGCGCTGAACCGGCTGCCAGCCTCGTTCTTCGTCTCCGTCGCCTACGACTGCTGGGCCTTCCGCCGCCTGATCGTCCGGCTCGATGCGCAGACCGGCGCGATCAACAGCTGGCAGTTCCGCGACGCCGATCCCGAAAAGATGGCCCAGGAGGCCGGGATCCCCACGACAGGCCGCGAGTTCAATCTCTCCACGCCCCTGTCCGAGGCCGATGTGCGCCAACTGAAAGTCGGAGATGTCGTGCTGCTGAACGGCCCGATGGTCACCGGGCGTGACGAGATACACAAGTACCTGATGACCCACGATTCCCCCGTCGATATGAACGGGGGCGTGATCTACCACTGCGGCCCGGTGATGATGAAAGATGAGGACGGTCGCTGGCATGTCAAGGCCGCCGGCCCGACGACCAGCATTCGCGAGGAGCCGTACCAGGCCGATATCCTGCGCAAATTCGGCGTCCGCGCCGTTATCGGCAAGGGCGGCATGGGAAAGAAGACGCTCGACGGCCTTCAGGAGTGCGGCGCGGTCTACCTGAACGCGATTGGCGGCGCGGCGCAGTTCTACGCCGAGAAGTTCACCGAAGTGACCGGCGTCGATTTCCTGGACAAGTTCGGTGTGCCGGAAGCGATGTGGCATCTGCAGGCGAAAGGCTTCGTTGCCATCGTCACCATGGACAGCCACGGCAACAGCCTCCACGCCGTGGTCGAACGCGACAGCGGCGCGCAGCTCGAACTGCTGGCGGTATAGCGAATATGGACGCAACAGTTCTGTTTTCGCACGGCTCGCTGCTCTGTGGAGCCGGAGAGGCATTGCGCTCTCATGCCGATCGCCTACGTACGCAGGGGTTGACACCTCTCGTCGCCGTCGGCTACCTGAACTACAGTGAGCCGCCGTTTATCGACACCGTGGCCGAGTGCGTGGCAGCCGGGGCGACGCGCATCTTCGTGACGCCCTACTTTCTCATTCCCGGCTACTTCGTCAAAGTCGATCTGCCGAAGGCGGTGGCAGCAGCGCAGGCACGTTTCCCAGACGTGGAGTTCGTTGTCGCGGAAGCCATCGGGTTTGATGAGAGGCTGGCAGATGCCCTGATCGAGAGCGCCAACGGCGCCGTCGGGCCATCCGGCTGGCGGGAAGATCTCCGCCGCGCCTCGCAGTTCTGCCGTCCGAACCCACAATGTCCGCTCTTTGGAACCGCCCAGTGCCCGAAACAACCGGTTCCGGCGGAGAAAGGCTAGAGAAATCCTATGCCCAACACTTATAATGGCGTGAGCGGGTTGCCTAACCCCCCGTCCCCCTTCCCAACGCGGGAAGGGGGTGCCCAATCTCAAAACGATTCCGTTGTGTCTGAGACTGGGCGCTCTCTTCGGGCGTTGTTGGTGATGGTGCACGGGAGTCCGCGTCCGATTGCGAATGCGGAGATGTTTCGGGTGGTCGAGGCGGTGAAGGCGCGTGCGGCGTTTCCGATCGTTGAGGTCGGTTTTATGGAGTGTAATGAGCCTACGATTCCGGAGGCGATCGCGACGTGTGTTCAGCAGGGAGCGACGGAGGTTATTGCCGTTCCTTATTTTCTCCACACAGGCACCCATGTCGCGGACGACCTGCCGACTCTGATCGAAGAGGCGATGGAACGTTATCCAGGCGTCGCTTTTCGTATGGGCGACTATCTGGGTCGCTCGGAACGACTTGCCGATATTCTGACAGATCGCACAAGGGCTGTGCTTGCTGTTTGAGTTGGACCCGTCGTTTGCCGATGGCGCGAGTCAGAACATTTACGCCCGCAGACGCAGGAACGGAGTTCGAGGGGAAACCCCGCATCCTGGGGCTAGGACCGGTGTAGGAACGGCATCGGTTTGTCGATAGGATAAGAGCACAAAAGTTAGACATGGCGGCTTCAAAAATATTAAATCCCTTGACAGGTGCTGAAATTATTGTTATACTGCAAGCGTGCGGTAATTTCCCCGGTGTGATATCCCTCCACGAGGGTGTTTCTTAAACTACAGCCTATAGATGGCTCAAACCATTTAATGATGCAGTAGAAAGCGGACTAAGCCGCTTCCTTTCCTTCTTTCCTGGTGCAACTGAATAGTTGACATGGCGGTCATGTTCTAGCAAGGCTATTTTTACAAATAGCTTTATTTGCATTAACTATCGCCTCAATAGCCTTCTCTCGTCTCAGAGGTTGGTTTTGACCCTGCCACGTTTGTGCGTCCTGGGACATGGCCAGATCCTACCCCGACTTATGAAGGTGCGACCCGTTTGGTGTAAAGGGATTTTTTACATGAAGAATGCAAAGTGTAGAGAGGATCATGAGAGGCTGGCAAGGATCGTATCCGACTCTTGCAGACGTCATATGCGCGATCCGGTAGAGCGCGAGGAGTGTGCAATGGAGTTTGTGGAGTATGTTCTCTTATTTTTGGAGGAGGAGAAACGAAGCCTTCTTCTGGCTGTCGAAAACGAAAGACTACTGCGGCGCGTTGCCGTCTGTTTTGTTCTCACGTGGGTTCAGAAAGCGAGGCTGCGAAAGTCTCGCTCGGTCTGTTTTATCGATCTACCCGCATCTGACCTCTCCAAGCTTGCGACCTCGGGCGCCGAGCTGTTCGTCGAAACGCTCAGTACCCTCACCGTAGAGAGGCTGCGTCACCATATTTTACAGCTTCCGATCAAACAACGCCAATGTGCTGTCCGGCGCTGGCTGGAGGACCAGCCAGTTAGCGATATCGCCGCCAACCTTCGTTTAACCCCGGCGGCTGTGCGCAAAAATCTCCAATATGCTCGGGACAGTATCAGGAAAGGCTTCCAAGAGATGGGATACGAGGGAAAGGATTTGCAGTAATCATGACGGAGGATATCTCTGCTTGTCGGATAGACGGAGCGTCTGAAGCACAGAGAAAGGCTTTTTAGAACTATTTTCGTTCTCTATATCACATTTGTCGCTTTCGCCTAGATTAATTAAGTATAGGCAGTGAAGTAACGGTTCCCCCGGCTAAAGCCTGGGGCTTTGACGTTCCAATTCTTACAGCGCTGGCTGCAAGCGGACATCTATAGGACGCGTTACAATTTCGCCCCGTGCTTCCAGTCCTTTGTCGGCCACATTGCAGGCTGCGTTGTAGTCGGCATGGGTCTGGAA
>JBBQPO010000295.1:0-7429 GCA_038217285.1 Chthonomonadales bacterium
GAGACCTCTAATGCCAGCCAGTCATGTCATCGTTTTTACCGATATGAAGAAGCGGAACGACGCCGAGATCGAGCGTCTCAAGAGCCGCCTCTACGACCTCAATGTGCAGCGGAACCAGATGGGCGGCAACCTTCCGCCCGATCTGCAGACGGAGTTCGACGCCATCACGGCCAAGCTGGATGCCAGTCAGCAGAGCCATGCGGTCCTCGATCCGTTCTTCACCCATTTCCCGGACAGAACCATCGGGGTCCGCGACACGCTTGGCGCGATTATGCCGCCGCTTGTCGGCGATCATATCGATGGCGTCCTGCCCGAGCACAACCTCGGCAATGAGCTGACGGCTCATGAGAAGGCGTTGGCGGCCGTGTACGGGCTGATGGAGGCCGACGGACTGACCGAGCCGACGCTGGCGCGGTTCGTTCCCGGCGTCGCCGCTGCACTCGGGGAGTATACGCGCAGCAAACCGCTGTTCGATAAAGTTCTCGAAATCATGGTTCACGAGGGCGAAACGCATCGGGCCGACATACGCGGCACGATCAGCGAAGTCCGGGCCGATCAGTGGGCGCAGGTGACGCGCGCGCTCCGCAACGAAGGCACCCTTGCCACCGACCCCTATATCACCCTGAAAACGCGCACCGCGCTGTCCAACGCCGTCGGGGCCGGAACCGACGCGCCGCCGTCTTCGATCAGCATCGTCCTCCCCGACCTGGATGCCGAATCCGATCTGGAGATCGTGGCCGACAATATCCGCGCCATGCAGGCCATCTACTTCGCGGCGATGCTCGACGAAGTCAAGTTTTTCCAGGTGGCGGATAAGAACGTGGAGCTATGGCAGAGCGGTATGCTGCCGCTCGGCAAGGGCAACGCGGGCGATCAACTCTACGCCTATTGGAAGAAGAGCGTGAACCGGATGCAGGAGGTGGAGCGCCGCAACCTGTACGCCCGCACATTTGGCCTGAACGGCGGCGAGACGCAGGTGATTCCCAACCGCGACTTCAACGACCTCTGGATGCGTTTCCTCTCCGCCGTCTCGTCGTTTGTACGGCAGTTCACGCTGGAAGACCTCCTGCGCTCCTCCGTGCCGGTTCCGGTGACCCAGGAGCAGGTACGCAAGTCCGGCATGGATCTGGCGGCGAACCTATCGCTGCACGGATACGGGATCGCCTACTTTGCGGCGACAGACCTGCAGACGCAGATCAACGACGTCATCGCAATCCTCTCGGACCCCGAGGTGAAGACAGCCTGGTCGGCTCGCGATATGTGGCAGGTGAACGAGCAGGTCTCGACGCTCTACCTTGGCGGTGCGAAGAATACAGTCCGCTATCGTACAATGGCCATGTCGGGCGCCGTCATTATCCGCTGGCTGGCGGAGCGCGCCCACCTGCTCACAGGCAGCAGCCTGACCAGTGTGATCGACGTGAACATGATCCGCAGCCCACTGGGCAACGCGAACAGCCGACAGCCGATGGTATCACCGACCGACCGCGACCTGTGGGACGCGTGTAATCAGTGGCTCGCCGTGACAGGAACCCAGGAGCAGAGCATCGAGGAGCATGCGCAGCCTATCGAGACTCCAGCGCAGACCTCACGGCCGATCCAGATACCGGACATCGCCAGGGATATGCTCTCTTCGGTGGGTATCTCGGCGGGGCTCTCTTCGAACGGTAACTATGCGCGTCGGTGAGGAGGCAGGCAAATGGGCGAGTTTAGCATGGCGACCCGGATCAAACAGAAGATGGGTCATGCGGCGCACACGATGGGCGTCGTCGACCCTACTCCTTACGTTGGCGAGCTGTTGGAGCGATCCTTTCATATGCCGGTCGGTGATCCGCGTTACGCCGCGAATACGCTGACGCCGGGGGCGGTGCCGGTCGAGCCGTCGTACTCGGAGATGGAGCCGCAGGTTCTGCGCTTCACGATCGAGCCGGTGGGTGCGGGTACATCGCCCTCCACGCGCCGAGACGAAGCGACCCGCGAGATGCGCCGTCTCGTTGGGCCGGAGTTCGGGCGTGACGCGCTGCGCTGGTTCGACGGGCGCAGCGAGGAGTGGCGGGGGTTCGCCTCCCCAGCGCGCATGAACTACGGCGCCTGGTTTGGCACGTCCTATGACCGTCATGGGCTGGCAGGATCAAAGATCTACTATGAGTTGTCGCCAAACCAGTTACACGCGCTTCCGCCGTCTCTGGCGGCGCTGCTTCATATTGCTGCAGAGACCATGCCGAATCTGCGCCCACTGTTTACGACTATCGCCTGCCGCCGCGACGAGGGCAGTCAGCGGCTTTCGTTCGGGCATCGCGGGCCTCTGCGGATCGTCGAACTGGGCCCACTGCTGAAGCGGCTGAACATGGAGCATCAACTGCCGGGCTTCATGCAGATCATCGGGCTGACCCTGGGCGGCCGCTTTGATCTGCCCGAAGGCGCGTTTCTCCTGGGGCTGGGCGAAGCGGCAGAGGGGGCCGAGGTGAAGCTGGAGATCATGCTTCCCATGCTGCCCGACCTTCCTGCAGGCTTTCTGGACCTGCTCGCACTGGGTCTGGCGGAACGCCCCCGGGAGCTCCATGCTCTTGGGCGGTGGCTGCACGCCATGACGCCCGAAACGCACGAGTGGCCTGGTGAGTTCTCCGTTCTCAGCGTCCGTGCCACGCCGCACACGTCCGCCCGCGTCAGCCTCTATCTGCGGCCAGCCGAGTTTGAAGTGCCGCGTCGGCTGGCGGATGTGCGTCCACTCCATGGAATGGCCCTGGTCTAACCAGACGAGGAAGCAACTATGCAAACTTCGCGCTACGATGCGAACCCACCCCATACGCCGAACGATACGCCCAGCCCGGAAGTGCGGGCGCACGTCCGCGACCTGCTGCTCCGCAGCGAGGCGTTCCGCAACATGCCCCGCGAGCAGCAGATGGAGATCGCCAACAACACGGTGCGCGTCGCGGACTATCTGGCACGTCCCGAAGGCATCGAGGGCCATCGCCTGCCGTCTGCTCCTGCCCGGCGCGATCCGTACGCCTTCGCTCAGGCCGACCCGCCGACCGACGCCCAGACGACGCAGCATTTTAGTGATGTCAATGCCATCGGGGCAGACTCCAAAAACTTCCGGGCGAACGCGGCCCGCGAAGGCGCGAAAGTGGCTGGCGCCCTGCTGGAGGCTGTGAACTTCCCGACATTTGTCGCTGGACTGATCAACGGTGTGTTCCACTCCATCGTGCAGTCCTCCATGGATCAGATGGAGGCCTACAGTAAACTGGTGGCCGACATCTCCAAAACGATGAACGAGTTTCGGGATCTGAACACGACGGACAACCAGGGCATCGACCACCTAACCGATCAGTTCCCGGATGTCTTCAAGATGGAGACCGACACCGGCGACGACGGCAAGGCGCGCCCAGTCGCCCGACTGCGAGATGGCGCGGACGAGACGGAGGCGCTGAAACGCGTGAATGCGGCGCTGCCGATTCAGGGTGGACCGGTCACGAGTCTGGACGACGAGACGATACGCGACAAGGTCGTCTCCGCCGCACGGACGCAGTTGGCGACGAGCCGGCAGCAACTGCTCGCCACGATGGTAATGATGGGCATCAACCGGATCGTGGTGACGGACGGGCGCATTTCGGCGAAGATCCTGTACGATTTCAAGGCGCAGGACAACATGAAGCTGCAGCGCAGCGCCACCGCATACGACTACGCGAAGGAGAAAGACTGGCTTGGCGGCGAGCATCTGGCGCAGGGCAGCGTCAGCGAGAACGAGGGCGAACAAACCATCACCGGTGGGGAGTCGTCACACAGTGGGACGGATTCGTCCGAACGTGGCGCAAGCTATTACACGAAGGGCAAGAACAAAACGACGACTCAGCCGGTTATCAGCGCAATGAGCACCGCAACCGAATCGGTGAACGCTTCGCTCCAGACGAAGGCCAGCCTTGCGGGACAGGTAGACGTGAATTTTAAGAGCGACTACTTCCCCCTCGAAAAGATGGCGGATTCGTTCCAGATTGGCATGATTCAGAACGCCGCGAAGCCAGGACAGGCCGGCGGCGCACCGAGAGCGGGAACCGCGGCTCCAGCCTCCAATACCGGAACGGCAGCCGCGACGCCCGCGACTGCAACGAAATAGAAGGGGTCGGCACAATGAACACGCAGCCGACAACAGCCTCCTCGCACTGGGCCGACGCGGAGACACTGAGCGCAGTTCGCCCGGAGGTTCGTGCCCTGCTCGAATCGTCGGAGGGCTTTGTACGCCTCTCGCACGACGAGAAGCGACGACTGGCCGGCACGATGGTCAAAGTCGCGGCGTATATGGCAAATCCGGACGGCATCGTGAAGGACGAACTGGCGCGCCCTCCAACGACGGCAGACTCCGATTCTGTCGTGCCTCGGTACGGTGCTCACCCCGAAGCCTACGATACTCCGACTCTGGCGCGGGCGCAGGATGCTGTCGAGGATACCAAAGCGCGGCTGAGCAAGGCCCCCGGGTTTGCAGGCAAGGACTTCAAAGGCGGAGCCATCCGGGAAGGCACACAGCAGTTCGGTGAGCTGGTCAAAAAGGTCGATTTCCCGAAGTTCGTTTCGGGGCTCATCCAGAACGTGTTTCAGGCGATCGTCGATTCATCGATTCAGCAGATGCGGGCTTATGGAGAGCTGCTTGCCAATGTCGCCAAAACCGTAGACCAGTTCGCGCAGGACAATATCACGCTGAATAACGCCCGTGACTGGGCCGCGCAGAAGTTTCCGGACAAACTTGGCATCGACACGTCGCAAGCGGACACCGGCTTCGACGCCGCAACAGATGTTGCTGCGCCGTCTCCGAAACTGGTGGTGAAGGGCGACGACCCCGAAGCCGCGCTCAAAGCTATCTCCACCGAACTCAAACTCGATAAGCCGCTCACCGACCTTTCCGACCCGAACGAGGAGCTGCGGCTGACTCAGGCAGCGCAGTTGCAGATCGCCCGCAGCCGCCAGCAGTTGCTGGCGTCGATGGTGATGCTGGGCATCAACCGAATCGTAGTCACGGACGGGCTGATACACGCCAAAGTGGTGTTCGACATGCAGGCGTCGGATCAGGCGAAGCGCGTGGCGAGAGCCTCCATGTACGATAGTCAGGAGAGCTCCTTTCAGCAGGGCGCAGCAGGGGGCGGCTTCTTCGGATTTGGCTTCGGCGGGGCGGAAGAGTCGTCTAGCTCCGACCACGTTACAACGGTACAGTCGTCGGTCGATGAGACATCCGAGTCGAAGGCCGCGCTGAAGGCGAACCTGACGGGCGAAGTACGGGTCAACTTCAAAAGCGACTACTTCCCGATGGAGAAGCTGGCGAACCCGCAGATGATCGCGGCGATTCAGGGGAACGCGATTCCGCCGGAAAGTCCCAAAACGCCCGTGACTGCGGCCGCGAAAGCCTGAGCGCGTTCGGAAGGATAGCCCGCCATGACAACGATGACCGCGCCAACCCATCCCGCCCCCGCGCATCACTCCCAGTCCGAGCGTGACGCCTGGCTCGACCGCGCCGTCACGTTCGGACTCCGGAGTCTGGAGGCAGTGCATCAGTTCGCACTGCAGTTCGACCTGCCGAATCTAGGCGACATCAGCCTGCCCCCCGTCGTCGGGTCGGCCGAGGATCAGGCGCGCCTGCAGACCATCGGACCGCTCTACCTGGCGTCGGAGCTCGAGGCCGCGCTGCTAATGCCCGCCGTAGAGACGCTGGCAGGGATTTTCTTGAGCGGCGGCTTGCAGGCGGACGTCGGCGCGGCAGGACGAGATCTGGAGAGGTTCTGGCAGACGCGTCACGAGCGGTTTTCCACAGCGGAACGGCAGGCGTTTTTTGCCCGACTGTTCGGGGCGGACACGGGGCCGACCCTGGCGACCCAGGCCGGACGCAACACCGCATTCGATTCACTGATGATCGACCTGGCGGAGGCGATCTATAAATTGAGTCCCGTGCCCGGCTACGGCCCGCAGCCCGATACCGAAGTGAAACTGCAGACGGCGGCAGGCCAGCTCGCAGCGAATCTTGTTCCGCGCAGCGGCGGCATCGCGGCCTACGCGGGAACAGAGATGCTCGGGGCCGTGCAGACCGCTCTGGAGATTCTCAAGCAGCCAGCGCTGCAGCGGGCTATGGGAGCGCATAGCGTGTGGGGAGCGGTGCGCGCCATCAGTCAGATGTATCTGCAGCAGGAGGTAGATGTCACTTCGCATGTCACACGCGGGAAGGCGGGCCTCCTGCTGCTGAACTGGCTGGCGCAGGCGCTCTCCTCGCTGGGGGGCAGTCCGGGCGCCTTCCTCCTGCCCGACGCGTCGGTGGTCGGCGCGGCGACAGCGTGGCTGCAGGCCAGCCTGGCGCTGGGTGAGCGACAGCAGGCGGCGCTTGCCGGAACGAGGGCGTGAAATGACAGCGGCCGTCTTGGAGATGCAAGCAGGCGCGTCCCTTCCTCCGCCCCCGCTGGACGATCCGCTGCCGCATGTCCGCGCCACCGTACGCGCGCTGCTGCTGGCCTCCCCGGCCTATCTGGAGCTTCCTCCCGACCGACGGCGCGAGCTCGCTTCCTCGATGGTGCGCGTCTGCCACGCGGCCGCAAGTCTGGTGCGCGAGGAGGTGGAGAGCCGGCACGTCGCACAGGCCGCCCCGCTTGCCGCGACGACCCCGTCCGTTCCCGATCGTCCGACTCCTTCGCCTCCCTCGCGCCCGCTTGCCGTCGCCCAAAACGCCGGTTCCGACTTCAGCGGCGTCTCCGCCAGTCGTGTGGCGGGAACCACCCAGGCGATTCTCAATGCCGTTTCCTTTCCCCGCTTCGTGACGGATCTGATCAACGGCGTCTTCAAGGCGATGCTGGACTCCAGCGCGCAGCAGATGAACTCCTACGTCGAGCTCCTGAACAATGTGGCGGCGTCGAGCGACGGATTCGCGGACTCCAACATGGGTCCGGACCGCGCCCGACAGTGGCTGGCCGACAAATATCCCGGCAGCTTCGAGGTGCAGCGCGACGATCCCGACCCGAACGCCGCCCCCGGCGATCCGCCGCCTGCGTCTACCCTGCGGTTGCGAGACGGGGCCTCGATGCCTTCGGAGCACGCCATGCGGACAGACCTGGGTCTCGATCCGAGCGACTCGCTTCCGAGCGGTGACCCGGAGCGCACCCTGGTTCCGCTGGCCCGCGCGCGGCTCGCCAAAATGCGCCAGGAGATGCTGGCCTCGATGGTGATGCTGGGAATGCAGCGCATCGTCGTCGAGAGCGGGCGCATCAGCGCGTCGATGCGCTTCCATATCGACACGCGGAGCGCCGCGCAGGACGACAGGGGCAGCACCTTCAGCGAGCAGAACACCATTTCGGCGGGCGCCAGCTTCGGAGTCGGGCCATGGGGAGCGAATGCGCAGATCACCAACACAATCGGCTATGTGTCTACGGAGCGCTCGCAAACGACGGAGGAGATGAACACCTCC
>JBBQPO010000296.1:0-7383 GCA_038217285.1 Chthonomonadales bacterium
GGCGGACCTGTGACACACGCTCCGTCCCGAAGATCGCATCGACTTCTTTTGCGCCGCTCCGCCAGTTTTTCCAGGCCTCTCTGTAAAGCGCCTCTCCCTCCAGCGAGAGTTGAAGAGCGTGTCTGCGCCCTGTGATCTGACGGGTCTCGATCAGACCACGGCTCTTCAGCAGGCTCAATTCGCGGCTAAGCGTTGATCGGTCTGCGTCAAGCTGACGCGCAATCTCTGCGGCTGTGGCCTCTGCTTCGAGGAGAAGGATGGCAGTCAGAACACTGAACTGACTCACTGTCAGCCCCGATTTACCCAGATGGCGATCAAAGCATTGTGTGAGGCGGCGAGCAAACCGCCTTACACTCAATCCTGGACATAGGTCTAAAGTCTGACCTGCGAGAGCGATGAGTTCATGTTGCATATACACCATAGCGATGGGCAAGGACTTGAAGTTCCTTTCGGCACAACATTTTATCAAAAGCATTCTGTCGCATCTGTCCTGTGAGACGAAACGGCCTCACCCGAATTGAGGTTTGCCAGGTAAATCATTCTCCTGTAGTCTCTTAACCATGTTCGCTCCTTCTTCGATATAGTTTGTCTATATTCTTACTGCGAGTTCATTGACATCTGGAACACGACCTCGAACTGGAATGTCCCGATAGAAATGATGCTTCCGTAGTTCAGTTGGGTCTGCGCGACGATACGCTGTCCCTCAACGAACGTACCGTTGGTGCTGCCACAATCTCTTAAACAGAGGTGCATCCCCGCCCTTTCGAATACCGCATGATAGCGGGATACCTGTGGCTCGGACAGGATTACATCATTGTCCTCCGCGCGACCCATGCTGATGCGTTCCTCACGCATTGACAGAATGTCTCCCTGCTGAGTCTGCATTGTCTCGGCCTTATAGCCGAACGCCTCCAAGAGCATCCTCACCTCATGCTCAAAAACCTCCCAGTTCTTTGGCTGTCTGGATGAGGAGTTCATTGAATAGTCAGTATGAAAGCAGCGCCAGGCGCGTCAGGATGCCAGCCTGAGGCCAGCGCAGAGCGGATATAGCCGGTTACATCAGAAGGCAGCACGCCAATAGCAGTTGAACCCATCCAGTTGCCGGGATGCGCCTGGGGAAGTCCTACTACGAGTTTCGCTCCAGGACTGTCGGCCTGTTCGACTGCGAGGATCAGGGTCATGTCGAGGGCCTGGGCGTAAGTTGGCCTGTTGCGGACTCGCCAGCGGTATTGAACGCCGTCTACGGTCAGAAGGCGCGAGCCTTTCTTTAGTATCGCCATTTGGTTCATTCTCCTCCGGGACCGCAGCCCCTCATGCAGGTCCGATCGACGCCTGAACTCTCGGCCCGCTATATCCACTTTGCACAGAGAAGTTCATTCTGGTTCATGCCTATTTTGATTGACTGATCATGTTTTTCCGGCGGATAGCTGCGATTGTGCAGAGTGAACGCCAGTCATAAGTGCACACATTCTCAAAATTGAGAAGCAACTCGTTCTTTACCAGGACTATGTTCCACCTTGCGTTTGGAATGGAAAGCCGCCTCATATTTTGCGTCATCGCTGTATTCTTGAATTAGGAACGCGGCCCATGTTCCGGTGTAAAGATGCCGTTTCACTGCGACGTTCCAGATACAGTAGCGTGTGTCCGTCTTGGCTTGGTCGGGATCCTTGGCATCAGGGCGGATATTATGGATCTGGCAGGCTCACGCATGGTGACTGGAAGGAGTGAACCTCTTGCCAATCGCGGCTTGCACCCTGATAGCAACGGCCCCTGGAAGCAGCAACCCGACGCCTTGTGTTTCTCGCTCTGCACGCTTGAGGGCAATCACTTGCCGGTCGAACTCGTCGAGGATTTCCGACGAAAGACGGTGGGCAGGGTTAAATTCGATGCAATGGTCGAATTGCCTGACATGTTTTGGAGCGCGTTGCGGAAGAACTTCACCTAATACAGAGGACAGAATCGCGAGCAAAAAGTGTCACAAACGGACAAACAATTTTGCGAAACAAAGGCGATTAAATGGAGGCGGTGGCATACCACTCGAACAGGCGACGGTCGGTAGGGGCAAGAGGGACGTTGGACTGCACGAGCGTTTGTGCGGCAGCGCGAAGGGACTGGGTGAGGGCGACATCATAATCAATGGCGCAGACGAAGAAGCAGCCCTGCTCTATATCGGTGGCGTCGAAGAGTAAATCCAATACCGGGGAACCATTCGCCAGGGCCGTCGCTCGCCACAGGAATCGGGGCAGAGAGTGGGTCAGTACGCGGGCGCGGTAATCGCCCGCTAACGCTGCCGTGCCGAGCAGTTCTTCTTTCAGGGTGTTGACATTGGTCAGGTAGACATCCCACTCCAACGGTTGCGGCAGTGCGAGGAGTCCACTGGGGCGCAGAGCTTCTACCAGGCCGTCGAACGAAAATATCATGCTGCGAATCGTTTGAATGGGAATACGGATTTTGTGATACAGCGGCACCAGCATCAGCATGGCCTGAGCGTTCAACAACCCCGTCCTCGTATCATTGAGCCAGGATGTGCTAAAACTCGACCCACCGACAAACGCCATACGTGCAAAGGGACCAATCTGGTCATCATGCGCGTATATTTTGTCCATGCGGAACGCTCGCAGGCAGGTCCCTTGCTGCTGATAGGGCGCCTGCTGGGCGATACCCAGGCTGAAGCCGGTCACTGTAACGGCGTGGAGACCGAGCGAAACATCTGGCGCGGACGGCTCGACAAGGGCAATGCCCAGCAGAACCGGAATCTGGCCGCGCAGGTAGGCGTAGAGAGTGCTTTTCAGAACGTACTCGTCATCCGCACGGATAAGGAACGGTTCCAGCCCAACGCTACGGATAGCATCCGCCATCTGAGTCGCATTGAGGCCGCTACTATTGGGGAAAGTGCGCGTGTCCAGCGGAACGTGGGCAGTTGCGGCACGCGTGATTTCCACCGGGGAGGGAATGTGGTGCTGAAACTGCCGCCCCGTCCCCTGAAACGCTGACCAGAGCGCGCTCGTAGCGCAGGCGGCGGCGACGGAGTCCTGCTCCTGAAAAGCCAGAGAGCGAACGGTGAGCGGAATTCCGTAGAGATGGGCGGGGTAGGGGCGTGTGATGGGAAACTGGCGTCTTCCGGCGTCGGGGTAGGTCTTGAGACAGGTACGTCCGATGACAGTCTGCGGAAGCGGCTTGACGACCACGAAGCCGAGGTAGGCTTGCTGCAGCACATCAGGCGTCAACGGTGCAGTGGCTCCGCTCAGAAGGTCGGTAAAGTCCTGTTCGGTGAACGCGCTGTCGAAGAAGTGGAAGCGCGTGCAGTGCCGCTCGTAACGCTGGAAGCACCGGACATAGTAGGCGGCGAAATCTTCCAGGTAATCGCGATCAACGTAGGCATTCTCCACGACAATGGTCTTCGCGCCTATTTCAGTGAAATACCCCTGAAAGTAGTCGAGATGTCGCTTGAGGGCGATGACGTGTTCCGGCGTACCTGCTTTTTCGGCCAGAAGGCGACGAAGTATGTCTATAGAGTATGGGAGAACTTCATACGCCTGTGGCATGGAGGAGGCCGTCAGCGCGTAAGGGGCGTGTGCAGGCTCTCGGGGTCGACGCGCTCCGCTTCACGAAACTGAGCGGCAAGCGCATGCGCCCGCTGCAGGCTGGCGGCGATGGCATCGAGTCCTTCAGGAGACGCGACCCAGCGTTGAACGCTTTCTGTCCGCTGCGGTGCAGGCTCTAAGGTTGTCTTTGTCTTCTGACCGTCCATGAGGGTTGCTCCTGTCTTCGGGGCTGCGATTCTGACCTCTATTATTGCCTATTTCCCAGGTTTACACTATCCTGATACGGTAAGAACCGGAAAGGTTTCAGTCAATGCCTCCAATTGCCAGTGTTTACCGGCAACGGAAATCAATATCCGCCACACAAACGCCGATATGCCCTATGCAGATTTGGGGCCGCTCTGTCCAGCTATCACCGAATCGAGGGACAACCGTCGGCAATCCACTCGTATGCGGCCATTTTGTCTTCAGACAGGTTGTTCATAACCTCCCAGTCATCCTCCTCCTCGCTTTCGTCCGTATATTCTTCGTCTTCCTCTTCGTCCGTCTCGTCCTCACTTTCGTCGGAGGAGAACAACGACGGCGTTTCATCGGGAAACATTCTGTCCGTGAACAGTAACTTCTGTGGTTCGGCGGGCTTTTCAGGCTCAGGCGGCCTGGGCACGGGCGCAGGATGATTGATGCGCCAGAGGGAAAGGAAGAGACGGTTTTCGCCCTCGAACCCGGTCAGCAGCGCGTTGTGCACGTTGCCTCGCTCTTTTGCAGCCAGTCTCCTCAGAGCGGCGCCACGCAGATCATCATCGTCATCGCCTTTCATGCCAGGGTAGTCGCTCATGAGTTGCCCGAGCCGGAACGTGCCGATGTCAAGCTCCCAGGCCCAACTGGAGAGGTCGTCTTCCTCGGACTGTTCATCGGCCCGGGAACACCAATCCAGGTAGAGTTGCGCCAGCGCAAGCAGCCGCATGGCGACACGGCAACGCTCCAACTCCGACCGGTATGTGGTCAGTCCGGCAGCGGCAATATGGCCCCAGGCCACCTGCGCCCATTCCAGTTCGCGCCCATGCATCCAGACGGAGAAGGCTTCCTGCGCGGTGGGCAGGACATCTTCCCACGCCAGCAGGTTGGAGGCGGCAATATCGCTTGTGCGTGGCTCTTTAGCGGTTATATTATGAGTCGATTCCACTTATTCCTCACCAAGATCATTTCCACCGCGCCCCATCCGATATTTGATGTCGTAGTTGATGATGAAATCCAATTCCTCGTCCGTGAATCCATAGTGCCGGGCCAATACACGATCAATCTCGTCCGCGATTGGTTTCGCGTACTTCGGAATTATGCACTGTACTGTCAACGTATCGTGACCATACCGCATTACACGTTTTTCTGATTTTGCTGTAAGTACTTTTGTCAATTCTTTAGCTAGAGAGTTTAGAGGGGACAATCCGATCAGGTTTCGCTTTGGATCAAATGGAAAATTGTTGACCTCACGTTTGTTAAGATGACTTCCGTCCGATACGACGTCGATGAACCATCGGAAGAGAGTGCTAGACAAACAGCAGTACACTGAGGCTGCCATAAAATCATCCGAGAAATCGAGCTGTTTAAACTCAGATGGCGCCCGCAGCGTACCTTGCCCATCTCGAACCTCGGGCACAAAGTCAAGAATCTGCAGGAACGAGTTAACTTTGCGGGAATAGTAGACCTTTGAACCTTGACGCTGGATATATGCAGATGCGAGTGGACAGTCTTTTTCGAAAATCTTGTTCCATATATCAGTCTGAATGCATGAGCCGAGTTTAGGCAAGCATCCAGGGAGAGACGTTTTTGCGGTTGGCTTATAATGCAGTATCTGAAAGAGGGATTCGCGTTCTACAGAATTCCAGCGGCACATACGGGACGAGTGGAGAGTCATCTCTGCGGTTGGCTCACCTATTAGCAGAACTGACAAGGTGTTCTTGTCCAAGCCCGTGAATAGATGGGCTGGCCGGTCATCATAGGAACTGAAGACCAACCTGCGTGATGAAAGGATTTGCTGTAAAGGAAGGTAACCTTCGGTTGCAATAGATGATACAGGAACAATGTATCCTTGATTTCCTCGTTCACTTACCAGCGCACTACAGCGCTCTAGTACCAGAGAATAAAGGTTATTGGTTGAACGCGTTTGATAGTTGAGAACCTCGTAGTCCTTGAATCCACTGAGACTCAGATACGGCGGATTCCCGACGATCACGTCGAAGCCACCGTACGCCATGGCTTCTGGAAATTCCACGAACCAGTGCATTGGGCCGTGCGTGGCGCGGAACTGTGCCAGCGTCATTTTATCGCTGACTTTGCCGGCCGTCCGGTAAAGCCGCCAGAGGTCTTTGTCGAGTTCGGGCCGCAGTTCCTCGTTGGCGGCGCGCTCTACGTCCCTCTTGCTCACATGGCGCGGAACGCTCAGGCCCAACTGCTCGTCGCGGAAGTCGTGCAGCATGTCGGCATAGGCTTTCGCCATCATTTCCAGCTTATCACGATCTCGCTCGAACGCCAACCGGCCTGTTGCCGCCCAGAGGCGATCTATGTCGTCGATTTGCGCGTACCCGACCAGCGTGTTGCCGGCGCGGATGTTGAAGTCGATGTCCGGCAGCGGTTCCAGGTCGCCAACGCTCTCCACCTGCGCCACGAGCTTGAGGAATAGGCGCAGCTTACAGATTTCCGTCGCCTCTTCCATAATATCCACGCCGAACAGGTTGTTGACGATGATGGTTTTGTAGATGAAGTGCTTGCGGTTCGGGTGCTTGTCGATGCGCTCCAGCGTCTGCCGGAAGTCAGGGAACTTCGTTCCGGCAGACGCTGGGTCAGCGCGGTCCGCGTCGCCGACAAAGGACTCCATGCGCTCCAATACCGCTTCATACAACGGCTCCAGAATGTTGAGGGCTGCAAACAGGAACGCGCCCGACCCGACGGTGGGGTCGAGGACTCGCATGGATTGCAAGCTCTTCCAGAAGGCGCGAAGCGTTTCCGGCCCCTCGCAGTGCTCGATCACGTCCTGCGCGAACTGGCGGATATTCAGATTGAGGGTGATGAGGTCGTTGATGCCCTGGACCTCGCCCGCCGCCATCTTAACCCGCGCCTCCGCATAACGCTGCCGTCGGGATACCACCTCGCGCCAGATTTCCGTCGGCAGCGCATATTCTTCCGATGCAGGACGGTTCCAATCGCCGCGTTTCGCTACGTCCGACACTCCGGCTTCGATATTGGCAGGCAGGGGATGCTCGACGCCTTTCTTGACGGCCGCGAAAATGTAGCGATCGGGGTTCTCCCGCAGCAAGCCCCACACGGAGCCATCCTCGCGGAACGCAATGGCGCATTCGGGCTGCGCGGCATCGAAGAGATACGGCAGGATCGTGTTGCGCCCGATGTATTCGGTGATATCCTCCTTGGTGTAGTAGGCTCCCATCTCTTTCTGATTGATGTACTTCTCGAAGATGTAGCCCAGCACGTCCGGATTGATTTCGCGGTCGTCACGCAGCGGCCGCTCGTCCAGATGCCATTGGTACTGGTCGAAGAAGTCGAAGATACGCTCGAACGCGGCGTCCTCGATCTGGATTCCGCTGTACCGATCCTCCAGGCTGTGTGGCGAGAAGATGCCGCCGTTCAGGTAGGGGACCTTCCCAAGCAGCGCATTCAATTCCACACTTTGCTCGGGCGTACGGTCTTCGGGCTTCTGGCCCAGCCCTTCGTGGAACAACCGCAGCAGGAAGTAGCGATAGAAGTCGTGGAAGTGGCCTGCGCCCTTTTCGTCCTGAACGCGTTTGAGCCGTTTGCGAAGATACTGGTCGTCGTCATCCAGGAAGCGCTT
>JBBQPO010000297.1:0-7369 GCA_038217285.1 Chthonomonadales bacterium
GAACGTTCGTTAAAACGGTATGATAGGTGACCCGCAGTCATTATTTGACCCGCAGTCAGGATTTTGAATCGCTTATGGCACACCCGAATGAGAGTACGCAAACCTGGGAGGCGCAGACAGAGGCTCGCACCGGGGACATTCCTGGAATACCGGAACCGACTGGCCGACGCGAACGCCGCCGGCAGGAGACGCGAGAGCGACTCTTCGAGGCAGCCGTGCGCCTCTTATCGGAGCGTGAGTTCGAGTCGGTCACGGTCGAAGCGATCACCGAAGCGGCCGATGTCGGCAAAGGCACCTTCTTCAACTACTTCCCGAATAAAGAGGCTGTCGTCGGCTACTTTTTCGAGTATAAGAGCTCGCGGTTGGCCGAAGCGGCGCGGCGGGTGAACGAACCGGAGAGCCTGCCTGCCCTCTGCACCGACGATCTTCCTGGTGGACCCATCTGGAAAAAGATGCTCCGCGTTTTCAGTCTATGTGCCGACAGCCCCCGGGACAACCGACGAATGACACGCACCTTACTCTCCCTCGTGCTGACCAACGTGGAGGTTCGAAGAGCCTACGAAACCATGATCCATGAGATCACCAATCTGGTCAGTGGATTCATCGAGGAGGCCCAACGCAGCGGAGAGGTACGCGCCGACCTGACCGCAGAGCAGATCGTCTGCCACCTGAATATGGTCCATCTGGGCGCGGTCTCCTACTGGGCTTACTCCGAGACGACCGTCAGCATGGAAGAGATGCTGCATCGTTCGTATCACCTCCTCTGGGCAGGCGTGGCCTGCCGCGAAAAACACGATGAAGGAAAGTCCTGATGTTTAAGAGAGTCGCCCCCCCGCGCCTTCGACGGCGTGGATCTATATTCGCAGTGTGGGTTCCGAGTCTGTTGGCTCTGGGAACGACAGGCTACGCACAGTCCGCGCCGCCTGCCGTTCCGCCGACTGGCCTGACCACCTTGCCGCAATCGCCGCCACAGACCACGCCGCAGGCTCCTATTCCGGGTCCGGCCGGAGCCGCACAGAATCCGGAAAAGCCGCTGCTCATCTCTCCCTCCCTGAATCAGATCCGGGGCCGGACGCCGGCCCAGCCGCTGACGCTGCAGGACGCCGTATCGGTCGCGCTGGCGACGAACCGCTCGCTCGCGCTGACCGGTGAGGCGCTGCTGCGCGCCGAAGGGCGTGTGTCGGAGCAGCGGGCCGGCTTTTTGCCGACCGTCAGCGCCGGATACTCCCTGACCCAACTCGACTCCGCCACCTCCGCCAATATCGGGGGCCGATCCGTCTCACTGGTCAACGCTACGCAGAACCAACTCGGGATCTCCGCCACCCTGCCGGTCGATATTTCGGGGCAGATCCGCGCCGCCGTCGATCAGGCCCGGTTTCAGGAGATCGCCACTCGTCTCGATATCAATCGCGCCCGCAATCAGATCGTCCTCGATGTCAAGAACGCCTTCTACGACGTGCTTCGGGCACAGGCGCTGCTTTCGGTGGCGAACGAAACCCTCCAAAATGCGCAGGACCGCCTGTCCGAAACCGAGAAGAAACTGGCGGCCGGCGTCGTCGCCCCGTTCGATGTGCTGCGGGCGCAGACCGATGTCGCCAACGCGCAGCAGCAGGTCATCACCGCCAGCACCAGCATCAGCCTCTCGCTGGCGACGCTGAACAATACGATGGGTCTGGACATCGACTCGCCGCTCTCCATCACCGCGAACGGCGCAGTAGAGAACCCGCCCGGCGTCGATCCTCCCAGTGCCTTCGTGCCGCCGACAGCGCCCCCGGATCTACCCGGAGGAGATAACGCCGCTCCCCCTGTCGAACCCAGAGGGCCTCGCCCTCCGGTCGCGGTCCAGCCACCGACCGTCGTCACCGACCCGGTGAAGCTCGGAGGCGACTATACGGGCGCCGTGAAGGAAGCGATGGGCCTGCGGCCCGAGATTCTGGAAGGCGACGCCAACATCGCGGCGGCCAGAAAGGGAATCCAACTGGCCCGGCGCAGCGTGTCCCCCACCCTGGGCATCACGGGCGGATACAACTACACGCCGGATGCGGGCGGCTTCGCCCCGAAGACAACGTCAGGACAGGCGGTCGTCTCCCTCAACTTCCCGATTTTCGAGGGCGGGCTGGCCCGCGCTCGGGAGAAAGAGGCGCGGGCCGATGTGGCGACTGCCGAAACCAATCGCCGCCAGTCCGTCGATCTGGTCGTGCTGGAGGTGCGGCAGACCTACCTGAACCTGCTGCAGGCGCGGGACCGGGTGGCCGTCGCCAACCGCGCGTTGGCGCAAGCGCGGGAAGCCTACCGGCTCGCGAAAGTGCGATTCGACGCAGGCGTCTCGCAGGCGCAGGGTGTCTCGCCTTTACTGGAGCTCAGCGACGCTCAGAACGCCCTGACGCAGGCGGAAAACAATCAGGTCAACGCGCTCTACGACTATAACAACAACCGTTCGCGGCTGGACAAAGCCATCGGACGCTACGCTTTCATCGGAATGGGTCCGGGCTATGCGGCCCCCCCGCCCCCGAAAACCCTGGGCAAGACCGGTAAAGGAGTTCCCAAGTGAACGCAACTCGAGGATCGAGCTTTGTAACAGTTCGACGCACCGTCTCGCTCCCTGTCGTGGCGCTGGCTCTCTTCAGTATTGCCGCTCTGAGCGGATGCAACAAGAAGAGCCCGGACGCCGCGCCTGTCCCCGGCGCCAAGTCGGCTTC
Organism: Chthonomonadales bacterium; assembly: GCA_038217285.1. Lineage (GTDB taxonomy): Bacteria > Armatimonadota > Chthonomonadetes > Chthonomonadales > Chthonomonadaceae > JANXLO01. Next base: position 2,700 of record JBBQPO010000297.1, read on the forward strand.
CCTGCAGTCTACGCCGATCCAGGTCAGCGTGACCCCCGTGAAGATTCAGCCGATGTCGGACAACGCCGAGGTGACCGGCGCGCTGGCAGCTCTCAACGATGTGACCGTCAGCGTCAAAATCGCCGGTAAGATGGCGGCGGTCTACTTCCGGGAGGGCGATGTCGTGCGGGCTGGCCAGATTGTCGCCCAACAGGACACGGCAGACCTGCAGGCCCAGCTCGATTCGCAGCGGGCCAACCTGCTCTCCTCCCAGACGAAGCTGTCGCAGGCTTATGTGGCGCTTGCAGATGCCAAAACGAACTTGAAGCTGACGCAGGACCAGACCGAGTCTTCTATAAAGCAGGCGCAGTCCGGCGTGGACTCGGCGAGCCAGCAGCTCGCCATTGTTAAACAGGGAGCGCGGGTGCAGGAGCGGCAGCAGGCCGAGGAGAGTGTGAACAGCGCGAAGGCCGACGTCGATTCCGCCCTGTCCGACCGCGACAAGGCCCGCAAAGACCTGAAGCGCTACCAGTCTCTGGCCCGACAGGGCGCCATCGCGCCGCAGCAGCTCGATCAGGCGCAGTCGGTCGCGGACTCCGCAGAAGCGCGCTATCTCTCCACACAATCGAGGTACAACTCCGCAGTCCAGAGCCAGAGCCTGATTCAGGAAGGGAACCGACCGGAGGACATCCGCAAAGCCGAGACGGCGGTCGAGCAGGCCAAACAGATTCTCGTGACCGCGCTCGCCAACCGTAATCAGGTCAATTTGAGGCGCGCCGATGTCGAAAACGCGCAGGTCGGCATTCTGTCCGCGAAAGCGGGGATCGCGCAGTCTCAGGCGACCGTTCGTCTTGCCGAACAGGCGCTTCGGGATGCGAGCATAAAATCTCCCATCGCTGGCATCGTGGCCGAGCGCAAAACCGAACCCGGCATGCAGATCTCCGTCACCAAACCGGAGGTGCTGCGAATCGTCTCCCTGAACAATATCTATTTCGACGCGCAGCTCACCGAGGCGCAGTTCTCCGAAGTGCGGGTCGGGATGGCGGTCGCCGTCACCGTCGATGCGCGGCCCGGCAAGACCTTCCAGGGCAGCGTCGCGAAGATCTTCCCTGTCGCCTCCGCGCAGGCCCGAAGTTTTACGGTGCGTATCACACTCGTAAACGAAGGCAGTCTCCTGCGCCCGCAGATGTTCGCCCGAGGCCGCATCCGGCTGATGACGCATCCCAATGCTCTCGTCGTTCTACGGGACGCCGTCCTGGACCCCAACGGAAACAGTGGCCGAGTCTACGTGGTCAAAGATGGCAGGGCGGAGGAGCGCAAAGTCAAACTGGGCTATTCCACCATTCAACTGTCCGAAGTTACCTCCGGCCTGGCAACAGGCGACGAGGTCGTGACCTCCGGTCAGGGCCAGATCCAACCCGGCGACAAAGTCAAAGTGATCAAGGCCGCTTTGCCCTCCAACCAGCCATAGAAAGACGGATTTTCGATGAATGCCGCTTCGTGGCAATCGGCGCTTCGATACCCATGGCAGTAGTGACTTCAGTAAAAAGTTGACTGAACGATTCAAGCCCCTTCGTTGTGCGAAGGGGCTTGATCTTGTCACGCCGGCGACAATACCTGCAGGTGACATGAGGAGGAGAATCGGCCGTATGGGACAAGCGGCCATGCAGATAGACCGTGGCACCTATGCGAGTAAGCGCAGGCTTGCTATCGAACGGAGATGCTCACGGGATAGGAAACCTGACCGTTCCCACTGCCGGATGTGCCATACCGGGTCAGATTCGCGCCGCTCATATCATCCATGCGGTACACGGCCGAATCGGTAGTGTTACCCGCCGCATCCTGGTAGATTCCGGTGAAGTAGATGTGAGGAGAGTTGCCGCTGTCGACCGCAATGCCCAGAGGCTTGAACACGTTTGCACCGTTGGCAGGCACGTTGAAGGCTGCCAGATTGGCCTGCAGCGGGTCGTCGAAAGCGCCGGGATCGATGCGGACGATACGCTTGTTGTTGAAGTCGGCGACGTAGACACGGCTGCCGCTATCGACGGCGATGTTGTGTCCGACTCCACCGTTCAAACCGCCCAAATCAAATATCCCGTCGCCGAAGAACTTATCGACGGCCCCGGAGATATCATCGAAGCGATGCACGCGGTTTTTGACGCCATCGGAAACGTAGATACGTTTTTGAGCATCGATCGCAATGCCCTGTGGCCCCTGGAAGATATGGCTGTTGATGCCCCCGAAGGAGAGACGGCCGGCTCCTGTAAGATCGTCGACGCGGTTGATCAAGAGATCGTCGTCGCGATAGTAAATATGCCCGTCTGTGTCGGTCGCGATGTAGCTGGCACCGGTCACGGGGTTGGCGGTAACCGGATTCTTCGCCTGAATGTTGTCGTAGCGCCGAAGCTGGTAGGGGTAATCAGCGACATAGATGCGTCCGGCGGTGTCGAAAGCGACATCGTGTGCGCTGTACAGGCTCGCCGGCAACACCGTGAAGTTTTTCCCCGTGAAGTCATCGATGCCGATGACACGATGGTTGCCTGAATCTGCGATGAGAATGTGCGTATCCGGCCCCACCGGCACTCCAACCGTCACTGTCACCACCAGCGGCGCTGACACGACACCCGATTCGGCCTCCTTAACGCTAATGTTGACCGTGCCGGCCTTTACCGCGTGCAGTTTGACGGAGGCTCCGGCTACCGGGGTCAGCGTCGCTACGGCAGCGTTGTCGACCGTCCATTGGAGGTTGGCAGGCAGCGTCAATACGGCTGCCCCAGCGGCATCTTTAGCAGTCGCCACATAGGAGATGTCGGCTCCGCCCAGTATTACATTTGTGGTCGCAGGACTGATAGCGATGCTCTTGATTGTCGTATCCATGGTCAGGGACACAATGGATTGCTCACTGTCTTTGACCTCGAAATGCAGTTGCGTCTGGGCTTGAGCGGCCCCCGTTCCATCCGCATTCGGATAGGCCGTTGCCGTCAAATTCACTTTGCCTATGGGAACGGTGATGACGATATTAACGGAGGTCTCCCCGGAGGCAGGTCGGCTTAGCAGCTTCTGGGCCAGAATTTTTCCCTTGTTCGCTGTGTCGTTCCCGAGAACGACAACGTTGATACTCTTCGAGGCGGACGGTATAAGCCGTGTTGGAGCCGGCACAGGCCACTGAACAGAGATCCGCATGGAGCCGCTGCGGGTCGATGCAAGCCCCGTGCCTGCGTTGCGCGTACCGGATCCACAGCCGGCCAGCAGACCGACGAAGAAGGTGAGGGCGAGCAAGCGAAGGAGCATTCGCTTCCTACTGGACACATTACTATTTGATGGTCGCATTGATTTCTCCTGAACCGGACAGCTTGTTCGTATCGACCACAAGCGTTGCGATTGCGAGCGGGAAGTTCCCGGTAGTAACGGTCGAGGGAACAAGCGGACTGAACATCTTCGGCTTTAACTGGAATTGGAACTGGGAGACGCTATTATCGCCGGCGTTTATCACATAGAGATAATCACCCGAGGTCCCCCTCGGGCTGAAGGACGCCCCCGTTGGCGACACGCCTACCTTCAAACTTGTCGTTCCGGCGAAAGGCATTATAGACAACACAAAGGGATCGAGGTCAAAGGGGGTGACCGTGTTGTCCAGGGCGTTCACAACTACCGCCACTTGACTGCTCACGTTCTTCGCAATAGCCGACGCCCCTCCCCCTGCCGGCAGCGGGTTCGGACTCGGAGCGAGGGTGATGGACCCACCCGGGTCGGGCGCGCTGTACAGACTGAGGCTCCCAATGCCGGACGCGCCGCCGAGCACCACAGCGATGCCTCCGTTCAGGCTACTCGCATCGGCGGGCGAGAGCAGTGCGGTCGGAAACGGACCGGTCGCCACTGTAGCCGGAGTGACACTGGAGATCGCGGCGGTCACTACGTCGACGAGATACTGCGAGATCGTACCGTCCTGCCTGTTCGTGACATAGACGGCCTCACCAGACGAATGGTCCAGGGTGCGTATCAGGATCGATGACGGCCCGTGCCCGGTAGGCACCGCGGTTTTATAGGTCAATTGGCCGGTCGTTCTGTCGCGCTTAAAGACGGTCAGAGTATTGTCGCCGGGATTGGCTACTAAAAGGTAGTTGGAACTGGCCTGGACCGCGCCAGGGAGTTTGCCAGTAGGCAGGGTCGGAGGCTGCAAGGGGACAAGCAGTCCCGTCGGGTCGGTGCGGAACTGGGAGACCGAGTTGTCCTTCTGGTTGATGACGTAGACGGCCGCGATAGTTCCGCTGCCCTGATGGCCATTGACCGTGGTTATGCCGGCAGGATAACTGCCTACCGGTACCGTCTGCGCATTCCGCTGAAAGAGTGCATCGATTCCGGAGGAAAGAGCGCACCGATTCCATTTGAATGTGCGCATCGATTCCGGAGCAAAACGCGCAGGGTTTCTCCCTGGGCGTGAGACAGACGTTTAAGATAATACCACATCGGTATCGGGAAGCCGGGAGGAAGACGTTGTCGCTCTTTCCAGGCACTCACCGGTCTTCCCGATCTCTGGAATTCTCTCCTTTCTATCCTCGCATAAGGCGGGGATTCGAGTATGGCGACATAGTCTGTTTCACCGGTTGGCTAAAGCGCCAGTTCGTCCAACGTCGAGATGAGCTCTTCCAGCGTATCGATACGCTCCTGGTGCGCCGCACCGCGATCGCTCT
>JBBQPO010000298.1:0-7358 GCA_038217285.1 Chthonomonadales bacterium
AGAATGTGTAGCGGGTCGGATCGCCCGTTATCCGAAGCTCCAGAGAGCCTTCCGGCGCTGGAATCGGTTCGGACTCCTGATTCAGATCCCCGACCGTTTTCCGGACGCTCACGACGCGACGTGACGCGCGATGTGTAACGCGCAGGTCGTAACGGTAAGAAAGTGTCTGGAACGCGCTCAAACCCGCCTCTTCACAGTCGTCGGTCGGGTTGAACTCGACACAGGCCGTTGCTGTGAAGTTCAGATCCTTCTGCCTGACACCGACAAACGCCGCCCCCTGCCCATCGAATCCCGCTTGTCCAAAGAGACGCAAAAATCCGGGGCGCTCCCGCAGGTCGATAACTCCCGGCGTCGGTACAGCCAGTTGCGTCCATTCCAGGCCCAGGAGTTCTGAATCGAAATCGTCGCGGGTCGGCTCCAAGGGCCAGGGACGTGGAGGAGGAACCGCAGCGGAGATCGACAGTTGATGCATCGCCTGATGGTCGAAAACCGGCCAGCCGTCGATCCAGGCGACGCGTGCCAGGAAGGTCTCGCGGCCGAGGATCGTCAGGGCGTCGTACGAGGCATGGCGTGTTCCCAGAAATACCGCCCACCAGGTGCCGTCCACTGCCTCGACAAGATCCGCATGTCCGATGCTGCGAACCGGATGTCCCCACGCTTGGTGCTGCGCGAGGACCGGGTTGCGCGGGCAGGGTTCGAACGGTCCCCAGACGCTTCTGGAGCGCCCGATCGTTGCCATGTGCAGAAAGCGCGAACCGCCCTCGGCGAGCATGAGGTAGTACCAGTCGCCGATGTGGTAGATGTGCGGCGCTTCGGCGTCGTCGGAGACCATGCCGACCCCGAGAGAGCGGTAATCCGACAGCAGTTCACCGGTCCGAATATCGATCTCGGCCTGCACGATGTCTCGGTTCTGAAAACTGCCCCGGCGGCAGTAGTAGACCTTCCCGTCGTCATCGAACAACAGGCTCGGGTCGAACACGTCCTGATCCACAAAAATCGGGTCCGACCATGGCCCCGCCGGATCCGCAGCCGTCACGAAAAAGTTTCCGCCGCCATGCACATTGGTCGTAATCATGTAGAACATGCCGCCATGATAACGCAGGGTCGGCGCGAAGATCATCGGCTCACCCTGCGTCTTCTGCGGCTGGAAATGTTCAGCACGCGTCAGGCAGTAGCCGATGAGACGCCAATGGACGAGGTCTCTGCTGTGGTAGATCGGCACTCCGGGGTAGTAGGCCATCGTGCTGGTGGCGAGGTAGTAGTCCTCCCCTGCACGGCAGATCGACGGGTCGGGGTTCATCCCCCGCAGAATCGGGTTCGAATATGGCAAACGGATTCTCCTCGGTATCGAGAGACCGGAAAGGGATCAGAACAGCGACAATATCTGGCCCTGCTTCAGGCCTGACCTTCCTGCTCTGCGGTCAGGAGTGGATTATGTGTCTGCGACTCGCGGCGAGTCGTCGTCTCGGCGTCCTGCCGCAGCCATCGGTGCCGCGCCAGCACACGCCGGACTTCCGCGAGTTGCACAGCGACTTCGGCATATTCGTTCTGCGCGGTGTGGTGCTCCACGCCCCAACAGCCGTTATATCCGGCGTCCAACAAGACCTGCATGCGTTCCGCCAGATCTGTTCTCGACACCCTGGCATCGACATGGGTATGGATAGTCCAGGGGGCAAGACGGCGGTCCCCTGCGATGGGGTCGCCGTCCTCCCAGTGGCCGAGATGCAGCAGCATGCCATATGCAGGATGATCCACCGCACAGGCCAATCGCTCCATGTTGTCCGCGAACAGCGACAGTCCCCAGTGGTTCTCCGGCCCGATGCGGAATCCATTTTCTGCGGCAAATCGGCAGTACTCCCGATAGCGCTCCGCCAAAAAGTCTAACTGCTCTGGGGTCATGGCCGTCAGCTTGCCACCGGTATCGAACCGCACCGTTTTTGCGCCCAGGGCGGCCGCAGCGTGCAGATGCTCCCACCCCTTAATATGGTTGCGCTCCCGCGCCTCGGGATCGTCTTCCCAGAGGTGGACGCCATCGACATGATAGTTGACCACCTGCATCTCCCTTTCGTCCACCGCCTGACGCACTTTGAGGAGATAGCCGGTCTCCACAGTGCCGATCAACCCGTTCCAGAAGTCGGCGGTCCGAAGACCATACCGAAACCGGCAGGTCTCCAGATAGCTGAAGGCATCCATTTTGCCTTCCGCCAACAGGCCATGAAAACTATATCCGGCAATGGAAATGTTCAACCTTCATCCTCCCGCAACTGTTAGGCCATTATACGCCATGGGAGGCCTCATCCCCTCCACGTTGCGGCGGTCTGCAGGTTAGTGGCCCCCTATGACGAGAGGCTCGGCACCTGGTCGGGCTTCTTTGCCTATTTGACATGCAGGCAAATCCGGCTTATAATACCGACAGAGGTAATGTCCATGTCTCTCCGTCCAGCTCGCTATAGAATGAGTGGGATTCTGTTCCTGTTGACGTTCGGGGTTGCGCTGCTGACAGGCAGCCGGCTCAACACCAGGGCGACGCCTGCCAATCGACTGGCGTTCCAGAAATATTATGGCGGGCTTTTGCCAAAACGCCTCGACTCCTGCACGACCTGCCATTTGCCCGCACAGGTCGACAAGCCGCCGACCAGCCTCCTCGATTTTCCTCATAACCCGTTCGGGCATCGACTGGCGATACTCGGAGAGACGCTGAGAAAGCAAGGCAAGAGATCCGACCTCGCCACTCGCCTGCGTCTTATCGCCCATGAGGATAGCGATGCCGACGGCGTGGACAACGAGACGGAGATCCTGCTCGGTCATGCTCCCGGCGACCCACGCGATGTACCGCGCAAAACTGAACTGGCGAACGCTCCGTACGTGCGCGCGCAGTTCGCCCGCTTCCTCGCCTCCTATCGATGGGAGCCGTTCGAGAGCGTCCGGCGTCCCGCTGTTCCAAAGGTAGCAAACAGCTCCTGGAGTCGTAACCCCATCGATGCCTTTATCGCGGATAAGCGGTCGGTACGGCATCTCACGCCGCGCCCACCCGCCGCAAAGGGCGTCCTCCTGCGTCGTGTCACGATCGATCTGACAGGACTGTCTCCGACACCGGACGAGCTGAGCGACTTCCTGAGAGATTCATCGCCCACGGCTTACGAGAAGGTAGTAGACCGGCTCCTGGCCTCTCCGCGCTATGGCGAGCGCTGGGGACGGCACTGGATGGATGTCTGGCGGTACAGCGACTGGGCCGGATGGGCGGAAGGCAATCAGATCCGCGACAGCCAGCCCTTTATCTGGAGGTGGCGGGACTGGATCGTCGAATCGCTCAACGCCGACCGGGGGTATAATCGCATGGTTCAGGAGATGCTGGCAGCGGATGAATTGGCGCCCGACGATCCCGGCGCGCTCCGGGCGACCGGCTTCCTGGTGCGTAACTACAAACTCCTCAGCCGCGAACAGTGGATGGAGGACACGGTAAACCACACGTCGCGGGCGTTTCTAGGCGTGACGATGCACTGCGCCAAATGCCATGACCATAAGTACGATCCTTTCAGTCAGGCCGAATACTACAGGATGCGGGCCATCTTCGAGCCGTACAACGTCCGCACTGACAGAGTGCCCGGTCAGCCCGATACGAAACAGGATGGACTCGTCCACACCTACGACGCCGATCCGAAAGTCGCCACTTACCTCTTTATCCGGGGTGACGAGCGCAACCCGGACAAGACGGCTTCTCTGCCGCCTGGTATCCCTTCTGCACTCGGCGGCGCGTTCGACATCAAGCCCATCGCCCTTCCTCGCACTGCATGGCAGCCCGACAAACGGGATTTCGTCATTCAGGAGAGTATCGCCGCTGCCGAAAGCGCCCGTGCGGCCGATCAAGCCGCGCTGGAGGCGGCGATCAAAACCCCGGCCACCTCACCCGAACGCATCCAACTATTGACGCTGTCCGCCGCTGTGTCGGATGCGCAGCTTGCGGTGTTGCGGGCTGTTCTGAAGGCGGAGGAGCTGGAGGACACCGGCCGTCAGGGAACTGAGGTCTGGAAGCAGGCGGCGCAGGCGACGACCTCCGCGCAGCGCAAGCAGGCGATCGCGGCGGCGGAGCGGGATCTGTTTGCTGTGCAGCAGGCGCTTATCACCGCTCAGGCCGTTCCGACTCCCTCGGTGACAGTCAACAACGACAAAACTTCGGATAAGCAAAGGCAGGCTGCTCTGGCCATGGCGAAAGCCGGCGTGACGAAAGCGGATAAGGCGCTGACCGCCGCGAAGTCCGATCTGGCGAGTCCAGCCTCCGTCGCGTATAAGCCCCGCTCTGGCAGCGCCTACCCCCATGAGTCGAGCGGCAGACGTCTGGCCTTCGCCCGTTGGCTTACGGAGAAGCAGAACCCGTTGACGGCCCGCGTCGCCATGAATCAGATCTGGATGCATCACTTCGGAGTGGGGCTCGTACCCAGCGTCGCCGACTTCGGTCGCAACGGACGCGCGCCATCGGATCCGAAACTGCTGGACTGGCTGGCATTCGAGCTGATGGCGCACAACTGGCAGATGAAACCGATGCACCGGTTGATCGTGACGAGCGCGGCCTATCGCATGGCCTCGACCTTCGATCCCACGGATGCCAAAATCGACCCGGACAACATCTACCTCTGGCGGATGAATTCGCGAAGGATGGAGGCCGAGGTCGTCCGCGACAATGTGCTCTTTGTCGCAGGGCAGTTGGACGAGCGGCGGGGCGGACCTGAGATCGACCAGAACCTGGCCCTGACCTCGTACCGGCGCAGCCTCTATCTGCGCCACGCGGCGGAGAAACAGGCTGAGTTCCTGCAGATCTTCGACGGGCCGAGCGTCACCGAATGTTATGAGCGCAAGCAGAGCGTGATGCCACAGCAGGCGCTCGCCCTGGCGAACAGCGAACTCACGATTGTGCAGTCCCGTTTGCTGGCGCGTTCGCTCTTCGCCCGGGTCGGACCGGATCCAGTGGCCTTTGTACGCGAGGCGTTTCTCCGGGTTCTATCCCGCCCTCCCACGGCAGACGAGCTGAAACTCTGTACCGCGTTTCTGGAGGAGACCACTCGACGGTTTGCCACACCCTCGGGACCGACGGCGACGGCAGGAGCATCGCCAAACGCCAGGCAGTCGACCGCCGCGCCGTCCGCCGATCCGGCCCTTCATGCCCGTGAGAGCCTGGCGCTCGTCCTGTTCAACCATAACGACTTCGTCACGATCCGTTGAGATCGAGCGAGAGGAGCCAGTGATGACGCCGCAAAACCCGCAAGAGAAGATCCATCAGTGTCCCGGAGTCACCCGACGGTCGTTTCTGGCAGATACCGGTATGGGCTTTACCGGTCTGGCGCTGAGTGCGATGCTCACCCAGGAAGGTTCGGCGCGCGCGGATACGAGTCCGACAGGGTGGCGCCCTCCGAACGGCAAGCCTCATTTCGCGCCTAAGGCGAAGTCGATCATCTGGATATTTCTGTGCGGTGGGGTCAGCCATGTCGAGAGTTTCGACGTCAAGCCGGAGCTGAATAAGTATGCTGGAAAGTCCATCGAGGAGACGCCTTATAAGGACGTGCTGGATCCCAAGAGGGTCAACGCCAACATCGTGGGTGGCAACCCGGTTCACGGGAACCGCAAGGTGATCATGCCGCTTCAGACGATGGCGAAGCCTTACGGCAAATCCGGCTTGGTCGTCGGCGACTGGTTCCAGAATATCGGGGAGTGTGCCGATGACCTTGCGGTCGTGCGTTCCCTCTGGACGCTGGACAACGATCACGGAGCGCAGTTGACTTTTCAGACGGGCCGACATGTCCGCGAAGGCGCTTTCCCCACGCTGGGATCCTGGGTCTGCTACGGCCTGGGGACGCTCAATCAGAACCTGCCGGAGTACGTCGTGTTGGGTCAGCCGACCGGGGACTGCTGCGGAGGAGCGTGGACGCACGGCGCAGCCTACCTGGGACCGCAGTACGCCGGCGTGCGTATCAACGTCGATACCCATAAGCCGCTGCCATTCCTGGCGCCCGCAGGCGGAATGTCGCCGGAGGAGCAGGCCGCGAATTTCAGCCTCCTCGGGCGTCTCAATCATCTGTCCGGCATCGACTATCCCCATGATCCGGAGCTTCTGGCTCGTGTAAAGTCTTACGAACTAGCGTTTCAGATGCAGACCGCCGTTCCCGAAACCCTGCAGTTGGAGAAGGAGAGCGCCGCAACCCATGCGCTCTACGGCCTCGACCGACCGGAGAGTAAGACCTTCGGAGAGCAGTGCCTGGCGGCCCGACGGCTTGTGGAGCGCGGCGTTCGTTTTATTCAGGTGTTCCATGGCGGCGGGGGCGGCGGAGCCTGGGACGCGCACTCCGACATCAAGGTCAACCATACCTCCCTCGCCGCGCAGGTGGATCGACCGATCGCCGGCCTGCTTAAAGACCTGAAGCAGCGCGGGATGCTGGAACAGACGCTGGTGGTGTTCGGCACCGAGTTCGGGCGCACGCCAGGCGCGGAGGGCTCCGGGCGCGACCATCATCCTCATGGCTTTTGCGCCTGGCTGGCGGGTGGAGGAATCAAGGGAGGTATTACCCACGGCGCGACGGACGAACTGGGATTCCATGCTGTGGAAGATCGCCACTATGTCACCGACCTTCATGCGACCGCGCTGCATCAAATGGGCCTGGATTCGCATCGACTGGAGGTACCGGGCCGAAAACGCCTGGAAATCGACCACGGTCGACCGATCAAGGAGATCCTGATATAGGGGTAGACCTTGATCCTATCAACGTGTCTATGAGCCAGACAATGTTGTCCGTTCCGCTCCAAGTCGCCAGGATCGCCCTGGCAACGCCTTCGTACCAGAGGGTTGGATGGCTTTGTTCTTGAGAAAGCGCTCCAACCTTTGCAAAGCATTCCGGGTGTTTCCTTAAAGCGCTCTGAGTTCGGTATACTCCTCTACATACAGTCTTATCTTGTCCCTTAGATTCGTCGTGACGAGGGATCCTCTCTGCGCGCTTTGCTTCCCGCCCGTAAACGAGCGGTCTGAGGCGGCAAGCCCCATAAATGGGGCTGTGTCCGGCGTTACCAGGTGGTTCCGTCAGCTTGTGGAGATCGCTCCTCGCTTCTGTTGGAGAGATTGATCCCGCTTCCAACCCGCACAGGCCCATTCATGGGCCTTGACATACCCAGCAGGCTGCTCCTTTAGGGGCGGCGGTCTACGGGACAAGATAAGACATACAGTGGGGAGATAAAGATAATGCAGTACACGAACTTGGGGCGAACCGCCTTGAAGGTCAGCCGCCTCTGCTTCGGCACCATGAACTTCGGGTGGCACGAGAGCGAGGACGAGGCTGTCGGCCTCATGGACCGGGCGCTAGAGCTGGGCATCAACT
>JBBQPO010000299.1:0-7322 GCA_038217285.1 Chthonomonadales bacterium
CCGCCGCCGAGGCTGTTGCCGATCCGGTGCGGGCCGGCGACGAGGGGTACATACCAGCACAGGGTCTGCACGGCGACTTCGTTATCGAAGATGCATTTGCCCTGCGGATCGAAATAGCCGCCCCCACGCTGGAAGAGACAGGTTTCGACATTGTCCGTACTGCTGTCGGACAGATCGATCATGTACCGCTCATTGAGCTTCGTCAGTTGGTGGCCGACCCGGATAAAGTCGTCCCAGGTCTGGATCTTGCTGACATCGACGCCGGCGGCTTCCAGCAGGTCGCGCCGGTAGGCGAGTTGAACCGGATGCACGTCGTGCGGCAGACCGAAGATGCGGCCACGGTTCGTGTAGGGTGCAAAGCGGGCGTGGACCATCTTGTTCCAGAGGCCGGTCTGGTGGATTCGGTCGGTCAGATCCGCGAAGCCGACATCCTTCAGCGGGCCGCGAAAGAACGTGCCCGACGAACTGATTTCGATCTCGACCATATCCGGCACATCCAGGTCGGCAAGAAACGAATTCTGCAGCCGTGCCGCGAGACCATCGTTCGATACGAGCTGCATGTCCACCTGAACGCCCGGATGCTCCGCCTCGAAGGCCGGCAGCGCCTTCCGATAAGCCTCGTAATGTGGCTTGGCGAAAACCCAGAACGTGAGCTTCTGCGTGCCGGGGGGCGTCCGTCTGCTCGCCGCCATCATGGCGTTCCAGCCGATCCAACTGCCCGAGAGGAGGGAGAGGACCAGAAAACTCAGGGCCGCTTTGCCATAAGGGAAGAAACGCATCGCACTCTCCATAACAGCGAATATCCATCCAAGAACCAATGGGCGGCAGTAAGCATGCACAGTGAGCGCAGAAGCCCCAGTGCTATTTCGTATTAGCAACATTATACCCTCTTCATCATAATTCCATACTCGAAATAGATGAAATCATGGATGATGTTGACAGTGCTCTGTTGAATACTGTATAGTGTGCTACGTCGTGGTAGCACAATGCTGTTTCGTAGTAGCAAGCGGTCACGCTATCTCTTCAACAACTTGTGCAGCATCCCTCTCTATCTACAGGAAGGCATGATCTCATGAAGACTTCTTGCTCAAACCGCAACATATCTCTCGGCTCCTTCACGGCGATGCTTGTGGCCACGGGCGCCGCGGCGCAGGTCGCCGATGTCCCGACTTTGAAGAACGCCTACAAACATCACTTTCAGATCGGCGTGGCCATCAATCGCGCCGTGTCCACCGGGGAAGCCAACGGCAATCGGACTTCGGAGCTGGTTCAGAAAGATATTGCTCTGACAAAAGCGCAGTTCAACCAGATATCCCCCGAAAACGATTTGAAATGGGAGAGCATTCATCCGCGCGAGGGGGCGGACGGCTATAATTTCGGCCCGGCCGATGCCTACGTGGAATTTGGCCGTAAAAACCATATGCTGATCGTAGGGCATACTCTCGTCTGGCATGGACAGACCCCTCGCTGGGTGTTCGCTGGAACGACTCCGCCGTCCGACTCTTCCAAAACTCTTTCCCAGACGCCAGCTCCTCCTGCCAACGGACCGGGAGCAAATCCGGGAGGAGGCCGGTTTGGCCGCAGATTCGGCGGTTTCGATATCAACGGGCCGCACGCAACACGCGAGGAACTGCTCCAGAGGATGCGCGAGCACATTCATACGGTCGTCGGCCGGTACAAAGGCAAGATCAAGGTTTGGGACGTGGTCAACGAGGCTATCTCCGACGGTGGCCCGAATACCCTGCGGACTTCACCCTGGGAGCAGATCATCGGGCCGGATTTCATCGCCAAAGCCTTTGAATATGCCCACGAAGCCGATCCGGGTGCGATCCTCCGCTATAACGACTATGGGTTGGAAAACCCGGCCAAGCGTCGGAAACTCATCACACTGATCCAGGAGTTGCAGGCAAAAAAAGTCCCGGTGATGGCCATAGGCACGCAAACCCATGTCAGTGTGTCCTCACCCACTTTTGAAGAGGAGGATAGAGCGCTGACGGAACTGGAAACGTTGGGGCTGCCCATTCACGTCACGGAACTCGACGTAAACGGAGCGCAGGGCGGTCAGCGCAGTAACGGCGCGGATATCGCCAACAATGCGACGACCACCCAGGGCGGTCTGGTGGACGACGCCAATCAGCGCCTCGCCGATCAGTATGCCAATCTCTTCAAACTGTTTCTCAAGCACAAATCGGTGAAAGTCGTCACCCTGTGGGGTATCAACGACGGTGTCTCCTGGCGTGCGAACGGCAAACCACTGCTGTTCGACGGCAACGATCAGCCAAAACCAGCCTTTGATGCGGCGATCCACGTCGCCAATAGCAAAGCGCCCAGCTCGAAATAGCGCGTCGATCCGCCGGATGCAATTCAACGTACGAGTCACCACAGAAACCGGGAAGTCGATGTCCGAGGAACACAAAAACACAAGACCGGCTTCCGTGCGTACTGCCCATCCGACGATCGCGACCATTGCCGCCCAGATGGGACTGTCGCGGGCAACGGTCACGCATGTCCTGAACGGCCGTGCGACGGAGCAGCGCATCAAGCCAGAGACTCAGGAGCGCGTTCTGAAGGTCGCGCATGCGCTTGGTTATCGCGCCAACGCCGCCGCGCGCGCCGTCCGGGCAGGTCGCTTTGGAAATATCGCGCTCGTCCAGTCGCTGTACGGGCAGTATCTGCCCGATGAACTGCTGCGCGGATTGGCGACAGCGATCGCGTCCCGGGATATCCGCTTCGTCTTGACGCAGGCGCCCGACAGGAGGATCAACGACGAAACGGACCTGCCCCATACGATGCGCGAACTCTCCGCCGATGGCGTGATCATCAATCGGCATCTTGGCTTTACCGACCCCTATCTTGCCCATATTCACCGATTGGGCATCCCCGCGATTTTTCTCAAGGTAAAGCAGGAGTTCGACTGCGTTCACCCGGACGATTTGAGTGGCGGCCGGATCGCCACCGAACTCCTCTTACAATTGCGACACGAGCGCATCGCCTATCTCGATACCGACGAGCCGGAAAACAGGCACTACAGCAAGCACGATCGCCGCGCGGGCTATGAGCAGGCGATGCAGAACGCAGGCAAGACGCCGCAGATCTCGCTGCTCCCGAAAGCCTGTCCGCTGCCGGACCGGCCGGGCGCCGGTGCGCGTATCGAGGCGGTGCGACTCCTGCTGACACAGGAAAACAGACCGACTGCTATCCTTGCCTACGAGATCGCCGAAGCGATGGCTGTGGTGCATGCCGCGCATATCCTGGGAATGCGCATTCCGCAAGATCTCTCGATCGTTCAGTTCCACCACCGGATCGATCTAAGCTATCCTATTGCGATCCAGACCGTCAGCAATGCGATGACAGAGGTGGGAACGGCAGCGGTCGAGATGCTGCTCGCAAAGATCGACCATCCACAAATGCCGCTGCCGGCAAGAGTAGTTCCCATGATAATGCTGCAGGGGGCCACCTGCTTGCCTCTCCGCACCTCGTAAGAAGAGAGGTCCCGCGCGTACCGGGACCAAACCGTGCGCCTCAACGGAAAGGAGTTTCGACCATGCGTGTTGTCATCATCCTGATAGCGCTGTTATCGCTGGCCAGTGTGGGCCAGAGCCAGACGCCGCCGAAAGCGATCCCAGACAGTATGCCGTCGCCCACCAATATCGGAGGCGCGGAGTATCCGCGCGTCACGCAGGATCTGCGGGTGATCTTCCGCGTCAAGGCTCCCGACGCGCAGAAGATCGAGTTCAACCTCGGCAAGCGCTACACCGCCGAAAAGGACGCGGAGGGTTTCTGGACCGCCACGACCGATCCCCAGGCGCCGGGATTCCACTACTATTGGCTGGTGATCGACGGCGTCCAGGTCAACGATCCCGGCAGCGAGACTTTCTACGGCACCGGCAAACAGACGAGCGGAATCGAAGTGCCCGAGAAGGGGGTGGACTACTACCTCCCGAAAGAGGTTCCACATGGCGACGTGCGTGAGCGCTGGTACCACTCCGATACGACCCAGACATGGCGGCGGGTGTATGTGTATGCGCCTCCAGGCTACGACACCGATCGGGACACCCGATATCCTGTCCTCTACCTCCAGCACGGCGCCGGTGAGGACGAGCGCGGATGGTCGAACCAGGGGCACGTCGGATTCATCATGGACAACCTCATCGCCGAGAAGAAGGCGCGGCCCATGCTGGTTGTGATGGACCGGGGATATGCAACCAAACCAGGTGCTGCACAAGCCGCGCCGGGAGGGCCTGGAAGAGGCCGACCGGACTTCGTCCAGGCATTTGACGACGTGGTCAGCAAAGATTTAGTGCCGTATATCGATGCGCATTTCCGGACCCTATCGGATCGTGAGCATCGGGCTTTGGCCGGGCTCTCCATGGGAGGCTTCCAGGCCTATGCCATCGGGCTAAATCACCTGGATCTCTTCGGTTCTATCGGCGGCTTCAGCGGCGCCGGGGGAGGATTGGGCGGCGGCGTCTTCGACTCGAAGACGGCGAACAAAGGGGTGATGGCAGATGCAGATGCATTCAATCGGCGAATGCGGGTGCTGTTTTTGAGCATCGGCACAGCCGAACCCCAGAGGATGCAGGACAGTGTGCGCGGGTATCACGACGCCTTAACCAAAGCTGGAATTAAGACCACCTTCTATGAATCGCCCAGCACCTCGCACGAGTGGCTGACCTGGCGGCGCAGTCTGCACGAGTTTGCGCCGCTGCTTTTTCAAGGGCCGGGATCCAGCCAGGCTGCCGGGAACCCGCCGCCACGGGGTCCTGGAGGTTTCAGTGGCGCTATTGCCTTGAACCCGGACGACGTGCAGGCCTATCCGGAGCCTCCGGCAGACATCAGCGCCAACCGTGCGGAGATACCGCATGGCAAACTGGAGATGGTGGAATACGACTCGAAATCTGTGGGAACACGGCGTAAGATGCAGGTGTACACCCCGCCAGGCTACTCCCCGGACAAGAAATACCCGGTCCTCTATCTGCTGCATGGCATCGGCGGCGACGAAACGGAGTGGCAGCGCTTTGCGACGCCAAATCTCCTTTTGGATAACCTGATCGCTGACGGCAAAGCCGTGCCCATGATTATCGTGATGCCCAACGGACGCGCCCAGAAGAACGACCGCGCGGAGGGCAATGTCTATGCCACGGCGCCTGCCTTCGCCGCTTTCGAGCAGGATCTGCTTCAGGATCTCATTCCCGCCATAGAAGCGCGCTACTCGGTGGCGACGGACCGCGAACATCGTGGGCTTGCAGGGCTGTCGATGGGCGGCGGCCAGTCGCTTAATTTCGGTCTGGCGCATCTCGACACGTTTTCCTGGGTGGGCGGATTCTCGTCGGCTCCGAATACAAAGGCTCCCGAACAACGTGTCGCGGATCCCGCAACGGCGCGCGATAATCTAAAGCTGCTCTGGCTCGCCGTCGGCAACAAGGATGGCCTCATCCGCATCAGTCAGGGCGTGCATGCGTATCTGAAAAAGGAGAAGATTTCCCACGTCTGGAATGTCGATGGTCATGCACACGATCCTACGGAGTGGAAAAACAACCTGTACTACTTCCTTCAGAAGGTGTTTCGATAAGCACAGGATCGACGCAGACCGGAATAGGCCTTGTATGCAGGCTATCGGTCTGCGATTCCGCAGGATACGGATGCGTGAGAAGAACATGACGACCAGGTCACAAGCAAGGGTAAAAAGAGAGATGAACCTATTAAGATCCGCAACCACGCGCGTCGCACTGCTCGCAACGCTCTGCAGTCTGCCGATGCAGGGGGTACGGGCCGATGTCACGGCAAATCTGGACATCGACCTGAGCAAGCCGGGGCCGGCGATCCCGCCCACCTTCGGCGGCCTGATGACCGAGGAGATCAACCACAGTTATGACGGCGGACTCTTTGCGGAGCTTATTCAGAACCGCACCTTCCAGGACCCGGCGCCCCGTCGGCCGCCGGGATCGCCGCAGGACCTGCCGGTGCACTGGGCGTTGATCGGCGACGGCAAGGCCAGTCTCGATCATGCTGATCCGGTCAACAGCGCTCTGCCGCTCAGCCTGCGTCTCGACCTTACCGGCGGTACGGCAGGAGTTGCGAATGACGGCTACTGGGGTATTCCCATCCGACCGGGCACGAAATATACTGCCAGCTTTTATGCCAGAGGCGGCGCAGGCTTCGCGGGACCGGTGACGGCGTCGCTCCTTACAGACGACGGCAGCGTCACTGTCGCGAAGGCCGTGACGAACTCGATCTCCGGTGCGTGGCAAAAGTACACCCTGACGCTCAGAACCGACCGCACGACTCCTATGACCGCAAAGGCCCGTTTCGTACTCTCCGCGACAGGTTCCGGTAATGTGGCGTTCAGCCTCGTCTCGCTCTTTCCGCCGACTTACCAGCACACGCCCGGCGGTCTGCGGCCCGACCTGATGAAGCTGATGGCGGACCTGCATCCGGGCTTCATCCGTCTGCCCGGCGGCAACGATGCGGAGGGAAGCACGTTCCCGACCCGGTTCAACTGGAAGCAGAAGATCGGTCCTGCGGACCAACGGCCGGGGCATCAGGGCTGCTGGGGGTATCGGTCCTCTGACGGATTCGGAATGCCGGAGTATCTGCGATGGTGTAAACAGCTCAAAGCGGAGCCGGTCCTGGCCGTCTTCGCAGGCTATGTCCTGAACGGCAACCATGTCGATGCGGGAAGTCCCGAGTTGGCGCAGTACACGCAGGAGGCACTGGAGGAGATCGAGTACGTCAGCGGTCCTGCAACGAGCGAATGGGGAAAACGACGCGCCGCAGATGGCTTTCCCAAGCCGTTTGCGCTGCACTATGTCGAGATCGGTAATGAGGACTGGTTCGACAGGTCCGGCAGCTACGAGGGTCGTTACACACAGATCGCGAAAGCGATCCGCGCAAAATATCCCCAACTCAAGATTATCGCGACTGCGCCGATCAAGAGTTTCCAGCCCGACCTGTACGACGATCACTTCTACCGCAGCGCACGCCAGCTCATGACACAGGGCCGCCAGTACAACCCACCGTCGGGCGCGCCCGCGCCGCTGACGTTCTCCGGGGGCGCATTTAACGGGCGTCAGACGAACGGTATCCAGACGTTCATCGGAGAGTGGGCCACGCAGGAGGGACGCCCGACGCCCGACCTTAATGCCGCACTTGCCGATGCCGCATTCATCATGGGATTGGAACAGAATGCCGACGCTGTTCCGATCGAGTGCTATGCTCCGCTGCTGGTCAATGTGAATCCGGCGGATACGGTGAAGGGATATCCCAGAGCCTGGCAATGGGGAACGAACCTCCTCGGCTACGACGCCCTGAGCAGTTTCGGT
>JBBQPO010000300.1:0-7281 GCA_038217285.1 Chthonomonadales bacterium
GGCACAGGCGAGCAGCGGTGCAGCAGGCACGAGCGGCAGTTCGGGAGGAACCAGTGGTCCCTAACTCCTTCCGCGTCCTCGAGGCTAGGCGCATGTGCAGGCCCTCCCGCCATTCCGGCTTTACGCTGCTGGAAGCCATCGTCGCCATCGTGATGTTCACCTTCATCATGCTGGCGCTCTCGCAGGCCTTCACCGTCTCGTTACAGGCGACCACACGCTCCCAGCACCGGCAGGAGGACGATGGCACGGTTCGCGCGATTTTCGACGTGATCACGCGGGATATTCTGGCGGGGTACGCGTCGCGTAATAGTCCCACATCCATTTTCACGGCCGGCAGCGGAGGCTCCGGCGGCGGATCGGGTTCGATGAATCTACTGACATTTTCCGCGCTCTCGACCCGCTTGCAAACTCCCGAACTCGAGACGCAGTCGCGGATGACGTCGCAAGCCAGTTCCCAGGGAACCTCGCAGCCGCAGTCGGACATGGCGCTCGTCAAATACACGTTCGATTCGGCCAGTGGGACGCTTTTCCGCGTTGTCAGCACCGTTCCTAGTTCACAAAGCCTCTCCCAGTCATCGCCTACGCCGGATCAGGCGATCGGGCAGAATATCGTGGCGATCCAACTCAGTTTCTGGGATCCTACGCAGCAGAACTGGCGCACCGACTGGGACTATGAGCAGCAGAACCAGATCGGCGTCGTGCCACTCAGCAGCAGTACGAGCGGGTCCACCTCGGCCGCAGGCTCCGCTGGACAGAGCGGACAGGGAACCGCCAATACGACGGCGACCGGAGATACCTATCTGCCCACGGCCATCAAGGTGACGGTGACGCTGCAGCAGAGCAACGGTCAGACGCAGGACTATATCACCACCATTCCGGTGGGAGCGTCCCAGACCTATCTCGATCCCAACCAGACCGCGAATGTCAACAGCAATCCTCCGACGTCATCCGGCAGCAGTTCTGCGACCGGTACGCCCTGAACGGTAACCTACGGTAACTTATGGTATACAAAGCCTACAACCGAATACGGTTCGCCTCCCGCGGACAGGCGCTTGTTCCGGTCATCTTCGTCATGTTGATCCTGACGGTGCTGGCGATAACCTTCGCCACGAGCGCACATCGGGAGATACGGGCCAGTGCGAACTTCGACACGCAGACGGAGCGCTACTTCGCAGCTCGCGGCGCGGTCAACTACGCGATGTCGGCTCTCGCCCAGACCAGCAACAACGGAGCGACGTACGGTGTCATCCCCCAGAGCGCCGATACCGACGCCAATGGCTGGATGCAGGTCGGCAATGCCTGGGTGAAGATCGATGCGATGGACACAGCAGGACTGGTCAACTTGAACACCGTGACGGCGACGACCCTGAACCAGATTCCGGTCCTACAACAGAATCCGGATGTGGTCGCGGCTATCATCGACTGGCGAACGACGGGAACACAGCCCTCGGCGAACGGCGCGAAATCCGAGTACTACAACACGTTAACACCCTCCTACGATAGTAAGAACGGCCCCTACGACAGCGTTGAGGAGCTCTTACTCGTCAAAGGCGTCACGCCGACAATTCTGTATGGTACCCCCGGTGGATCTGCGGTAGACCCGACCAGCCTGACCAGCCAGAATAGCGCGTCTGCGCCTGGAGGATCCGGCAGCGCCGGTTCGACAAGGCAGGCAACCTCGACCGCACCGCCGAATGGCAGCAGCAGGCCGGGGGGTACGGGCGCACCGGCAGGCGCGCCCGGCAGCGGCGCTCGCCCTCCGGGGGGCAGTGTCCCCGGCAGTTCGACCGGCACCGGCCCAGGCGGCACTGGCACGGGCGGCACTGGCACGGGCGGCACTGGCACGGGCGGCACCGGCACGGGCGGCGCGGTGGCTCCCGTCGGTGACACAGACTGGACCGATATCTACAACGCCGGAACGATGCCGCTCTCCGAAATGTTTGCGACGCTCTCCTGGGAACGCAATGTCGCCTCCGATGGGTCCGCCCGCATCAACATCAACACCGCGACCGCCGCCGATCTGACCGGCATCGGGCTCGCCCAGAACCTCGCGAACGGTCTGGTCCGGTTTCGGACCTCGGGAGGGGGCGGAAACGGCGGCGGTGGAGGCAACGGTGGCAACGGCGGCGGTGGAGGCAACGGCGGCAACGGCGGCGGTGGAGGCAACGGTGGCAACGGTGGCAACGGTGGGCGTCCCAACAACGGCGGCGGGGCGGGGCCTAAACCGGTGGCGCCCGCAGGGCCCACCGTTCCGCGTGGGCAGAGTCTGCCTCGGTCTGTTCTGCCCGGCTTCGCTCCCAGTCGTCAGGCTCCCGGCAGCGGTGCCAGACCTCCGGGCGGAAACGGTCCCGGCAGTGGTGTCAGACCTCCGGGCGGCAACGGTCCCGGTAACGGCGCCAGACCTCGCGGCGGTAACGGCCCCGGCAACGGCGCCAGACCGCCGGGTGGAAGCACTCCCGGAAATGGTGTAGCCAGGCCACCGGGTGGTAATGCGCCCAGCAACAGCGTCGCCAGACCGCCCGGAGGGAACGCTCCCGGCAATGGCGCGGGAGGTCCGGGCGGAGGCAGTTCGGGAGGTTCCGGAGCCGGTGGAGGTACCGGCGGGACTGGAACGTCTTTCAAAACCATCGCCGATCTTCTCAATGTGCAGGGCTTTACCCAGCCGGTTCTGCAGCAGATCGCCGATAAACTTTCGGTGGACGACAAGGCCTATCACGCCGACCTCGTCAACATCAACACGGCCCCGCAAGAGGTGCTTGCCGCCATTCCCGGCATGGATCATGCCACCCTGCAGGCCATCCTAAGTTACCGACAGGGCGGGCAGGCATTCCAGAGCATCGGAGACTTCTTTGCGATTCAGGGACTGACCCGACAGCAGTATCAGAACGTCGTCGCGCATCTCTGCACCAAATCCTCGTTCTATCGGGTCCGAGTCCGCGTCCGGATGCCCGGACAGGACAGTCTCTATGCGGTCACGGCTCTGGTGCAGTTGACGGAAAATGGTCCGCAGATTTTACAGTGGAAAGAGGCGCAGCGGTCGCCGGGATGGGCCTACTGGGTGACCTCACCCACGCTGCCCACCCCCACCCCAACGAGTTCAGGAAGCGGTTCGTCCAGTTCGTCCCCAACATCCGGGACACCAGGCGGATAACGGAGGAGAGATTGTCTAGTAAAGCCAGTTCACATAGCGCCGGCACGAGTGTTGCCTTCGATTTGGGAGCGAACGCCGTACGGGTTGTCGAGATCGAATGGACCGGATTGGAAGGAAACGGGCGACTGCTCAAGCGCGGCTCTGCGGCGCTGCCCGTCAACGTCTGGAACGACCTGCCTGCCAACAGCGCCGCCTTCGCTGCGGCGCTCCGCCAGGCCATGAGCAGCGCCGGCATCAGCGCAAAATCTGTCGCCGCCAGCCTGCCGCGCCGCCTGGTCACCTTGCGGTTCGCCCGTCTGCCCCATGCCCCGCCGGAGCAGATGCGGGGCCTTGTGGCGTTCGAAGCCCAACAGTACGTGCTTTTCCCGCTCGACGAGGTGATTCTGGACTACCATGTCGTGACGGATCGGAGCACGGGCATCGCCCTCCCCGGCGAAGACGATATGGAGTCGGTGCTGCTGGCAGCGGCACGGCGCTCCATGATCCTCGACCTCATCGCAATTTTCGAGAAGGCCGGCCTGGAACTCGAGCAGTTGACGGTGTCCGCACTCGCGCTCGCCGAGCACATCCGCGATTCCATCGAGCCGACCGCGCTTATCGACATCGAACCTGGCGAGATGGATGTAGCGGTCGTCGCGAGTCGCCAACTGCTCTTTACCCGGGCTTCAGGGCTGGACGTGACGGGCGCACAGCCCGAGATCGCCGCCCGCCGCCTCGCCGACGAAGTGGCCCGGTCGTTCACCTCGTTTCAAAACGAATATCGTCAACAGACCCTGACCCACATCAAACTGACCGGTCCAAGTGTGCAGGGATCCGATGGCACGGCCGTCGAAGAGACGCTGCGTTCCGTCCTGGAGATGCCCATTGGCAGACTCGCGAGCGGCCTGATGCCGCCGACGGACACCGACGCCTCCTCCTACGCGACCGCCATTGGAGCCGCACTGCAGACCCGTTCGGGGAGCCTTGCCTCCATCAACCTGGTTCCAGACGAACGCGCCATCAAAAAGGCGCAAATGGCCCATCGGCGACGACAGCAGTTCGCGGTGGCGACGGCCGTATTGACGGTCGCACTGCTCGGATACTTTGTCCAGCACGCTGTCTCCGCGAGTGCGAAAGACAAAGCCGTCCGCCTCGCAGCCAACGACAAATTGCGCAGGTTCAACGATGCCGTGGACTCCAGACGCAAGCTGTTCCAGAAGCGCAAAGACCTCTACGCGGAACTCAATACGGGCCTGGACCGCAGCCATCCCGCAGTCGCCGTCCTGTTCGCTCTGGACCACGCCCGCCCACAGACAACAGACATCTGGCTTACGCAGTTCGCCTTCGACCGCAGCGGTCTGATCAGCCTGCATGGCGACACCAAATCTGCGAGCGCCGCAACCGATATGGTCATCGCCCTCCAGGAATCAGGCGCGTTTACCGATGTAAAACTGGCCTATCTGGGGGATGCGCAGGAGAACAATACGGTCGGGAACGAGGCGCCCGCTCCTGCGGCAGCAGTGGCCGCGAACACCGTTCCTGTCACGCCACTGCCTCCCATGCAGCCTGCCAACGTCGGCGGGCCGTCCAATAACATGCCTAAGGGCAACACCTCCCCCCCTCCGGGGATGCCGCCGAACGGCGCTGTTCCCGGCTCTGGCGCGCGTACGTTTCAGCCCACAGCCAATTTCCAACCGGGTCAGGGGTTCCCGGTCGGACTGCCGCCTGGTGTGAAGCTTCCACCCGGCGTAATGTTTCCGGCAGGAGGAGCGCCCACCGTGGTGCGCCCGATGCGTCTGGAGACTGACAGCCCGTCCGCGCCGAAGCCGTTACTCGCGACACCGCCGCCATTCTACCTGATCGGCTACGGGCAGGCCGCGCCCTTAACGGCGGATGGCCGGCAGAACTCTGCAACGCAGACAGGGCGTAGGAGCGAGCGTGGCCAGAGTGGTTCGAACGAAATACGAGGCGTTACCCCTGCTGGCCATAACTCGTCTAACCCGGTACAGCCCAACCCCAGCCTGTCGGGACCACCGAAACCCGGCAAGCCGAACCTCACGCCGGGCGGCCCGGTCATCAATCCTGCGGCGAACACCCTGGGCACCGCCGGAGGCCCGAGGCAAGTCCCTGTGCGCAAGCCGGTGGCTGCACCGGTCGTTCGCCCGAAGTCGGCGTTGACAAGTTTCATCATCACCTGCCGCCTCAACCCGCAGGCGCGCACCCTGCTCACCAAGGGCAGTGTCGTCTCTGTAAAGGGCAGCAAGCGCGCCGCACCGACAGACACCGGGACCAACAAGGCTCCCATCGGCGCTAACAGCGATAGTGGTGATTCATTCGATACCGGAGGAGAGACCGATGCAACCCCGTAGCAAACGTGAAAGGCTCCTCCTGATCCTTGGAGTTCCTGTCGTCCTGATCGTGCTGGCGTGGAATTTCCTCAGCCCGCCGACCACGCAGACGACGCAAACCGGTCTGCTGAGCACAGAGGATGCCGTCAAGAAACTGGCGACCGCCGTGCACGACAATAAACAGATGCACGCCGAACAGGACAAAATGGACCCGGACATCGAGAAAATGTCCTACCAAATTCCGGCGGAACAGCTTGTGCCGCAGCTTATCCGCAGCCTGCAGACTCTCGCGGACAAGTCGGGCGTACACCTGCGCGAAATCAAACCCATTCGACCCAAAAAGCTGAAATCCAACGCGGGCGTCCGCGTTCCGGTCGAAGTCAGATTTAAAGCCACCTTCCAGCCCGATGCCATTCGGTTCCTCTATCACGTGGAACAGTCCGATAGCCGCATGGTGGTAGACAAGATCAACATCACTTCCGCTGATCCTCGGTTCAAAACCGTCGAAATCTCAGCGACCATCACCGTTTTTACAACCTCGCTTGCTGGCTTCGCCGGCGGGGAAGGAGAGAACAGCAATGCCTCGAACAGATCCAACCCCGGTTAAGGGAATGCCGACGTTTGCTCGACCGCTTACCAATCGTCCTGACCAGCCCACAGGCGCCCCGACCCCTGTGCTGTCGCCTGTCGTGACCGTGGTGTCCCTGGTCGCCCTCTCCTGTGCGGCGCTGTTCCTCGTGGCTCGCCCGGACGGCGCCCAGAACCTCCCGAACGGTAAATCCGGTGCGGCCGGTCATAAGAAGGCTTCCGCCGTTTCCAAAATCACAGGTTCCGGCACGGGAACGGCGAAAGAATCGACCGTAGGCGATGCCCAGGATCAACAGGGGCTGGACTTCTATACCAGCAATGTACGGGACGGAATGTTCAGCGCGCCTCAGCCTCCGCGCGCAAAACCGGTTCCTCCGCCCGTGGTGCTCGTCAAGAAAAAGGAGCCCGAGATCAAAGTTCCGCCGATGGTGATAAACCCCTTCGCGGAGTGGAGCTACACCGGCACGGTACACATGGGTGACATAACGATGGCGCTGCTGGAGAACACCCGCACCAAAGAGGGTCAGTACGTCAAGAGCGGCGATGGATTCATGGGCGCTCAGGTGCAGAGCATCACCGATCAGATGGTCACGCTCACGAATGCGGGCAAGCCCACCATGCTCGCGAAGGCCGACACCATTGTCATAACGCCCCTCAACCAGAACGCACCGACGGGCTCCCCGCAGGGTCAGCCCGGACAGCCACAACCAGGGCAGCCAGGGCAGCCAGGGCAGCCTCCGATGACCATGACTATGCCGACTGCTCCTATGGATGCCGCTCAAATTCAGGCTTTCCGTGCGGCACGCCGCCAACAACGTCTCGACTCGCAGTTCAGTGGCCAAAATGGCGGCGGTGGTGGCGGCAGACGTGGTGGCCGTGGTGGCGGCGGTGGAGGCTAGGGCAGCGGCGGTTCCGCCCTCACCCACAGTACCGGCGGATAGACAGATCTTTCAGGGAGAACAGCGCAATGCAATCGAATCATAACAACCTCCTCGTTGCCTACCGGCGACGGGCATACCTTACACCCGGCCTGCTCACCATGCTTGCCGCTGGATTGGCAATAGCGCCGCTGGCATCGACCGGGCAAGCCACCCAGGAACCGGCCAAAACGGTCGTCCAGACACCTGCGACTCCTGCTGCGCCCGCCGTCAAGCAGGCGCCAGGTCCGGCGGCTTCGGGCGGTCAATCCCCCATAACGATAGTCCCAAAACGTCG
>JBBQPO010000301.1:0-7250 GCA_038217285.1 Chthonomonadales bacterium
CCACGACTGCGTCGGGTCCCTTATCGTAGATGGCCTGAATTTCCTCGGGTGTAAGCATACTCGTTTGTACGATGTGTCCGCTTCAAAGATTCCCGATGGAGCAAGAAAAATCTACGGCAGAATCGGCCTAAGCAGTTACTCGATACGGAGATATGAAGAACTCTTCTACAGATAGGAGGTGCCAGAATGCTGACAACGCTGCCGCACATTAGGGCCTCGAGCTCACTATAACATATCTCCATTACACCACCATTACATGGACTGCCTCACGGAATAAAATGCGCTTCGATCCAGCCCAGGAGCCCGCCGCCGAGCAGCAACCAGAGGGGCTGGACTTTCGTCTTGATAGCCAGCATTAGAGCGAGGAGAGCCACGAGAGCCAGCGGCCAGGAGGTCACGGCATGCTGCGCGATGTTCCAGAGAGTCGCCCCCAATAGGCCGACGACGGCAGGCGCTGCGCTGGCTCCGAAGGCTTTGACCCACCGGCTTTTCGCCAGTTTTTCGACCCCCGCTGCCGCGAGCGCAGCCAGAATGGTCGGGGCAAGGAACATGCCGAGCGTTGCGGCGATCCCGCCCGGCAGTCCGCCTGCCATGTAGCCGACGAATGCCGCCATCGTAGTCACTGGTCCGGGGATAAGATAGCCAAAACCGACCGCTGCGGTGAACTCGGCGGACGTCATCCACCCTCGCCCGCCGACGCTCTCGCGCTCTATAAGCGGCAGGACCGCCTGCCCACCTCCGAATGCCAGCAGACTGATAACGGTAAACTGGAGAAAGAGCGTCCAGAGCAGAGGCCAGTTGGGCGCGAAATTCCAGGAGATCAGCACAGCGTTCATGGAGCGACCACGGCTGACTCGTCGTCCTTGCCGCCGTTTTTTGCACCTCTGCCAGCGACCGCCTCACGAACGACCCCGATGAAACCTGCGGTAACGACCAGAATGGCAGGGTTGACATGTCGTACCACAGAAGCCGCGCAGACGACGAGGGCGATGGCGACCCCAATCCCATTTTTGATCGTCTTGCGACCCTGTTTATAAGCCGCCAACGCGATCAGGCCGACCACAGCCGAGGTCAGTCCTTGCAGAGTGGCAGGAACGCCGGGCACGGTCGCGACTCGCCGATAGGCGGCGGCCAGTATCAGCATCGTGGTGACAGAAGGCAGCAAGAAGCAGGCGGTCGCGATGGCCGCGCCGCGCCATCCCCGCAGACGGCAGCCGAGATACGCGACCACCTGCACGACGACCGCGCCAGGGAGCAGTTGCACATAGGTGAACGACTCCGCGATCTCCGACTCCGCCACCCAGCCGCGCCGCTCCACGAGGTCGCGGCTCAGCAGAGCCAGCAGGCCACCCTGACCGCCGAAGGCAAGCGCGCCTATCATCAGGAATGCGCCAGCCATTTCCAGGAGGCGCGGTAATGCGCGCGGCGTGGTGGAGGGTTCGGGATGCGGTTCGGGGGGTTCTGCCTCACCGCCGACCGAGTCTGCATCGCTCGCAGGAACCATCAGACCAGATGCCCTGTCAGCGGCGCATGCTCGGTGGGACCGAAGCCGACGTTTTGGCGTACCGTCAGGGTCAATTGATCCGGTGCAAACGTGCAGGTCATGGACCGCGTAAAGGGCGTTTCGTAGAAGCAGAGCGTGCCGACGTAGGTGTCGTCCGCTGTCCAGGCCCCGCGTGCCGCCACGGCCGTCGAAGGCGCACCTTCCAGCACAGCCTCGCCTTTGATCCAGTCGGCGTGCCCGCATTCGACCTGCTGGAGACTTGCATCGGTTTTAAGAGAGAAGTGGCAGTGGTCTCCCTTGAATGTCAGCGTAATGTTCTGGATTTTCTGATCGTTTGGCATGAAATGGAACGTTTTGCCGGAGATCTGCGCGGCGCGCGGGGAGGTCGCCTGACCCTGTGGGGCCGAAAGTGCGAGGTGGGCGAGCCGATCCTTGAGGCTTTTACCTGTTTCGGCAGTGGGCAGCGGGGTGGACTGCATACCGGGCAGCAGATGCTCCCAAACCGCGTTGAGAATCGCCTGCATGTCGCCAGTGCCGCTGGTGACAGCGAGCACGGCATCGTGCTCCTGCAGCACAAGACAGAACTGGCCGAAGGCGCCATCGCCGCGGTAGGCTTCGTGTCGGCAGCGCCAGAACTGGTAGCCGTAGCCCTGGCTCCAGTCACTCGCAGACGCGGGATCGCCGTTGGAAACCTGACGGTGCGTTGCCTGTTCGACCCACGTGAGCGGCACGAGCTGACGCCCGTTCCATTGGCCCTTCTGAAGATAGAGCTGGCCGAACCGGGCGATATCCTCGGTCTTCACGCTCAGGCCCCACCCTCCCGTATCGATTCCCTTCGGGCAGGTTTGCCAGGTAGGGCCGTCGATGCCGAGCGGCGCGAAGAGACGTGGAGTCAGATAGTCCAGCACGGTCTTCCCGGTGCGCTTCTGAACGATGGCCGACAGCATATAGGTCGCCGCGCTGTTATAGACGAACTTCGAACCCGGCGCATGCTCCACCGGCAGCGCCAGAAATCCACGAACCCAGTCGCCGTCGCGCTGGGAAACGGTCCCGCCGGTGGCGTCCACATCGTGCCCGGTTGTCATCGTGAGCAGATGCCGCACACGCATCGCCGCCAAATTTTCGCCCACACTCGCGGGAAGTTCGTCTGGAAAGAACGAGACGACGGCGTCCTCGACGCTCAGGTGTCCTTCGGCCACGGCCAAACCGACCGCCGTAGAAGTGAAACTCTTGCTCAGCGAAAAGAGCATGTGAGGATGGGCTGCCGCGTAGGGCGCCCACCAACCTTCGGCAGCGACCTGACCATGGCGCAACAACATCAGACTATGCAGGCCGCCCGGCTTCTGTTCGACAGCGGCGATAAACGCGAGCAGAGCGGCAGGATCGATGCCCAGCGCTTCCGGATGGGACCGTGGCAGTCGCCGCGGACGAGACGTCGGCGGCGCCGCCTCCGAAACATCTCCCGCCGCACAGGCGGCGACGCCAATGGCAGCGCCGGTCAGAAAAGCGCGTCGGCTCGGCTCCGTAGGTTGACGATTCATAATGATAGATCCTTTCTGCTCTGTCGTAGCGCAGAGGTGCGCGCGGGGCATTGGATCTACATTCGCCGTTTCCGGCCCCTGTACCTGCCGCAATAGCGATGGCATGGAAGGAGACCGGGCGCCGGAAGGTGAAAGAGAGCGCAAGGCAGAGCGATCCGGCGACCGTTGCCGTTGACAGCGTCTCTGATCGGCTGCACCCTTGATATGAGGAGCACGGCGATAATCGAAAATCAAACGAACTGGGCCGGTAACTACACCTATAGCGCCGCCCGATACCACTTTCCCACCACCGTCGAGCAGATCCAGGAACTGGTCAAAGGGTGTACGCGGCTGAAGGCGCTCGGCTCACGGCACTCGTTCAATGGCATTGCCGACTGCACACAGGATATCGTCTCCCTGGCGCAATGCAACCAGGTCGTGGCGCTGGACGCTGAGCGCCGCACCGTGACGGTGGAGGCCGGTATTCGCTATGGAGAGCTTGCCCGGTATCTGAGCGCCGCAGGTTATGCGCTGCACAATCTGGCCTCCCTGCCCCACATTTCGGTCGCGGGCGCCTGCGCGACGGCGACACACGGTTCTGGAGATAGCAACGGCAACCTTGCCACGGCTGTGTGCGGCATGGAGATGGTCACGGCCAACGGGGAACGGGTCGAACTGTCTCGCGAACAGCATGGAGAGACGTTTCGGGGAGCGGTCGTCGGGCTCGGCGGACTCGGAGTGATCACGAAACTGACCCTCGACATCGTTCCGACATTCGCCGTAAGGCAGGACGTCTATGAGAACCTGCCCCTCGCGCAACTGATGGACCACTTCGACGAGATCGTGTCGAGCGCCTATAGCGTCATCCTATTCACCGACTGGCGCAGCGCGACGATCGACCAGGTCTGGCTGAAGAGCCGGATCACGGACTCCGTCGCCTTCAAGCCGCAGCCCACACTGTTCGGCGCAACGCCTGCGACGGTACCGCACCATCCGCTCGCAGGTATCTCCGCCGAAAACTGCACGGAACAGAAGGGCGTGCCCGGCCCCTGGAACGAGCGTTTACCGCATTTCAAGATGGATTTCATGCCCAGCGCCGGAGAGGAGTTACAGAGCGAATATCTTGTCCCGCGTCGGCATGCCTGCGCCGCCCTGCGCGCCGTCTACGACTTGCGGGAGCATGTGGCTCCTCTCCTTCAGATCTCCGAGATCCGTACGGTGGCCGCAGATGACCTCTGGATGAGTCCCTGCTACCAGGAGGACTGCGTCGCGCTGCACTTCACCTGGATCAAGGACTGGCCTGCCGTAAAAGCCCTGTTGCCCCGGATCGAGGCCGAACTTGCGCCGTTCGATGCTCGCCCACACTGGGGCAAGCTGTTCACGATGCCGCCGTCCCAGTTGCAGCCGCTCTACACGAAACTACCGGACTTTCGGCAACTGCTGCGGTCGTACGATCCCGAGGGCAAATTCCGGAACGCCTTCCTCGATGCCACGGTCTATGGAGCGCCCTGAAGAAGGTTTGAGCGCACCGGTTCGGAAACAGAGACGCCCTGTTGTCGGAGCGCCATAAGAACGGCGCCAATGGCACATGGAAACGTGGGCGTGACGATCTCATATCGCCGCCCCCCGCTCTGCACAAGGCTGTCCGCCATTGCCTGCTGCATGGCGGCGCTTCGCACCGCGCCGCCGATAAGAGCAACCTCCACCGTGTTCTCCCGAAAGCAGGAACCCACCAGGCGAATGCCGAGACTGAGGGAGGCAGCGGCCCGATCACAGACAGCATCGTTCACATGCAGACGCGGACAGTTGAGCCCGGGCAGTGCGGTAAACCGCTCGGCCCACTCCTGGTCCTTCGGCCTGTCCAGGCCCGCCATACCAGCGACCAGTCCGACCACATCCCCCGGCGACCGGTCGGACCGGGTGACGACTTCCTGGATCGCTTGCCGAACATTTTCCAGAGCCAGATCGTCCTTAAAAGGACTCGCAGATCCCGTCTGTGCAGACGCGAGAACGTGACCAGCCAGATCGGTCGCTACGGCCCGCGTATGGGTTCCTCCTCCATCGATTCCAACAACGATCTCCCGGGCCATTTGGACACCTCTCTGGAAACCAGAACTCTGGATCTGCGGATCTTCGATCCGGATGCCGGGATAGCGGCCCGCTAAAGAAGAGTCCGCTTCATTTCACGCGGGGGGCGCCGTGCTCCTGCAACGTAACCGTACTCTTGCGGCCACGGGTGATCTTTTGCAGAGACTGCATCATCGCGCCTGATTTGCCGGTTGCGGCCTGCCTAAAAGCCGACTTCCACGTGTCGGGTATCGGCAGCAGCAGCCCCAACTGGGTGTGATGGAAGCGGAATATCTCCGAGCCGTGCGGAAGCAAAAAACGCACGGCCACCTTTCTGTTCTCGGCGTGATGAAACGCAAAATCCGAAAGCAGCCCTGCCGGGAAACTGTACATTCCATCCCTCTCTCCATCAAACTCTTTGTTCGCGAGCGCCTTCACGAGTCCCTCCAGGGTTGGCGGCGGCGCGATCTTCTCCCGCGTCAGGATATGCTGAACGATCGGGTCGGAGAGGAGCGCCTGACGTATCTGCCCGGCGTCGAAGAGATCGGTCAGTTTGACGGGCCGCGTTGGGTGACGCAGGTCCACGGTCTGGAAAATTTCATTACCGGAGGGGTGCGCGCCTCCATCCCACCAGTCGTCGCGCTCGTAGCTGAGGAGCGTGCCGACCGTCGAGAGCGGCCAGAAGGTGACTTCATAGAAGGTATAGCCATTATCCGCATTGGGCGTACCGAACTCCTGTTTCAACGTCCGCATCACGGAGTAAACCGATTTTCCGGTCGAGCCGTCTATCGCCGTCAGATCCCGTGCGGTCCATCGCTCCGTATATCCCCCGGCCTGACCGAACCAGTAGACGGATCCGACGGGTTTGTGTTTTACGGTGGCATGGGTCTGGGCCTGAGTCTGGAGTTGGCAGGGAAGAAGAAGACACGAAAGCATGGGGGTCAGCGGCAGCGTACGCACGAGCGTTTCCTTTCAATCCGGGAGACGATGGAAGATTGATTCCACTTTCACGTCAACTGGACGAGTCCGCGCTTGATGGCGGTCATAGCGGCCTGGGTACGGTCGGTGACTTTGAGTTTGTCCAGAATTCGGTTCACGTGGGACTTCACGGTGCCCTCGGAGATGAGGAGCAGGGATCCGATTTCGCTGTTGGTCTTACCAGCCACAATCTGCTCCAGAACCTCTTGTTCCCGGTGGGTCAGGTCTCGGAGGGTCAGGTGATTGGCAATTTTGGCGGCTAACTCACCTGGCAGGACAGTCTTGCCAGAAGCGACCGCCTCGATCGTTTCGAGCAGAACGGCAGCAGGCGCGTCTTTGAGCAGATACGCTTTGGCGCCCGCACGCATGACCTGGTAGATAGTTTCATCCCCGTCCCAGGTGCTGAAGACGATGATGCGAGCGGTGGGAAACTCGGCATTGATCGCACGAGTCGCCTGCAGTCCATCCATTTGCGGCATGGACATGTCCATCAAGACAACGTCGGGCTTGTGCAGACGATAAAGATCGACCGCTTCCTGGCCGTTACTTGCCTCACCGACAACGCGCATGTCTTCGCGGCGCGATAAGACGGCGCACAGACCTTCACGCGTCATAGGATGGTCCTCGGCGATAATGAGTCGAATACAGGGGCGCTCACTCATGTTGATTCCCTCCGGCACGACGATAGATAGGATAACGGTTACGTCAACGTCCCCCAGGGGACGTTGTTGCACGCAGCGACAGTACGGTCGAGATGTTTGCGTGGAATACCACATTATACCGGTCGGACGACCGCAGGGCAATCCCTCTGTTGTTATTTTGGGTAAAACACAAATGATACCGGCTTTTTACTACCCATAATGAGGACGTTGCAGACGGATGGAGCCAGGCTACGTATTCTCTAAAGAAAGCCTAAACGACACACCTCACCAAAATAATAGTATACTTACACGACCGTACTGCCAACTTCCATTTCAAAGGATCCACCCGCAAGTCTTTCGTCCTTCCTTTTTCTGGGGTCTTTGGCTTGCTCTCGCGTTCTATTGACCTTCAGGTGATCTAGCAACGAACCGCCCAGGTTTGCGTATTGTGAGTATGAACACCTTAATTCTTACCCGAAAACAGATCCAACAGAAGCGTTACGAAGCCGCCGCTCTCTTTGAGCAAGACCTCTCCAACGC
>JBBQPO010000302.1:0-7238 GCA_038217285.1 Chthonomonadales bacterium
GGACCATCACCACGAGCAACGACGGCAAGTACAATAAGGCCGGTGACCGCGTGTCAACGCCACTGGATACGCCGGGAGCCTATATCGTCGAGGCGAGGGCTGGGGAGAAGAATCAGCTCGGGGCGACCGCGCTCGTTATCGTCAGCGATATGGCACTGGTGCAGAAGGTGGATAAGGAGTCCGTACTGGCTTACGTCGCCGACTCCAAAACCGGGAAGCCCGTGCCCGGCGTGAAACTGATGGTGTGGGAGCCCGTGCGCCTCTATTCCGACGAGCCGGAACTGGCAGCCACCTATGTGCGAGGCGCGACCGACAGCGAGGGGCAGTTCCGGACAGCCCTCCCGATTCCTGTTGGGGACGAAGGACGCAACCAGACCGAGGTACATCGGCGCGCGCAGGTCTTCGCCTTCGCGGGCGGCAATCGCTACGCCGTCGCGCCCATCACGTATTTTGAGAACAGCGAGCTGCCGCAGGGCGAAAAGGCGTTTCGAGCCTTCGTCTATACCGACCGGCCGCTCTACCGACCGTCGCAGACGGTGCATCTGCGGGTGGTGATGACCGAGGGCAGGCCCGGCGCCTATCATCTGGCGGCAGGCAAGGAAGCCCTCTTCACCGTGACGGGGCCACGCGGGGAACTGCTGCACAAGAACGTCAAAATGGGCGAGCGCGGCTCGTTCAACGACAGTTTTACGCTGCCCGCAGGAGCCGACCTCGGCGACTGGACCATAAACGTGGCGGCGCTCACGGAGCGCAAGCTGCCGAACTCCCCTGTCTATGGCACCGCGACCTTCCGAATCGAGGAGTACAAGCAGCCAGAGTTCGCGGTTACCGTTACGCCGGAAAAGGCGCAGATACGCGTCGGCGAGACGATGAAGGTGACGATTGCCGGACAGTACTTTTTCGGAGGTCCGGTCGCGAACGCGAAAGTACACTATAAAGTATTTCGAGCGCCGCTCGTACATCCGCTGCCGTTTCTTCCTCGCCTGGAGTGGTTCAACTACGAGGCTCCGACCCCGTCGTTCGGCAGGCGTTACGGCGGCAACGATGCCAATAGAGACACCACCTACTGGGGCGCTCCCGATGCCGTCTACCGGGAGGGCAACCTGACGACCGACGCGGAAGGGAAGGCACATCTCACTTTTCCGACCACGCCGCCGAAGCCGCCGAAGGGCTATCGCACCAATCCCGGCCTGCTCAACGACCAGAGCTTCACCGTGACGGCAGAGGTCGTGGACGATTCGCGCCGGCAGGTGACGGGACAGGGAACGGCGCGCGCTGCCGTCGCGCAGTTCCACGCCGCCCTCAAAGTAGATCGCCAGTTCCTGCTGGCAGGAGACACGCTGCAGATCGAAGGCCGGACCCAGGACGGCAACGACGCTCCGTTCGCGGCGACAGGCGAGATCAACATCTACCGCCAGATTCCCGCGACCCCGGAGGAGAAGGTGCGCGACCCGGAGACGGGCAAATGGAAGATCGTGGTGGCGTATGTGCCGCCGCGGGAGGAGCAGGCGGCGACGATGTGGCTGACGACGGATGCGAAAGAGGGCAAAGGCTTCGCTATAGCTATGTCCTCTTTACCGAGGCAGCAGTGGGCGGTATCGTGCGCAGCCGCTCTCTCTTCGTGCCGGGGCGCTCCACCATCGTCAACGTACCGATAGCGGACGCGCATGTTCCCAACGCTCGATTCACAGTCACACTGGTCGAGGGTGGCATGGTGCGGGAGCAGCAGGCGGATGTCGTGGTCCCGGCTGAGAACCGGATTCTGGCGCTGACGCTGACTCCGGATAAGGCCGAATACAAGCCGGGAGAGCATGCCACTTTCAAACTGCACGCGACGGGCGCCAACGGACTGCCCATACAAGGGGAAATCAGCCTGGGCGTGGTGGATGCAGCCCTGCTCGCCATGCAGGCCGATCTGACGCCGGATATCCGAAAGTACTTTTATGTTGACGTTTAGACTAAATTGAACCTTCAAACGCGGCCTAATCGAAGGCAAATGAGATCAAAAAGCATTTCCCGAAAGTTTTGCCAGGAATTTATGGCACTTTGGAACAGCGAACGGGCTGTACCCAACTCTCTATAAAGTCCTAGCATTTCATTAGAGTTATGGTTTCCGATCTCAAATCGTCTTTTATCGCTGTTTCGGACAGGCGAAAATAGTCTAAACGTCAATTTATGGATACCGCATTCCGTTCGAGATGCAGCAGGCCGACTCGACGCAGTTCGCCGCCGAGCCGCACGTTTTCGCGCCGTCTCAACCTTCTTACCTGGAGTATGAGCTGCGCTATCCGGAAGGGATGGGCTGGCTGCGCGATCACGAGAACAACGGCAATCTCCCTGCACTTCCCGCCTACATCGCCTACACGCCGCCGCAGACTTACGAGGCGCAATTGGAAATGCTGCGCAACGGACTCGCAGCCTACGATATGGACGGCAGTGCAGTCACATTCGACCGCGGCGACACATTGCACTACTCGGGGTCAGTGCACGGAAGCTTCGTGCTGTACGCAACCAGCAGGATGCCTGCGCTCAGTGCGGGCCGCCCGTACTACCTATACGCCAAAGACAAATCGTTGGGACTTCTGCAAGCTGGCGACAAACCGGAGCAGGGGGCTCCTCCCACAGGCCCTCTGGCCGAGGCCACGCTTCGCAGCAAGTTCGCGGATACGGCCTTCTGGATTCCCGCAGTCGTCACCAATGCGCAGGGCAATGCCACCGTCTCCTTCGACTTTCCAGACAACATCACGCAGTGGAAAGCGGTGGTGCGGGGTGTCTCTGGAGATGTGCAGGTCGGCTTCATCGAGGCACAGACCCTGACGAAGAAAAATCTGCTGGTGCGCCTGCAAGCGCCCCGGTTCTTCGTCGATCGCGATCAGGTGACCCTATCGGCCAACATTCACAACTATCTGAGTGCCGCCAGAAGCGCCCGCGTGGAACTGGTGACCGACAACAGCGTCTTCACTCTCTCGAACGGCAGTCCGGCAGTGCGAACCGTGCAAGTCGAGAAGGACGGCGAGGTCCGAGTCGACTGGATCGTCGATGTCAAGAAGGCGGGACAGACCAAGATCAAGGTGGTCGCGCAGACCGATCAGGAGTCGGATGCGGCGGAGCTGACCTTCCCAGTGCTGGTGCATGGCGTCGAGAAGTTCGTGGTGCAGAGCGGCGTCCTGCGCGACGGCGGCGAGGCGACCCTCACCTACGATCTTCCCGAAATGAGGCGGCAAGGTGCGAGCCTGCTGGATGTGCAACTCAATCCCTCGTTAGCCGCGACCTTGTTGGATGCCTTGCCCTATCTGGAAGACTATCCGTACGGCTGTACCGAACAGACGCTCTCGCGCTTCGTGCCGACTGTCCTGGTCGCCAAGAGCCTGCGCGATAGTGGTATCGACCTTACGGCGTTGGGCAAGCGGGCGCAGGAGATGGCGAGGCAGCGCGCCGCCATTCCGCCGCAGCAGATCTATGCCGACAGCGGCTACACCTATCCCAAAGGCGCACCCGGAGTGCTGGACGCGAAAGAGATGGCCTCGCGGCTCTTCCTGAACGGCCGCTCGCATGCCCCGATCTTCGACGACACTGCTCTGCGCGCCATGACGGAGGCGGGACTTCAGCGTCTCGCCTCTACCCAGCGCGACGACGGCAGTTGGGGCTGGTGGCCGGGAAGCGCTGTCGGTGATCCCTATCTGACCGCCTATGCGCTCGAAGGTCTGGTCCATGCCCGACAGGCCGATGTCGCCGTGAAGCCGGAGATGATTACGAAGGCTTACGACTATCTGGCCGCGCACCTCGACGCCATGGAAGACCTGCATCTGCTGGCTTACTTCGCCTATGTGCTCTCGCTGGAAGGGCGCAACAATGTCGGCCCGGTCTGGAAACTGGCACACGAGACGCTCTATGTCCGCCGGGATCGCATGAATGCCTACGGGCAGGCGCTGCTGGCTCTGGCGCTGCACCAGGTTCATGAGAACGAGATGGCGCAGGTCGTCGTGCGCAACCTCTTCACCCTGGCGAAACGGGATGTTGACCACGGAACCGCACATTGGGAAGGTGACGCCGACCGCTACTACTGGCACTGGTACAACGACAAGCAGGAGACCACGGCAATGGTTCTGCGGGCGTTGGTCGCCGTGGCTCCCGGCAAGGCGCCCGATGCGCTGAATCCGGCGGACATTGCGACCCTCGCAGCAGGAACGGTGCGCTGGCTGGTGGATAGTCGCCGGGGCGGTCACTGGACATCGACGCGCCAGACCGCCAATGTCGTGGAAGCGCTGCTGGAGTATGCGAAGGCCCAGAAGGAGTTCGCGCCGGACTACATGGTCGTCGTCGATCTCGATGGTAAAGTGCAGAAGACCTACACCATCACCGCCGAGAACGCGCTGCTCTTCGACAATCGCTTCCTCGTCGGGGACGAACTGCTCTCGTCGGGCGCACAGCGCCTGCATCTCACCATGAAGGGACGTGGCACCCTCTACTACAGCGGCTACTTGAAGTACTTCGATCAGTCCGAGCCGATCAAGGGGGTCGCGAACGCCATCTCCGTGGAGCGCAGCTACTTCAAGATCGTGCCGCATACGAAGCGAAACAAGGCAGGCGAAGTGGAGGACACCTCCGAGCGGCTTCCGCTGGCGGACGGCGCGACGCTGACAAGCGGGGATATTATCGAGGTCGAGCTTCATCTGAAGAGCGACAACGACTACGACTACCTGGTCTTCGAGGATATGAAACCGGCGGGCTGTGAGGCGGTCGAGACTCGAAGCGGTGCGGCGTATGGCGATGGCCTCTGCTCCAACTTCGAGTTGCGGGACGAGAAGGTCGCCTTCTTCGTCGATACCCTGCCGCAGGGCGAACGGCGCATTACCTACCGTCTCAGGGCTGAAATACCGGGCAGGTTCCATGTCCTGCCCACCAACGCCTACGCCATGTACACTCCGGACATTCGTGCCCTCTCCGATGAGTTCCATGTCACGGTCACGGATCCGCCTGCCGCAGCCGTTCCAAAATCGGGCAAGACCCGGCACAAATGAGAGAAGAGAGAGCATCTCTCGGCGCCGATGAGTGTGCTGACAACGCCCGTGCGAAGGGGCAGGGTGGGATGCCCCTAACCTCTGCGCATGAACGGCCTCTCGAAGGCAACGTGAAACAGCCTCGCAATCCCGATGATCGCGGGAAGAGAGAGAAGCAGCAGGAGCAGCATCGTCTGCTCCCCTGGATGGAACAACCGGGTAAACAGCATGTCCGCGAGATGCAGAAGAGGCGCGTGAATCAGGTAGAGGCTGTAGGAGAAGACCCCGACCTCTACCAGTGGCTTCCAGGAAAGCAGCCGGGTAAAGAGACGCGCTTTTCCGGCTGCATCCACAAAACTCGTACAGAGCAACAGAGCCGTAGCGCCTCCGATCACGCTATCGAAAATGTAGTCATGCTCTCGCATGAAATAGCTCCCTTTCTTGAGAGAAACCAGGATGAGCAGGATCATCAGGCCCCAGGCTGCCCAGGCCGTGCGCGGATCTATTTTTGAAGGGCGCTGCATACACCAGCGGGCAGCGATCGCGCCCATGGTGAACAGACCTACATACCAGGGAACCATACTGTCGACTCGTCCGTGCAGGCCAAAATGTAACAGGCCCAGCGCCATGGTCCAGAGCAGGGTCCGCAGATTCCCGACCGTGCGTAGCGAAAGCGCGATTAGAGGCATCAACAGGTAGATCTGAAACTCGACCGCGATGCTCCACAGAGGGTAATTGATCGTGCCCCCCTGAATGGGCAGGGGCAGGTCGTGGATCAACAGGAGATGCGCCACTACGGTGTCTGTCTTCAACGGGATGGCGATATCCCATATAGAACCTGTTTTCTGACTCGCCATCGTCGTTATAAACAGAATGGAGAACGCCAGCGTGATGTAGTAGGAAGGCAAAATGCGCAGCGAACGCCGCCGGAAGAACTCTCGCAACGATCCGATCTGATCATTTTTACGAGCGATCGGCAGCATCAGGCAGTAGCCGGAAAGCACGATAAAGACTCCGACCGCGTAGTGCGACGACCATGCCGGGAAGAACGTAAGCCAGCGGTGCAGGTAATGCCCGTTCGCCTGCTCCAGATAGGTGTGGGACAATACGACATACAGTGCCGCGAGCGCCCGCAAGCCATCTATGAAATCCAGTCTCGGGCGCGGGGCACCAACCGTAGATACTTCGGGCGGCACAGGTGGGGACTCCATCTCGATTTCCTCAGCTCTTCGTGTATTTATCGGTCAGACCGGCACGGCACTGTATTATAGCACCGCCACAGCGAAACAACGCCGGGCAGGGGGAGGAAGGGGCGCTGTTTGATGGAGAAGCCCCCGAGGCGGTAGGCGCGGTGAGGAAAAAAAAATCATAGGGAACAATCAGGGTGCCCCAAGCGTGGAATAAGGAGCAGAAGATTTCAGAGGCGACTGAATCGCCGCCCTGCGACTTCGCACGTTTCAAATTCCAGCAAGGCTATGTTAGAACAGATTGGGATCGACTTTCTTCTTGGGCAGTATCCCATAAGAGAGCGTTCTCGCACATAGCCACGGAGGGTCGTCAAGGTGCTAGTATTAACCCGAAAGCCCGATCAGAGTATTATGGTCGGCGATGACATAGAGATCACGGTTCTGGAAGTTCGTGGCGAACAGGTGCGTCTGGGGATACGCGCCCCGCGCGATGTCGCCGTGCACCGCAAAGAGGTGTTCGAACAGATTCAACAAAACCTCCGTCTTCCCGAGGGTCACAGTGAGGCGGAGGATCTGATGGCCTCCCGTGCCTGCGCGAACCCATAGAGCAAAAGCCGGGTCACCTGGGGAGATATAGAAATGAGAGGGGGAGTGTTGTAAAACACTCCCCCTCTCATCATGTGTTGGAACGCAAAGCGCAGCGTTGGGTTGCGGCGTTCTTAGGAGCCGCCAAACTATTATCGCTCCACAATTCCGCCTCGTTTGAGGTCAGAAGGGGCCCGAATGTGGAGCGGTAATTCTTGGGAGTTGCCTTAGTGTCCGGACAACGCTGAATTTATCCTGCAACCACGAAAAAACCGAGATGCACTGCTTGTCAGATACTATTTTTTGAGGGTAAACTACTCGAGTGCCGCAAAGGGTTGACTTTCGAAGCCTCTGTTAGGCGTTCGGGGCTCAAATCGGGAGGGGAGAGGTACAGAACCTTGCGCCTGTTGGAACGCTCATCGACTGCCTGCGTAGGTAATAGGACGGGCGCTTCCAGGAGAATTCA
>JBBQPO010000303.1:0-7197 GCA_038217285.1 Chthonomonadales bacterium
GTGAATCTTCGCCTGGGTGCGCGTTGGGTAACTTCGGGATCAGGTCGGCCAAGCGTCGCGGTGGCCTCGGGTGCCATGGGCGCATATCCATTCTTCTGGATGGTACTGCCGGGTTCATTTGGTAGGGTTAGAAACACAGTCCTTTTTCCTTCTCCGCCCTGATTATTCTACATACTTTCTCGTATGGGAATTTGTCCCTACCTATTGTGGCACACAGGGGGTGATGCTATGGAGATGCGGGGCGGGACCATCGCTGTCTCCCACATACTCCATCAACATGGCGCTTCCCGCAGAAGCGAGGGGACGTGGCACATCGGCCCCCGCGCCATGGAGCAGACACAATGTGCCGTACTCCATACCGATCCACTGTTGAAACTGCGTCTCCTGTCCGAATCGCGTCCGGTTGCCGATAGCGCGATCTACGCGAGAGGAGAGCGTCGTGCGGCCCTGCTGATAGATACTGTCGCGCTTAAAGCTACGCGACTGCCGAGGTCGGTAGATTTTGGCAGCCAGCCAGTCGTATCCCGTACGCGGATGGGCCTGGCAGCGATAGACTGTCGCCTCCTTGCCGCTTTTGACAACGACTGGCTCTCCGACGATCCATTCGTCCGCGAAGAACGCAGCGAGAGGGCCATAGCGCTCCGCCTCGTCGTACCAGTCCTCTTCCGCCAACGCGTTCCACACTTGCTGATGCAGCCTCTTGCGGTTTGTGCTCAAAAGCCGTCTCTCCTCCGAAAACAGAGTAGGTGCTCATTGCGGGCAGAAAGTGCTTGACCTCTCCAATCGAGATCGAAGGAGCGAGGTTCTGCAGCGCGTTGAACTCTTATCGTCGGTGACGGGCGTTTGCTAAATAGTTTCCATCTTCAGATGACGCAACCGCGCACAGGGTGGCTTTACAACGTTGCTCCCGCCTTTACGAGGAGCGGGACTAGGTCGATCAATCGAGGTTGGCGCTGCGCCCGCCATAGAGCCGTATGTCCCTTCTTGTCCCGCAGATTGACATTGGCTCCATGTCGGACCAGGGCATCAACGATGCCCGCGCTATCTGCGTAGAACAGGGGGATCTGCCCGTGTCTATCTCGCTCGTTGGGATCCGCTCCATGCTCCAACAAAAGATTGACGTTATTAAGATTGACCGCCTCCATATACTTGTGGGCCAGTCCGCCCCCTAAAACATCTTTAAGGACGTTGCCATCGACACGGTCTGTTCCCTTTCCGTTCGGATTTGCGCCGTGCAGTAGGAGGCTCTTCAGTATCGCCTCCGCTTGGGGTACGTCCTCATTTGGCACCCGACCAACTGGCCCGAAGAGCACCAGCAGCGCGGGATTTCCAAGCTTCGGTTGCTCTTTGTGGCTCAGGTGGTCCCAAAAGTCTGAGAGAACCTGCCTCCAGGTGACGGGGGGGAGGATCGTGTCCACCGTATCAGGATCGGCTCCTTTCTGCAAGAGCTGCTCCACTGCGGAAGCATCGTAGAGTTTGATGGCGGCGATCAGGTTGCGGTTCCGCTGCTGACGTTGAACCTCCCGCGCTGTCCAACCGACCACTATGAGGAGTACAAGAAGCAGAATCGTGCAGGCGACCACGCGTCCAGACCGTTTTCGGGGCACGAGCGATTCTTCTGTTCCAGCATTCTTTGCTGTAAGCATCTAATCTCTGCGCCCTCCCTGCACTTGGAACCCCGCCTGTCGGTGCAAAAGGTTTGCGAGAGCCGCTGTGGCGGCAAAGGCTAGAAAGCTGGCGGCGATACAGGTCAGGAAAAGGCCGAGCAGGACTGCCGCAGGGCGGTAGGTAAACGTGACCGTATGATGACCTGCAGGCACTTCTACGGCCCGAAAGACTGGTGCAGCCTCCTGATGGCGGATCGCAACGGAGGTGCCGTCCACGGTCGCCTGCCAGCCGGGGTAGAACTGGTCATCGACGTCGAGCATCCCGGCGCGCCCTGCGTTTATCGTAAGACGAAGGTGATTCGCGCCGTCTTCATTCCAAATCACACGTTCGGGTCCGTCTTCGGGGCGGAGATGGGCGCGAGCAGGGTGGGGAGGCATCGGATAGAGAGACATCGTGTCGTCGCTCGCGGGCAGGAGAGCGGTCTGCGGAAGACTTTCGGCGCTCGTACCGGAACTGTCGGGCGGCAGACTCACGGCGATAGCCGCTCCCAGTACGCCGGCGTTCGCGGCCCGTGCGTTCTGGAAGAAGACCATGTTGCCGACTTCCGGTGGGCTTGCGTCAAGCGTTCCCATGGCGTTCCGACAGGCGAATCCGTTGGCGAAAGATTTGTACTGCCCGGTGAATAGCGAATCGTAGCCCTGCACATCCCGCAGGCCGTAGACCATCCCTGCATTGGGTGGCAGCACAGCCGGTGGCGCGGAGAAGAGGCCCCAGCGCTGATTGACGGGGAAGATCCGCTCGTGCCCAAGGTTCTCCTGCAGATAGCGAATTGCGGAGGTGACCGGGTAGACAGCGGAGGGAGGCGCAGTCGGGTTCGCCAGAATGCCAGTGGAGATAAGATCGGCGGTCAGGAGCAGCATTCCCAGGAGTGCGAGCCGCTCCCTCGGCCCGGTATCTGTGGCAGTGCCCGCGACACCGGAAGATTTCCACAGCAGAAGCGCCAAGATGCCTGCGAGGCAGAGTGCGAGTCGTGCCCAGCCTGGGCCGATGCGCCCGATGGCCTCGGCAAAGGAGGGGATCCACTTTGCTCCGTCCGGCTTCAGCAGCAGTGTTACCAGCGTCAAGAGAAGGCCGAGCGCGAACACGACCGTCAGTCCGCTCAGAACGACGCCGACTTCCCGCCGGGAGGGACGGCGCTCGCGCAACGCATCCAGTCCAAATGCCGACAGAGCCGCCCAGGCCAAAGCCCACAACACCAGGCAGCGTGCCGGAGAACCCGACTGCCCGAAGCCGGGTATCAGAAAGTAGAAAAGTGCATTGACAGGCGTACCCAGGGCCAGTAAAAGAGCCAGCGCTGCGAGACCGGCAAAAAACAGAACCCGTCGATTCGGCCCTCTTTGGCGCAGGCCACGACTCAATGCCAGCAGCCCGAGCGCGAGGGTTCCTATGCCGACATAGAGTGCTGTCTCCGCCGCATTGTGCCGCACCGCGACCGATGGGCCGGTAGGGAGGGCCTTTAGATAGAATCCCCAGTACGGGTTTTCGGAAGACGAGTCTCCGCCGAAGAGATCCGGTAAGGTCAGGGCCGCCAGTTGGCTCGATGGCAGCGCATATTCGGTGTAGGCCGCGTAGCCTGCTGCCGATGGCTTCCCTACCCGGTGCGACACCCGCGAAAGCTCGAGGGAGGGCAGGATCTGCGGCGACGCTATAGCCAGTCCGACCGCGAACCCTCCCACCGCCATCGCCAGCCCAC
The DNA here is from genome assembly GCA_038217285.1 of Chthonomonadales bacterium. Lineage (GTDB taxonomy): Bacteria > Armatimonadota > Chthonomonadetes > Chthonomonadales > Chthonomonadaceae > JANXLO01. The sequence goes on from JBBQPO010000303.1 coordinate 3,362, forward strand.
GGAGCGCCTGCGCTCCTCCGCGCTCCGCCCCTACTCGCCATAAGACGCCGATCATCCACAACGTTGCGGCCAGCAGTCCGTAAAAGGCGATCTGAAGATGCCCTGCAAGAAGCATCATCCCCACGACAGCGGCGATTCCTGCCATAGAATGCAGCGCAAGGAACGGAAACCGATCCCGGACAGGAGGTCGCTCCTGGATCTGGACGAATGCGGAAATATTGCCCGCAGTGTCGGTGACAGGCGCGCCGGTCGCTTGATTCCGAGGTGAGCGCGTGTTGCGCAGTCCGTAAACCTGATGGAGCAACAGGGGAATCCAGCAGGAGGTTGCGAGGAAGGTCGGCAGTTGGAGCCACCCGACCTGCCATGCCGAGAATGCGAACACGACGCCGCCGGTGAGCGCCGCAACGTGAGAACACCGTAGGCGTTGAAGGAGAAGATAGGTAAACCAACCGCACAGGGTCAGATGCAGAACCGCAGAATAACCGAATGCGCGCGCGGTATCGGGCAGCAGATAGAAGAGCAGATTACCCGGATAGAAGACGGCCGACTGGCTGTTGGCGACGAAGGGCGTGCCACAGAACTGGTAGGGGTTCCAGAGGGGAATCGTGCCGGCCCGCACCGACTGGGCGGCAAAATGCCTCCAGGGATAGAACTGTGCGATACCGTCCCACCGCAGTGGGTTCCAGGGCGGCAGCGTGTCGAGGCCCAGATGATTCTTCCACGGCGCGATATGGCCGAGCAGTCCCGCAGGGAGAAAAACGTCCCCGGCGAAGACGGATCGCCATAGGAAGAGACAGGAGAGCAGCAGGTAGAAGAGAGGGGGGAGCCAGAAGGGAAATCGCCGAGGCGTCGAGGCCAGAGACGATTCCGGGGAGTGGAATGAGGTGGAATCGACGTGGAGAGGAGTGCTCACGCGGGATCCGACAGGAACACGAGGCTGTCGAGCGCACGCTTGTTGTTCGGTTCTCGACGGAGGACTTCCTCGAACTGGGAGCGGGCTTCCTCGTACTCTCCCAGCATCGTCAGCGTCAAAGCCAAGTCGTTACGAATATCTACCCGCATGGGCGCCAGCGTAGAAGCTCTTTTGAGCTCTTCGATCGACTCGTCGAAAAGTCCGGTAAAGCCATATACCAGACCTAACTGATAGTGACCGTCGCTCGAGTTGGGATCGTCCATCAAAAGTTGGCGGAGTTCGATGATGGCTTCATCGTACCGGCCTTCGACCTTGAACGCAATACCTCGTTCAAGATTCGGGTTTACATGGCTGCTCATCGGCTTTGATTCTCCCGATTGTGGGACGTGGAGGAGACGGATTCGTCTTGAAATACTGCGGCAGAGAAACGAACTTGGTGTGCTTCGTGCCGCGCACCAGTGTGGTCGCAAGTATATCACGTTGCTTAAAAAAAATCAAGCATTTCGTTAAAGATCGAAAAGCGCGCGACACTTTCTGCCTGCACGGCGTCAGACCTGAGTGCAGACGCAAGGGTATCGCCGGAGCGAGTGGGCCAACGCGATTGGGGAGGGAAAATTGTATCTCGCGATGAATCGTGTTATAATCAGGACACGATTGATGTCTGCCGAAGGGAGACTGAAGTGATGGGAGATGGAATGCTGATAGAAGAATCCGCCGCAGCGAAATCTGAGAAGACGCTAATGCCGGACCTGGCGACGAAATACGATCATCTGCGGCAGATACTGCACGAGATGGGACAGGTCGTCCTGGGCTATTCCGGCGGCGTGGACAGCACGCTGGTCATGAAAGTCGCGCACGATGTATTGGGTGAAGGAGCTGTCGCCGTAACCGGTGACAGCGAAGCGTTTCCGCAGGGCGAGGTGGATGCCGCGCTGGACGTTGCCGGTAAGATGGGGGTCACCGTAACCCGGGTGCGTACCCATGAACTGGCCAACCCCAACTTCGCGGTCAACACCCCGAACCGCTGCTATCACTGTAAGACGGAACTTTTCTCGGAACTGCAGCAGGTTGCGCAGGCACGCGGTATCCGGTGGATCGTAGATGGATCCCACGCCGAAGACGGCAAACCGGGCGACCACCGTCCTGGTCTGAAAGCTGCCGAAGAGCGCGGGGTCCGCAGCCCCTTGCGCGAGGCCGGTTTTACGAAGGCAGATGTCCGCGCACTGGCCCTGTATCTCGATGTTCCCAACTGGGACAAGCCATCGTTCGCCTGTCTCTCGTCGCGCTTCCCATACGGTACTCAGATCACGGCGGACCTGCTGGCCCAACTGGACGGCTGCGAAAAGTTCTTGCGTGAACTCGGCTTTCGGCAGTTTCGGGTGCGGCATCATGATACCGTGGCGCGGATCGAAGTCGAGCCGCAGGACATCGTCCGGCTTGTCGAGTTGCGCGAACGGGTCAATGTGCGCTTCAAGGAACTCGGATACACCTATGTGACCCTGGATCTGGAAGGTTATCGCTCCGGCAAGATGAACGATACCCTCATCGGTCGGTCCAATCTCATTCCGATCACCCTACTCGATACGGTAAGGCGGTAAGGCTAACTATGGACGCAGAACGACTGCGAGAGCTGCTGGAGCGCGTCAAGGCGGGCGATACACCCATAGACGAAGCGATGGACTCCTTGCGTACATTGCCGTTTGAAGATCTGGGCTTCGCCAAACTGGATCACCACCGCACCTTGCGTAACGGCTTCCCGGAGGTAATCTACTGTCCCGGCAAGGCAACGGAACACATTGTCGCCATCGCGGAGCGGCTTGCGGCGCGCTCCCATAAGGTGCTGGCGTCGCGGGCGACACCGGAGGTCGCGGAAGCCGTGCAGCGGGCGCTGCCGAATGTGGTCTATCACGCCGTGCCTCGAATGCTGGTCATCCCTGGGGCGGAACCACAGAGCGACGCGCAGACGGCCAAAGACGCCAAGCAAGGCACCATTCTGGTTGTCTCTGCTGGGACGGCAGACATCTCCGTCGCGGAAGAGGCGGCGGTGACGGCTTCGGAGATGGGCAGCCCTGTCGAGAGGCTGTACGACGTCGGAGTGGCCGGAATCCATCGTTTGCTAGGGCATCAGGATCGTCTTTTCGCCGCGAACGTGCTCGTGGTCGTAGCGGGAATGGAAGGGGCGCTGGCCTCTGTGGTCGGCGGACTGGTGTCCCGACCGGTCATCGCGGTCCCGACGAGCGTCGGCTACGGGGCGAGTTTTCAGGGCCTTTCGGCGCTGCTGACGATGTTGAACTCCTGTGCCTCCGGGGTCGGTGTCGTGAATATCGACAACGGATTCGGCGGCGGCTTCCTCGCGCACCTCATCAATCAACAGAGGTGAGATCCCCGATTCGTCCAGACGTACCTTGTGCTGTTGGCCTGATCAGGTCTTGGGGTTCTTTACCCACCGCACCGGAAAGGTACAACTCAGCCTACTCAGACATTACGGCGTGAGCCTATATTCGAGTTGGACCTCATCACCGACGGCAATCTCGCCGCCCTCGATGACAAAACAGTTCAGGGCGAGTTCGCCCTTGAAACGTTGATAGATACCCTGTGTGATGGAAGTGTCCTGTTCCTGAGTATCCGGGTTGAAGGAGGTCATGATACAGCGCATCCGCAAGTCCTGAACCCCGATCAGGATCTTACCGATCCGCAAGCTTTTGCCCGGCCACTTCCGTTCACTCATCCCTTCCACGCCCCCGATCACAAGATTAGGCCGTAAGCGGCGGTAGTCATGGCCGAAAGCGGCGATGGCTCCATCGGTAGCCACGAGCAGAGGCAGAATATCGAATCGCTCCGCACCGTCGTAGCGCACAAGTCCTGCACCACGCCCGGCGATCTTGACCACGTCAGCAGAGACCTCTGGACTGTCCCAGGGCCG
>JBBQPO010000304.1:0-7142 GCA_038217285.1 Chthonomonadales bacterium
GTGTCCGCCCGCCAATACCGGCAAACGGACCACGCCTTCCTATAATGATGTCAACGGACGCGCTATTTCCGGCGCGCCTAACCGCGCTTCTCTCGATCCTTATACTCAGCAGACGACATACGATCTGCCGACAGGTGAAAACTCCTTTGCCGGTTCGCGGGAAGACGGCTTCTACGCGGACACACCCGGCATCTTCGACCTGCTGGATCCACGTATCCTCTCGAACCTGAAAGGCAACGGCCTCGGGCAGGACGGTACCGGCGTCGATGGCTTCAAAGGCTTCAACGTCCTGCACTATTCGATCGCGGTTCCGCTCAGCGACCTGCCCCAGATCAGCTACACTGGAGCCTTCGCGGGCGCGTCCAATGGTGTAGGCGTCTATGCGTCGGTCAGCCGTCAGCGCATCACACTGCGTAGCACCAGTGGCCAGAACGCTACGAGCGGCCCCTGGATCCAGGTCAACCGTGAGGGCAACCCGCTCTTCAATGAAGTACTTGTCGCGCTGAAAGACAAAGACAACTACAATCGTGACTCTCCCACGAACGACGCCACGAAGTACAAGACCTACGCCCTCAACCCGGAGGTCGCCGCGCTTATCAACGTCGCAGTGTTCGGCAACGCCACCGGCGCAGGGCCGCTCGCTACGACCGGACGAACCGACCTGGCCGCCGTCTATATTCCGGACGTGATTCGGGTGGATACGACGACCGGGCCCACCAAAGTCGCCGGCGAAGCGGGCTTCAATCGCCTGAGCTTCATTGGCGGGGACACGATCGCCAACAGTTCCAACGTGCAGATCCCCGCCGGGTGGCCCAACGGAAGGCGGTTCGGCGATGACGTCGTGGACATCGCTCTCACGGCCGTCGCCAGCGGGCCGAGCTACAGCTCGATTACGCTGGTTGGGGACAACGCGGACCACAACGATCAGGTCTACAACATGACGTTCCCGTACGCCGCAACGCCGCACTCCGGCACACGCAACAGCAAGGACTCCGGCCTGAACGTCGGTTTCTAACGGATCAAACGTTCTCGACAGTGCAGGGAAAGGCGCAGCCGACCGGCATCGGCTGCGCCTTTCCCGGCGCTAGGGGCGTTCCCACAAGGATAAATCTATGAAACGATTCCTGGTTCCGTCAAAAATTGGTCTTGTCTGTTTGGTGCTCTGTGTGACGGTAGTAGGCGCCTGGGCGCTGCGACAGAAGGCAAGTAAGCCCTCCTTGAGCAACACCGTCGCCGATGTGCTGACAGCGCTGCCACCCGTCGACCACGGCGGCACACTGACCGACAAGACCATTGCGCAGTGGGCGGCGCTGGTGCGGAAGGAACCGACCAACCCCATCGACTGGAATAATCTCGGCGCGGCCTTGATGCAAAAAGCGCGCGAGACGGCCGACGCCTCCTACTACACTCATGCGGAACGTGCCTATCAGGCGGCCTTGGCGCTGAATCCGAAGAGCGTGGACGCGCTGAACGGTATGGCCTGGATCAATAGCGGACGCCATGAGTTCGAGAAGAGCCTCGACTGGGCGCATAAGGCGCTGGCCGTTGACACGAAGAGCAACGACGCCTATGGTCTGATAGGAGATGCGCAGGTCGAGATAGGAGACTATGAAGCCGCCTTCACAGCTTATCAGCAGATGCTCGATCTTCGTCCGGACATCGCCTCCTATAGTCGCGGCGCACACATGCTGTGGCTCACCAACGACAAACGCAAGGCGACCTGGCTGATGTACAAGGCGATCCGAACAGGAGCTCCCTATGCGGAGAACACGGCCTGGTGTCAGACGCAGTTGGCGCAGATCCTGTATAGTGCAGGCGCTCTCCTTCCAGCGGAACAGACGCTTCAGAGTGTGCTGAAAGGCACACCGAACAACTATCGCGCCCTGGCGCTGCTCGGCAGGGTCAAAGCGGTGCGGAAAGACTACAAAGGCGCCATCGACTGCTATCGCAAGTCTATTGCCGTCGTACCGCAGGTAGACTCGCTGGCGGCGCTGGGGGATTTGTACCTGCTGAAAGATCAGAAGAAAGACGCCGAGGAGCAGTTCGCGCTGGTCGATACCATCGACAAACTGAACAAGTCCAATGGGGTGCGTGGCGGATGGCAGAGGGCGTTGTTTCTGGCGGATCACGACCGGGAACTGCCGGAAGCTCTGACGGAAGCGCAGGCGGAGTATGCGACCCGTAAGAACGTCTATGCCGCCGACACGCTGGCCTGGTGTCTCTACAAAAGCGGGCGCACGCAGGAGGCCGGCGACATGATTCAGAAGGCGCTGAAATACAACACGCCGGAAGCGCTCTTCTCCTTCCATGCCGGAATGATCTACACGAAACTCGGCGACCGCCGCACGGCGTCGCTCTGTCTCTCGCGTGCGCTGAGCATGAATGGCAGCTTCCATCCCACGTATGTTCAGGTGGCGTCCGACACGCTCAAACAGTTGGGGATGCAAACGAGTGCGGTGCGGCTTGCGGCCTCTCCTGCAGGAGGTCGATAGGGAAGCTCCGAACCGTCGGCCTGAGAGAGGGATCACACCTCCAGGCCAACGGCGCGCATCAGCTCGATGGCGTTGCTGCGGGTGACGATGCCGGGGCGCAGATGATAGTCGAAGTGCATCTTGCCTTCGACAATGGTGTCCTCCAGGTGGGCATTGACCGCATGAAGGTCCGCATCGGCAGCGATCTGTGTCAGCGTCAGGTCGTGGGTGGTCAGCAGGCCGAGGGCGCCTTCGCGCAGGAGCGACCGCAGCACAGCCTCGGCCCCCACACGGCGGTCGTGGGAGTTCGTGCCGTGCAGAACCTCGTCGAGCAGGAAGAGCAGCGGCTGTTCCCTGCTGATGTCCACGATCTGGCGCAGGCGCTGGATCTCGGCATAGAAGCGAGAGATGCCGCCCTGAAGCGAGTCTTGGGTGCGGAGGGAAGCGCCGAGATGAATGGGGGTCAGGGAGAACCGCACGGCGCGAACAGGGGCGCCTGCGAGCGCGAGGACCGTGTTGACGCCCAGAGTGCGGAGCAGCGTACTCTTACCGGACATATTAGACCCGCTAATGATGTAGAGCCGGTTGGAATCGTCCAACTGTACGTCGTTGCGAATCGCCTGCTTATCGGGCAGAAGAGGATGGGAGATACCTTCCGCATGCACGAAGAGGCCGCTCTCCGCGATCTCCGGAAAGGGATCGGCGGGGTGTTCATAGGCGTAGGCAGCCAGGGAGCTGAGCGCCTCGAACTCGCCCAACACGCGTGTCCAGTCGGCCAGCCGCGCGCCGTTCGCCGCCCTCCAGTTCTCGATGGCGAACGCAAACTGCACGGTCCAGAGGAGGACGGCGTCTACAATCCTGAAAAACAGGTTCTGACGCAGGCTCATCCAGGCGAGCAAGGACTGCAATCGTTTGATCTGCCGTGAGGCTGGCTGATCGCCTGCGCGAAGCGCCGCCTGCATTTCCTTTAACAGCGGAGCCTCGAACGTCTCCCGTTCGATAATATCCAGCAAAACGGCGAGAAGCTCCAGTTGTTGGGCAGGGCGGTCCGTCGTGAGCAGCACCGACTGAATGAGCGGGCGCTGCTTCCAGAGCAGTATCCAGTCCAGCCCGATCAGAAGCACGAGCAGATAGTAGCCGTGTCCGGCCACCCCATAGACAAGCGCTCCCAGGTTGCATGCCAGCATGCCGCCGACAAAGAGCCACTGGCCGGACGAGATCACCTGCGACGGCTCTGCGCCCCAGGCGTTCAGGACCTGGGGCTGCAGTGCGGAGCGCACCTCTTCGCCTCCCGTCGCGAGCGCCTCCCGAAAGTCCAGTCGCTCGCGCAGATCGACGACGGCGGCCTGACGGTCTCGAATGGTCGCCGGGTCGGCAGGCGCGGAGAGCCAGGCGGCCAGGCAGGCCTCCCCCATCTGCGTGCGCGCCGTACAGAGCAGTTCGAAGAGGGAGCCGCGCCCGAAGATGTCCAGGTCACCGGAGTAAGGATGACTGGGACTCACAAAGCGTTCGCCCCGAACTCCTGTGCCGATCCAGCGATCCTCCATCCGGCGCAGACCCTGCTCATACACGCCGACCCCACGGCGCGACCGCTCCAGCAGGCGCAGCAGTCGGTCGTGCCGGACGAGAAGCCCCAGAAAGAACAGCAGCGGTAAGAGCAGCCACCAGCCGGACACCCGGTTGTTATGGAACGCAAACCATGCCAGAACCCCGAGGCAGAGAAAAGTGACGATGCGGGCTCTTCCATAGAGGAGATGCAGATGCGCCTGTAGCTCGACCGTCTTTCGACGCTGCTCCAGACGACGCAGATACTCGGAATGGTTTACATGGGGCTCGGGCATACGGCGCAACGGTTTCCTTCCTGAACACTGCGTTATTATGCAGGAAACGTTCTGAATTGTCCAATGCGCTTCGCTATGTATGTCCGCTGTGATTTCTGCCTGATGTTTCTCGGCGACCCTGCCGGCCTGCCGGGATAGAGATTAATATCCATAGGCCGGGGCTGACAACACCTCGCCCCCAGTTTGCATACCGGCAAGTCGGGGGCGAGGTGTTGCCTAGAGAAGGTTTATGGTGATAACCGGCAGGCAAGCCGTCGGTGCCGATCACTTTTCTACGTTGTAGAATCCGGCTTTCTTTATTCCTGCTCCGGTCGCATCCAGAGACTCAAAGTCAATCATGTTGGCGCGTTTGCCGGCAAGGGTGATCTGTGTCTCGGTTGCACGGATCCGCACGGGCTTCTTGCCGGCTGCCGAGGATTCCAGCAGGCGAGCGAATACTGTTCCATAGAGCAGATTTTCCACTTGTATGAGTGGCAATCCCTCTGTCGAAAAGAGTTGTTTCGTTCGGTAGGTCTCTCCATAGAAGGAGCGGAACAGATCACGGCATTCCAGCAGGGATTTCGTTACGGGAAACTCTTTGCCCAGTCTTTGCAGCATCCCTGCATCATAATCATGGGAGAGTTTCACCAGATCCGCCCAGGCGAACAGACCCCCGGATCGCTCTCGCATACTCCGCAAGCGTTTCACTGCTATCCAGGGCGATGGATCGGAACTCTCCTCCAGATAGAGGCGATCGTCCGTCAGCAGAAGGGTGCCCGTCCGCCATTTCGATTGCAGTTCGTAGCCCGGTCCTCGAAATACGCTCAGGATTTTGCCCAGTGGAACACCTGCAAGTTGAGTTGGGTCGTTTACCTGATCCTCGGGCAAGCGGGCCATGAAGGAGAGGGGGGGCGCCTCACTCAACTGCCCCAATCGTTCTTCCATTATGCGCGCCGTATCTTTCAAAACTATTCCGGCCTTCGGCTTAAGTGTCTGCTGCTCCATCTCCACATGCGCGTTGTCTCCAGGAAGTAACCAGAGACTACCGAAGTAGTCGCGAAAGTCGTTTTCCAGGGGATTACCGCCAAAATATCCGTAACCGCCTTGATGCTCGATGTCTATGTACATGGAGGGCGCAGGTGAGTTACCTGTGCTCACTGCAAACTGTATCCAGGTCGGTTCCAGGATGGGGTAGGTGCTGCCATCCGCTCGGCGCGAGACGCCTTGCGCGTTTTTCCATATATCATGGATGAACTGTTGCCCCCGTGCGTCCAGTTGCGACACCGGTACTTTTGGGTTTGCCGAACCCCGCAAGACTGCTGCCTGCGTTTCCGGTGAGAAGAGCGTACTGAATTCGTAAATACCGTCCTTCGCCCGAGGACTATCCGTGAGAATCTTTAGCAGACTGTCTTTCTCTGCGGCCTTTTTCAGTTCTCCCACCGACATCTGTAGAGCGTCGATTAGCTTCTTTGCCTGTCTTTCCAGCGCCCGCTGCGACCAGGCTTTCAGTTCCGCAGGAACCGTGCGAGCTTCGAGGGGGCGGTAGAGTTGGTAGACATAACTGCCTGGCTTGCCGATGCGTGTCCATCTCCACTCGTGCTGTTTGTAGCTCATCAATGCATAGAGGGCATTCATCGCCTCGCTCAAAGGCAGGTTCCGCAGGCAGACAGTTACTTCCACTCCCGAGCCGCCGTCGTTTGGGTCTCCGCTCTCCAGCGCGACGGAGGACTGGCTGGCAAGCATCTCCAGTAGCTGCCCTATATCATAATGTCCACAGGGAATAGAGACGTGCTGTGACAGGGCGTTATCTGCTTCGACCATTTTGCTGTCCACGGTTTGCCCGAACGCAGCGATAGTGCAAACCATCATGGCGCAGCAGATCGATAACCCCAGGACCTTCCGTACAATCACGGCATAACTCCTCTGTCTGTTTTGGTTTCAGTGCTAATGAAAGAATTGGCGTTTGAGAGGAAGGATTTTCCTTCCTCTCAGACACCGCGTCCGGAACGCTCCAGCGTAGTCCATATTGAAGGGCTCATTTGTGGGACCACCCGTAATCCCTACCGAATGGTCCCCTGCACTCAAGGTAACATACGCTATACCTTGTGCCGCGTTGATCGGTTGATCGCCCCACCAGGGAATAATGGTTGCCTTATGACAGGCGCAAGAATAACTGCTTCACAATCAAGGCAGTTTTCATCTCATTCGAAGCGAAAATGAGGAGCGTTAATTCTTGCGCGTTGCCTTAGCCCAGAAAGAGGGTGGAGGTGGCCCATAACCCGGGTACTGTGCCAATGCGCCGATTGGCACGAGACACATGGCAAACATGGCTGCAAAAACGATGATTTTTTTCATCAAGTATCTCCTTCATGCGAATACTAAACATGTCTAGCCGCGTGACGTATCCAGCGAAAACAATGTCATTATACGACATCTCTTACGAGGAAAAAGTAGACGCCCGTTTAATATTGATGTTTTTGAACGAATTATCTCTGTTTAGATTAGAATGACACCCGCCATATTGAGGTGTGTTCCTGCTACTTTTGGAAAAGCCATGGCGAGATTGCGCAGGGTATTCCTTTCGTCGTCTGGAATGACCTGCAGATAATTTCGCGTGAGCGGCCCACCGAGGTGTCACGCAGGATAGCAAACGGCGTATACAACCCTGTAGGTCTCTGTGCTGGCGCGTTTTGCAGTGGCGCGTCGTAGTCCGCGCAACTCTCAGGCCTTTCGTGAAAAACTTATGACCACTACAACGGCTCTCGCTGTGTCGGACCAAACCAGGAAAAACCTGCTCGTGCGTACTGCCCTGCTGGTCGGCCTCACCATCTTTGTGGGAACGCTGATGGGT
>JBBQPO010000305.1:0-7103 GCA_038217285.1 Chthonomonadales bacterium
CACTCTGCAGGGGTTTCGTTGTTATAGAAGAAGAACATGTCGAACCAGTGGGTGCCCCAGTCGAACAGGTCGTGACAGCAGCCTTCGAGGCGCAGTATCTTGCCGACAGACCCGCTCTGCGCCAGTTCTCGTGCTTTCACGTATTGCGCTCCGAATCGGCGCTGGTGGCAGAACGTCAACTGTACTCCCGCCGCGACACAGGCCGCATGCATCGCTTTCGCCTCGCCCCAGGTCGGAGCCATCGGTTTCTCGGAGTGAATCGCGCGAACGCCTGCGGCAGCGGCGGCCTGAACCATTTCGGGATGCAGGCCGGTCCAGGTGCAGACGCTGACGATCTCCGGCCGATGCGCCGCGAACATCTCGGTATACGAAGGGTAGGTATGCGGCACATGGTACTTCGCGGCCAGCGCGTCGGCTGCCGTTGTCAGCGGGTCGACGACTGCCACGATCTCGACCGCATCCGAGGCTGCGTAGCCTTTCGCATGTTCGTGTCCGCGTCCGCCGCATCCGATGATCGCCGCCTGCAACTTCGCCATGGGGTTTCTCCTTGAGTGTGATCGCTTGACAATGGCTGCTGCCGACGGTGGGGGCCGCCACGCCCTTCCTGCGCGGAAGAAGCAGGTCGGTCAGTTTCGGATCTGACCGTTTCCGCGTAGGATGGTCTTGTAGGTAGTCAGTTCTTGGAGGCCGACGGGGCCGCGCGCGTGGAGTTTCGCGGTGCTGATACCGACCTCCGCCCCCATACCGAACTCCGAGCCGTCGGTGAAGCGGGTGGAGGCGTTGACGTAGATGCAGGCTGTATCGACCTCGCGTACGAATCGCTCGGAGGCCGCGTAGCTGTCGGTGACAATGGCTTCGGAGTGCCCGGTGCCATAGAGGGCGATATGGTCGATGGCTTCGTCCAGCGAATCGACGACGCGGATGGCGAGGACGGGGGCGAGAAACTCCGTTGCCCAGTCCTCCTCACCGGCTGCCAACGCAGTGGGAAAGAGGGCGCGCACCCGGTCGTCGCCGCGAATCTCGACACCGGCCGCGGCGAACCGCGCGCAGAGGGCAGGGAGCAGCGCCGTTGCTGCGGAGGAATGCACCAGTAGGGTTTCCATAGCGTTGCAGACCGAGGGGCGGGACACTTTGGCGTTGAAGGCGATCTCGGATGCCATTCGGATATCCGCGTCCGCGTCTACGAAGGTGTGGCAGTTGCCGCCGAGAGAAGCCAGAACGGGCACGGTCGCGTTCGCCATAATGCTCTTCTTCAGACGTTCGCCACCGCGCGGAATAAGCAGATCGACCAGGCCTTCCGCTCGCATAAGAGCCACGGCCGCCTCACGATCTGTGGTCTCGATAAACTGCAGCGCGTGTTCCGGCAGTCCCGCGCGCTCTCCGGCGGTCGCCAGCAGCCGCGCAAGGACCGTATTGGATCGTATCGCCTCGGATCCACCGCGCAGGATGACCGCGTTGCCGGCTTTCAAACAGAGGCTTGCGGCGTCTGCGGTCACGTTCGGGCGGCTTTCGTAGATGATTCCGATGACGCCGAGCGGCACTCGCACCCGCTGCATCTCCAGACCGTTCGCCAACCGCGCACCGCTCATCACCTGGCCGACCGGGTCCGGCAGTGCGGCGACCTGTTTCAGGCCTTCGGCCATGCTCCGAATGCGGGCGTCGTTTAAGGTCAGCCTGTCGAGAAGCGTGTCCGAAAGCCCGCTCTCCCGCCCTAAGGCCAGATCGACCGCGTTCGCGTCCTTGATACGAGCCGCGTTCGCAAGCAGAGCCTCAGCCATCGCGATAAGACTTGCGTTCTTCGTCGCCGTATTCAGGGCGCCCAACTGCCGGGACGCAGCCTTCGCCCGCTGCGCCATCTCCAATACTGTTATGTCCATACCGATTTGACTCCGGATTCACACAGTCGCCGCTGTGAGTTTTCAACATTATATCACACGACAGAGCAGATCGGGCGCGCGGTTCCGTAGAGCGTTCAGTTAGCCGGATAGATCGATTTGAGGGTGGAGAACCACGGCCGCTTAAGGCGCTCGTAAAGCTGGTGTTTTACATGTCCGTCCGCCCAGAGCGTGGTCGCGCCGTTGCGGTGCAGCAGATGGAAATGGTCGCGAAAAGGGCCGGCAGGGGGAGCGGCGAACCAGTCTGGCGGCTGCAGGAAGTCGCAGAGCGGTTGTGGATTGTTATGTTCCCAGCACACCAGTGTTTCGGACGGCTGCTCCACCTCCGCATCCGCCGCCGCAAGACCGACTTCCAGGCCGGTGCCAGGGTCGGTCGTATGCGCTTTGAAACAGGGACTGAACTCCTGGCCCTGGACCGCCGGATGCAGTGCATAGTAGGCCGAGGGAATGTAGATGTTGAACTCGTTGAGGGCATACGCCATCTGCCAACTGCCGGGCATGCTGGGGCAGCGTTTCATGGCGTCGTTTTTGATGTACGGGTCGAGCAGGCCGGGATGGAAGGGATGCTTGGCGGGTTGGGTCATGTCGCCGGGGGCGGCGACGTTGTTGTTGTCGTAGCCGAGCCAGGGCATAACCCACGAAAACGACGCGTCGGGCCTGCCGACTGTGGTGGCCGGAAACCAGACCTCATCGTAGTCGCTGACGTACATGCGGCCCGCCATCCCGAGCTGACGCATGTTGCTGGCGCACATGGTCTGGCGCGCGTTCTCGCGCGCCTCCGAGAAGACCGGAAACAGGATGGCCGCAAGAATCGCTATGATCGCGATCACAACGAGGAGTTCGATCAACGTAAAAGCACGATGGTGACGGAACATGGGGGCCTCCCGTCGAAACAGACCGGCCTGCTCCTCTCTGGAGGAAGACCGGCAGAGAATGAATTAACCTCGCTGTTCGACGCATCCTGGTTGAACTCCTGCGCACCGCCCAAATTAGCAAGAATCAAGAACTGACAACGAGAATTTAGCTGGATCTGTGTCTGAATGGGCGTCAGGAAGGGGAGACGGCATGGCAAAGAACGACCGCCTCGCGCTTTACTTCCCGCCCCTCAAGGAGCGGTCTGATGCGGTAAGCCCCCTAAAGGGGGCTGGGTCGGACGTGAGCAAGGGCGATTGCGTAAGGAAACAGGCTGTCAGCTATGCCTCGTGGAGAGATTTGTTCTTCCTTTCAACCATCCCAGGCCCATTTATGGGCCTTAACTTTCCCCATCAGGCCGCTCCTTTAGGGGCGGCGGTCTTAAGGGACAGGATAAGAGGAAGGGGAGACGGCATGGCAGCGCGAATAGTGATTGCCGAGCACGGTTTTTCGAAACGCCCTTCTTTCCGACCGAAGGAAGGCCATGCGGTGCGAGGTAAGACGGTTAAGGAGTTGCCGCCGTATCGTGAACTGGGGAGATTCCCCGAACGGGCTGGGAGGAAGATGAGCACAGGAATGGGTTCGGAACACGAGTTCGCGCTTTCGGATCGTCAGCGCGAGGGTCTGCTGACCTGTCGCGCGGCGTGGGAGGAGGACGAGGGTGAGGAGCGGCTGGAGCGTCTGCGCCAACGGGAAGAGGATACGGAGATGCTTCGTGCCGTCGCGGAACTGCTGAAAGAGGCGCGCTTCGCCGACGGGCGCGCTCTGAACCATGCCGAGACGACCCGCCTGCTGACACTTGTGCGCGTGCTGGGGCCAAATCCCAGTCTGGATGCACGTCTCTTACGGACGCCCGACGAACCGGCAGCGTTCAGCCAGGATCTGCGCGCGCTGCTCTACGGTAAAGCGGCCCTGCCACTGCGTCTGCGCGTCTTTCTCGCCCGGCGGGCGGTGGCGGGACAGACCGCGACACAACTCCTCTGCGCCGTCTTCCCGACGGAACAGCCGTTCATCACGCAGCGTGGAACGCGTGCGCTCGAACTCTCGACGGAACAGCGCGTCGCCGCACTGCAAGCGGCGCGGCAGCGTTACGACCTGCCTTCTCATGCTGCCGGACAGCGACCCGGTGTGCCGGACAGCGACCCCACGCTGCGCCTGCTGGCCGCGCACATCGTCTACGAGGCGGTGCGGGAGGCCGTTGCTGCACCCGACTATGTGGAGGTGCATCGCCTGCTGACCGAGTGCCTTGCCGCAGATCCGCGTCGTCGGCGCTCTGCCGGCAGCCTCCTCTATGCGCAGCGCGGCCCCGCGCCTGCTACGGTGCGAGAGCCGGAGGCCGCCGACTATTCCACGCAAAGAGAACCGGAACCTGCGCCACCAGGAGCCCCATCCCCGGCTCCGGAGACCACGGGAGTGCGGCATCGCGAGGTGCTGCAGCGGCTCGAAGAGTATGTGGCAGCGGAGGGATTTACCTATCCGGACGGAACCGTGCGAGATCTCTATAT
Organism: Chthonomonadales bacterium; assembly: GCA_038217285.1. Lineage (GTDB taxonomy): Bacteria > Armatimonadota > Chthonomonadetes > Chthonomonadales > Chthonomonadaceae > JANXLO01. The sequence goes on from JBBQPO010000305.1 coordinate 4,313, forward strand.
CAGCCTGCAAACCAAACCTTTTTGCATTCTGGCGGGAATCAGCGGAACCGGTAAGACCCGTCTCACCTCCCTGTTTGCCGAAGCGCTGACCGGTGACTCCGACCGGCAGTATCGGCTCTTGCCCGTTCGCCCCGACTGGGCCGATTCGACGCCGGTATTGGGCTATGTCAACCTTCTGACGCCGGGGCCGGAAGGACGCGGACGGTTTGTCTCTACACCATTTCTCGATTTCGTTCGGCGGGCGGCGCAGCCGGAGAACGCGCACCGCGCCTTCTTTCTCTGCCTCGATGAGATGAACCTCGCGCGCATCGAGCACTACTTTGCCGAAGTGTTGTCGGCAATGGAGACGCCCACGCGGGAGCTGCTGCTGCCGGATGGTCGCGCCCTCCGTCTTCCCGCCAACCTGTTCCTCACCGGCACTCTCAACCTCGACGAATCGACGCATACGCTCTCCCGTAAAGTACTGGACCGAGCGAATACGTTGGTGCTGCGGGATGTCAGCCTCCGCGAGGAGCCCGAAACCGTGGAGACGCCGGAACGGGCGGAAACCCCGACACCGGAGGTGTGCCAGGCGCTGTTTCTCTATGGCCGCGTGCGAACGGTAGCGGCGGCGCGGACGAAGCTGCGCGGTTTGAGCCACAGCGGAGAGAGTTTTGCCGACCATGTCATCAACCGCCTTGCCGAAGCGAACGACATTCTGGAGCCGCATGGGCTGCACTTCGCGTATCGCGTCCGCGATGAGGTTCTGCGTTACTGCGCCAACAGCTTCGACACCGACGGCGCGGGCCTCCTGAATCCAAAAGGTCCCGACGATGGCGCCCTGAACCTGAATGTCGCTCTGGACTTTCAGGTGCTTCAGAAGGTGCTGCCGCGCCTCTCCGGCACACGCGAGACGCTCGACCGGGCCTTGCGTGACATGCATCGCTGGGCCGAACGTGCCGGACTCGCCCGAACGGTTCGCAAACTGGAGAGAATGCGCTTCCGTCTCGAACGTGATGGCTTCGTCACCTTCGAAGAGGTTTGATGGGAGAAGGACAAAAGGACTGCAGAACCGACTGGCCCGGACAACGGAACCGCTCTGTACGAGCCTCTCGACAGTGAAACCTGGTGTTGGGCGATCGCCCTGGCATTCAAAATCTGCCGTTCCGCAGACGCTTTCGGACTGTCGTCTCGACTACAATGGAAGGACCGATGAGAGCCACCCCATCTTGCCCATGCGACACGATTTGCGCGGCGCTCGACAACGGTCTATTCTAAACCCTGCGGCGTTCCTGGTAACGGTCTTGTGCCGACACGTACGCAGCAATCTGGAGACACATTCATGGCGATCCTCGATCCGACTTCCGTGCATTCTGCGAAAGAACTCACCCTCAACGATCTCCTGATCTATTCGGCCTCGCAAAAAGCTTCTGATATTTTTCTCAAAGTAGGCTCTCCTCCAAGTCTGCGCGTCCACGGGCGGATCGTCAAGCCGGGGTTTCCTGTCCTGGATGCGGACGATACCCTTCGGCTTGCCAGCGAGCATATGACGCTCGCAATGCGCGCGCAGTTTGCGGAAACGCACGAGATGAATCTCTCGTTTTCAGTCCCCGGTGTGGTGCGTATTCGCCAGAACGTCTATCAAGAACGCGAGAATACCGCCACCACCTGCCGCTTGATTCCGCTGAAGGTAAAATCACTCGACGAGATCGGCGTTCATTCGCAGGCGATCCGCGCGATTACAAACCAGCCCAATGGACTCGTCCTCGTAACGGGGCCGACCGGTTCCGGCAAGACGACCACCCTGGCGGGGATGATCGACTATATCAACGAGACTCGCCCCGTCAACATCGTCACGATGGAGGATCCTATCGAGTATGTCTACGCCGACAAACAGGCGCTGATCAGTCAGCGCCAGATCGGCGCGGATACAGCCAGTTTCGGGGAGGCCCTGAAACAGGTGCTCCGTCAGACACCAGATGTGATCCTGATCGGCGAGATGCGTGACATGGAGACGATCAATATCGCCCTCGAAGCGGCCGAAACCGGTCACCTCGTCTTCGGCACGCTCCACACCTCCAGCGCGCCGGAAACCCTCGACCGTATCTCCAATATGTACGCGCCGCACGAGCGCCCGATGCTCTGGCTGCGACTGGCGGGCAGCCTGCGCGGGGTGGTCTCGCAGAAGCTGGTCAAACGCGCCGATGGCACGGGGCGCGTCGTCGCCCAGGAGATCATGGTGACCTCGCCGACGATTGAAAAACTGCTCAAGGACGGCAGTGCCTCCGACCTCTATACCGCGATACGGCAGGATGGTCTGAAGCCGTTCTGGGGCATGCAGACAATGAATCAATCGCTGGAAGCCTATGTCACCGATGGGATCATTACCGAAGAGGACGCGTTGGCGAAGGCTGGAAATCTGACCGAACTCAAGCAGAACTTGCGTCAGGCCGCGCTGCGAGGATCGGGAGCGTCGAGAGCCGAGGAGGCCGCCGGTGAGGAATCGGGGCTGACCCAACTCGCCATCGTTTCGGCAGGTCTGCCCGAGGCAGCGCATCGAAACTCCTTTGCAGAGCCGGTCGGCGTCTAGCAAACCGGAACCGCCTGACCGAAAGTCCAGTCTGGAGGTTCGGTCAGGCGATTCCACGTCCTGGTCGGTTGGCCGGCTCGTCATTCCCCGGCCAAACGACTAGAACGCATCGGAGTTTCAGGTGACTGGCGTTGTTTTCAGCGCCTTCTCCACCAGGTCGAGTCCTTGCCACAAGATGGATTCCGGGATATTGAGCGGTGGGATCAAGCGGAGGGTGGCATT
>JBBQPO010000306.1:0-7023 GCA_038217285.1 Chthonomonadales bacterium
GTGCGGTAGCCGCTCAGTTCGTAGTCGAAGCTCGCGTAGCCCTTCGTGCGGGACTTCAACTGGTCGAAGAAGTCCATCAGGATCTCCGAGAGCGGGATCTTGTAGTGCAGCGTCACGCGGTCGGTGGTAGGATACTCCATCTTATCATAGTCGCCCCGGCGGTCGCGGCAGAGCTCCATGATGGTGCCGACATACTCTTTCGGGAGCATGATGGTCGCATCGACAAAAGGCTCTTCGGTAAAATCTATCAGCGAAGGGTTGGGCATCGCGGCCGGATTGTCCACATCCTCGACCTTGCCGTTGGTGAGGTGGATCTTGTAGATAACGGAGGGCGAGGTCGCGATGAGCGACAGGTCGAACTCGCGCTCCAGGCGCTCCTGGATCACGTCCATATGGAGCAGGCCGAGGAAGCCGCAGCGGAAGCCGAAGCCCAGCGCTGCGCTGGTTTCCACTTCAAACGAAAGAGCGGCGTCGTTCAGTTGCAGCTTGAGCAGCGCCTCTTTCAGTTCGGGGTACTCCGCGCCGTCCATCGGGTAGAGGCCGCAGAAGACCATGGGTTTGGCGCGGCGATAGCCGATGAGCGGATCGGTGGAGGGTCGTGCTGCATCGGTGATCGTGTCGCCGACGTTCGCGTCCCCGATCGTCTTGATGCTAGCGGCGACGTAGCCGACTTCACCGGTCCCGATCACGTCGCCGATGCGGCGGGCCGGGGCGAAGGTGCCGACCTCGATGACATCGAACTCCTTGCCGGTCGCCATAAAGCGGATCTTCTGCCCGGTCTTGATGGAGCCGTCCACGACGCGCACATAGCAGACGACCCCCATATACTGGTCGAACTTGCTGTCGAAGATCAGGGCGCGGAGAGGCGCTTCGGGCTTGCCGGAGGGCGGCGGAATATAGTCCACCACCGCCTCCAGGATCTCGGAGATGCCGATGCCCATCTTGGCGCTGGCCAGCACGGCGTGCGAGGCGTCGAGCGCCAGCACATTCTCGATCTCTTCGCGCACACGCTCCGGGTCGGCCGCCGGCAGGTCGATCTTGTTGATGACCGGAATCAGCTCCAGGTTGCTCTGGTAGGCGAGGTTGACGTTCGCAAGGGTCTGCGCCTCAACGCCCTGCGCCGCGTCCACGACCAGCAGCGCGCCCTCGCAGGCGGCGAGCGAACGCGACACCTCGTACGTAAAATCGACGTGACCGGGTGTGTCGATCAGATTGAACTGATACTCCTGACCGTTCTTCGCGGTATAGTTGAGCCGCACGGCGGTCATTTTGATGGTGATGCCGCGCTCGCGCTCCAGGTCCATCGTATCGAGGAGCTGGGCCTGCATGTCCCGACGGGCCACGATATCGGTCGCCTCGATCAGGCGGTCCGCAAGGGTGGACTTGCCGTGATCGACATGCGCGATAATACAAAAATTACGGATATGATCCTGATTCATGGTTGTCGGTTGCTCCTGCTACATTATAGCATACCACGCATTTCACGGCGTTCTCCAGCGGCCGGAGAGCGAACCAGAGCGCTCGACGATGCGTACTCATAACATAAACATAAAAGGAGAGTTGCTATCCATGAACTCGATCAACAAGAATCAACCGGAAAACAACCATGCGGATCTGCAAGCGCAGGATGCTGTCAAGAAAATCAGAGAGTTTGTCGAAGCGACTCCTACCTGCTTTTTTTGCACCTCCGTCCCCACCGGGGAATCGAGCGCGACCCGCCCGATGAACGTTCGACAGGTGGACGATCAGGGAAATCTCTGGTTTTTGAGCGCCAACGACAGCCATCAGAACAAAGAGATCGGCATGGATTCGACTGTCAAGCTCTACTTTCAAGGATCTGCGTACTCGGATTTCCTTCAGATTGTCGGCAAGGCGACCGTCTCGACGGACAAAGCGAAGATCAAGGAGCTCTGGGAGCCTATCATCAAAACATGGTTTACGGAGGGGGAAGACGATCCCCGCATCACCGTGATCAAGGTCGCACCTTCCGAGGGCTACTACTGGGATACCAAGCATGGACATGCGGTGGCAGGCATCAAAATGATGATCGGCGCATTGATCGGCAAAACTCTGGACGATTCCATAGAGGGCAAACTGGAGGTGTGAAGCTACTGTAAGGATGTGAAGCTACTGTAAGGAAGTGACGCGAGACCGTAGTTGTCCTGTCGGACGAACGTTCCGAACGATCAGCACGACGCGATCACCGAATCGAGGCAGGCTGAGAGCCAAGTGGCTTCGAATACCATGTCCGCACCTCCCGGCGCGAGGCGGTTGACCTCGGCGGCGACATCGCACGTGCGGCTGTTCAGGCAGAACTCCGCCCCGAATGCCCGCGCCAGTTCCAGGGACTTCGGGTTCACGTCAACGGCGATCACGTCGCAGCCGCGATGCACACAGGCGGCGACAACGCCGAGCCCGATCAAGCCAACTCCATAGACGACCACCTTCTGGCCCATGCGCGGGTTCGCCATATTGACGCCGTGCAGCCCGACTGCCGGCATGACGAACATGGCGGCGGCGTCCATGCCTACCCCTTTCGGAACATGATCGACACCGTGCGACGTGTTGGCGCGTAAAACCGCGTGGGCGCAGTGTGCGCCGGAGACACAGCTTATCTTCACGAAAGGAAGGTGAACGACCTTCCGCAATTCCAATGAGGACGCTGCGGCGCGGAAAGTCTTCCATGCAAGCGAGGTGTCGCGAAATCTGTTATAATCGAGAACGTGACTGCAAATAGTCAACTTTGTGTCTGCAGTCCGGGACCTATTCGATGATGGCTATTGCTGCCTGCTGAGGAACTCTGCGATGATCCATTCTCCCGATCCCAAACCGTCCGAACAGCCTCTCTCCATACTTATCCGTAAGGGCGTGTTGCTTATCGTCGGAGCCTTTATCGTCGCCTGGGCTATTCTCCAGTGGCGACTGATCGAGCTATGATCGGTACCGTCTGGAACCTGTTTTTCTAGCGGTGGTCGTGCCCTACGGTACGAATAGGGTTGTGTTCACGATGACCGCTATCCTCTGCCGAAAACATGGAACGACGTGGGCTATCCCTACAACATAGACAAGGCGGTGTTCCGTTGTCCGGAAGCGCCGCAGGATCTTCCCACCTACGCCATGAACCGCCGTCTGAAAGATACTGTCGCCATTACGATTGATGCACCGGCACAGACCGTGATGCTCTTCGATTCGATACCCGGCAAGAATCTGGCCGGTGGCAGGTCTCTGGTTCCCAATCCATTTCGTCACAGCGGGGGCCACACGACTACGATCGGATTTGTCGACGGGCATGTCAAATCCGTCTCCGTGGAGGACATCCCCAACCTCCTCTGGACTCCCTTGGTAAAAACGAGATCTACGACGTCGCAGACGGAGAAGGACGAAAGCTCTTCTAACCAGGCATTCAGACGATGAGCGGGCGCATTCTAGCAATCGGCGATATTCATGGCTGCGCGACAGCGCTCGACGTGCTGTTACAGAGCATCGATCTGCAACCCGACGATACCCTGGTCACTCGGGGCGACTATATGGATCGTGGCCCCGATACGCGCCGCGTACTCGACAGGCTTATCGCCTTGAGTCAGACATACCATCTTGTCGCCTTGCGAGGCAACCACGAATCGATGATGATGGAAGCCCGCTTCGATTCCAGCACAGCCTCCGATTGGTTGAGCTACGGAGGAAATACCACACTGGCTTCCTACGGAGCCGACGCCTCTCAGGAAGGATTAGCCGCTATTCCTGTGGCGCATTGGGCCTTCCTGGAACAGCAGTGCCTCGATTTCTGGGAAGCAGAAAGCCACTTCTTCGTGCATGGCGATGCTTATCCGGATCTCCCTCTTTTCGAACAGCCGCCGTATGTACTCTATTGGGGACGGTTCACCGAAACCCAGCCGCATCAGTCCGGCAAAACGATGGTTTGCGGGCATACGAGCCAGAAGAGCGGGCTGCCTGCCAATAAAGGCTTTGCGGTCTGCATCGACACATGGGCTTACGGCCAGGGCTGGCTCTCCTGCCTGGATGTCGGCAACGGCCTGGTCCGGCAGGCGAATCAGGCGGGACAGCAACGGCAATTTCACCTCGGTGAACGTCCCAAATAGAGATTTCCTTCCGTTTTTACGGCGGAGGGCGTAGTAGCATGTCAGAACATACTCGTCTGTATATGGTACACCGCGCCGAAAGAGATGTGGTAAAATCATCCCATGAGAAACAGTACACTTAATCCGACGGCCCGCCAGGAATCCATACATGAATGGAATGAAGCGGTGAGTTCCCTGATGACGCAGGTCGAGGACTGGATTGCAAAGGTTCCAAAATGGGATTTCACACGTTTGCCTGCCGAAGAACGTGAAGAGGAGATTGGAACCTATTCAGTTCCAGTCATCGAGATCAAAACGCCACATGGGGAGTTGACGTTGGAACCCCTCCCGCGCAGAACCCCCGGTGACGAGATCCGCGTCTACTTTCAGGCTTGGTCGACGCTCAACCGGGTTCGTCTGGTCTATCAGCCTCAACAAGACAGTTGGGAAATAATGACCTCTTCAAATGTACCTCTCAGACAGGCATGGACTCGGGATAATTTCATGAGACTCGCAAAGGATCTTCTGGATACTCCATGAGCCGATCGTACACACAAGAACTGACACTTGTGCGCACGGAATACGAGGCAACGAAGTTGGCGCTCTCTCATATCGTTCGTTTCTGGAATACGGAGGAGGTCATTCAAAAGATGGGGGAGCGAAACCTCGTCGATTTTCAGCGTGCTCTCAGCCATATTGACGTGACCTATATTGTCCGTCTCTTTGCCACTTTTGAAGGGTTGTTAAAACATTTCGTTGCTGCCCATCCTACGGAATTCACCCTACCGAAACAGACGCAAGATATCAAGGTCGGTTGGTACGTGGATGGCATTGCCCGAAAACAGTCGCCCAGGATAAGCGTCAATATCAAAAAAGGCGTTTATGATGTGCGAGACTGTCGTAATGATCTCATGCATACAGGACGGGTTACCTCTCCATCTATTACCTTTTACGAGGCCCTGACCAACCTCGCGAAATACCTCGATAAGCTTCCGGATCCCCGCTGAACAGGATAAACGGTGCGTGAAAGCGCCATGCTCGACAAAACCTCACCACACAACAATGGAAGCCCTGACTCTTCCGCCCCGCTCGAAGCGCTGATCGGAGTGCTGGAACGTGTCACCTACCACAATGAGGAGAATGGCTATACGGTCGGACGGCTGGCGGTGGAGGGGGCGCGCGACCTTGTGACGCTGATCGGTAACTTCTCGAACCCGGTCGTCGGGGAGCAGTTGACCTGCGAGGGGCGCTGGACGGCGCACCGGGAGTTCGGGCGGCAGTTCGCGGTGGAGCGCTACCACACCAGCAAGCCCGCCACCGCCTTCGCCATCGAGAAGTATCTGGGCAGCGGCCTGATCAAAGGCGTCGGCCCGGTGATGGCGAAGCGGATGGTGGAGCTGTTTGGGTTGGAGACGCTGGAGGTCATCGAGAACGATCCGCGCACCCTCCTGCGCGTCGAGGGGATCGGCGAAAAGCGGATCGCGATGATTCAGAAAGCCTGGGACGAACAGCGCGAGATCCGCAATGTCATGCTTTTCCTCCAGTCCAAAGGCGTCTCGGCAACGTATGCGGTGAAGATCTACAAGACCTATGGCGACCGCTCTATCGCGACGGTCGAAGCCAATCCCTACCGGCTGGCGCAGGACATCTGGGGCATTGGATTTAAGACCGCTGACAAGATCGCGCAGCAGTTGGGCGTCGCCATCGACAGCGAGCAGCGCATCGAGGCGGGCCTCCTCTACACGCTCTCGGAGGCGACCGACTTCGGCCATCTCTTTCTGCCGGAGCCCAAACTGCTCCAGTCCGCCACAGAGATTCTGGGTGTGGAGACGGAGAAGCTGACGCCGGTTCTGGAGACGATGGTCGCGGCGGAGACGGTCAAAGCCGAAGATATTCCTGAGATCGAGATGGCGGGCCGCGCGATGCGCGCCATGTACCATCCGGCTCTTTTCTATACCGAGGTCGGCCTCGCCGGGCAGATCCGCCGCCGTCTCGCGCTGCCGCTGGGCAAATCCCTCTCGCGGGAGAAGGTCGCGGCATGGCTCGCGGGCCAGGAGCAGAAGAAGGGGATCGCGCTCTCGGAGGAGCAGCAGGAGGCGATTGCCCTGGCACTGGAGAACCGCTTTTTCATCCTGACCGGCGGCCCCGGAACCGGGAAGACCCTGACCACGAACACCATCGCCGCCGCCTTCGAGGCGCAGAAGAAGCGCATTCTGCTGGTGTCGCCCACGGGCCGCGCCGCCAAACGCCTCGCCGAAGTCACCGGCCGGGATGCGCAGACCATCCACCGCCTGCTCAAGTTCGATCCCGCCTCCCGCAGCTTCCAGTACAACGAGAACAACCCGCTGCCCTGCGATGTCCTGATCGCCGATGAGGTCTCCATGCTGGATGCGGTGCTGGCGAACAATCTGCTCAAAGCCGTGCCGGAACAGGCGCAGATCGTCTTCGTCGGGGACAGCGACCAGCTTCCCTCCGTCGGCGCAGGCAACGTTCTGGGCGACCTGCTCTCCTCCGAAGTCGTGCCCTCGATCCGCCTGACGCAGGTGTTCCGGCAGGCGCAGTCCAGCCTCATCGTCACCAACGCGCATCGGATCCGACAGGGTCAGTTTCCTACCCTTGTCCCCCCGCAGGAGCGCGGCGACAACAACTGCCTCTGGATCGGGATCGACGACGCCGTGGAGGGCGCCACCGCGATCGTCAAGCTCGTGCGCAAGAGCCTGCCCGCCCTCGGCTATCGCGGAGACGCCATCCAGGTGCTCACCCCCATGAAACGCGGCACCCTGGGCGTGGACTACCTGAACGAACTGCTGCAGGAGGCCCTCAATCCTGCCGACCCGACCGGTCGCCGCCCGGAGCTGCTGCGCGGCTCCCGCCGCTTCCGCATCGGGGACCGCGTGATCCAGCTCGTCAACAACTACGACAAGAATGTGTTCAACGGCGATAT
>JBBQPO010000307.1:0-6948 GCA_038217285.1 Chthonomonadales bacterium
TCCAGTGTCATGGGGCGGAGCGGCAGTCTGCGGGGTTGCGGATGGACAGTCGGGCGTTTCTAATCAGAGGCGGTGTCAGTGGCTCGTCGCTGATTCCGGGCAAGGGGAAGGCTAGTCTGGTGGTGCAGCGGGCGCTGGGGAGAGGGGGCAAGTCGCGCATGCCGCTCGGCTTTGCGCCGCTCAGTCCGGCGCAGATGGCGAAGCTGACGGCCTGGATCGATCAAGGCGCGGTCTGGCCGGAGAGCGTGAACGCCAAACACTGGGCTTACGTCCCGCCCGTCCTGCCAAAGGCCCCTGCGGTAAAAAACAAAACCTGGGTACGTAGTCCGATAGACGTCTTTGTGCTGGCACGGCTGGAGGAGGAGAAGCTGACCCCGACGCCGGAGGCCGCGAAGGAGACCTTGCTGCGGCGCGTTTCGCTGGACCTGACGGGACTGCCGCCCGCTCCGAAAGAGATCGACGCGTTTCTGGCCGATACGTCACCGGACGCCTATGCGAAGGTTGTCGATCGACTGCTGGCCTCCCCGCAGTATGGTGAGCGCTGGGCGCGGCTCTGGCTCGACCTTGCCCGCTATGCCGACACCAATGGCTATGAAAAGGACGGTCGCCGTTCGATCTGGCCGTTTCGCGATTGGGTGATCGACGCCTTCAACCGCGATATGCCGTTCGATCAGTTTACCATCGAGCAGATCGCTGGAGATATGCTCCCGAACGCCACGCCTGCCCAGAAGACCGCCTCCGGGTTTCATCGCAACACCATGCTGAACGAAGAGGGCGGCGTAGATCAGGGCGAGCAGCGGTGGCTCACGGTCGTGGATCGTGTGAGCACCACCGCTCAGGTGTGGCTCGGCACGACTTTGCAGTGCGCGCAGTGCCACAACCACAAGTACGATCCCTTCGCGATGAAAGAGTACTACCAGTTCTTCGCTTTCTTCGACCACTGTGACGAACCCGCGCTGGATGTGTTGACCCCGATTCAGGAAGCGCAGAAAAAGAGCCTTCAAACCGAACTGGAGGCGCTCACCGCGCAGCGAACCAATCTCCAGAACGCCGGACATCCCCCTGCTGACCGCCTCGAAGCGTTGGACAAACAGATCGCCGCCGCCAAAAAGCAGAGTGAGGCCATTCGCCCGGCGCAGACGCTGGTGTTCCAGGAGAAGGCCGACAACGTGGTTCCCGCGACCTATACGCATATCAAAGGCGGCTTTCTGGCCAAAGACGAACGGGTGACCGCAGGCGTTCCAGCGGTGCTGAATCCGCTCCCGGCCGGGCAGCCTGTCAATCGCCTGGGCCTCGCCCGCTGGCTGGTGGACCGAGCCAACCCCTTGACGGCCCGCGTCACGGTGAACCGGCTCTGGGAGCAGTTGTTCGGCCACGGCCTCGTGGAGACCAGCGAAGACTTCGGAACTCAGGGACAGAAGGCGACGCACCCGGCTCTGCTGGACTGGCTCGCCGTACGCTTCGAGTCGTCTATCGATGGCAGCAGTCCCGCCAACTGCGGCTGGAGCCAGAAGCGCCTGCTGCGCCAGATTGTGCTCTCGGCGACCTACCGGCAGGCATCGAAGGTCTCTCCGGCCCTGCAGGAGCGCGACCCGACCAACCGCCTGCTGGCCCGCGGCCCGCGTTTCCGTATGGAGGCTGAAATGCTGCGCGACTCCGCGCTCGCCACCGCTGGCCTGCTCAACCTCAAAGTCGGCGGCCCGAGCGTCTTTCCGTTCCAGCCCGAAGGGATCTGGGTGATGCCCTACAACGGCGACCTGTGGAAGATCAGCGACGCAGACGACCGCTATCGACGCGGCCTCTATACCTTCTGGCGTCGCACCTCACCCTACCCGTCGTTCCTCTCCTTCGACGCGGGCAGCCGGGAGTACTGCACCGTGCGCCGAATCCGTACCACCACGCCGCTGCAGGCCCTGACCACCCTGAACGATCCGGCCTTCTTCGATGCCGCGCGCGGTCTGGCTCGCCGTATGAAATCCGAGGGCGGCTCTGCCCTATCCGACCGCCTCACTTTCGGCTTCCGCGCCTGTGTCGCCCGCCGTCCCAAACCGGAGGAGGTCCGACGCCTCTCTGTCCTCTACACGAGGGAACTGACCCGCTATCAAGGCAACGCGAAAGCCGCTCTGTCGATTGCGGGAGGCCTTTCTGCGCAGCCTGATACGGCCGAAATCGCCGCACTGACCATCGTCGCCAACGTCCTGCTCAATCTCGACGAAACGCTGACCAAGGAGTAATTTGCCGTGCAAGATAACGAACAACAAGCGTTGTTGAAGGCGATGACCCGCCGCCACTTTTTTCAGCAGGCAGGCTACGGCATCGGAGCGACCGCGCTGGCCGCCCTCCTAAACGACGGCCTCTTCCCGGACCAGGCCGATGCCCAATCGAAAATCGGCAATCACAAATCCAAAATCGACGATTCTGCGGATTTCCTGGCTCCGAAACCGCCGCACTTCGCGCCCAAGGCCAAGAATATCATCTATCTGTTCATGGCGGGAGCGCCGTCGCAGATCGACCTGCTGGATCCGAAGCCGAAGCTGGTGCAGTACAATGGGCAGAACATTCCGGAGGAGTTTATCAAGGGGGAGCGGTTCGCGTTTATCAAGGGTACACCGCGCCTGCTCGGGTCGCCGCACGCCTTCACGCCGCAGGGCAAGTCCGGAATCCCCATTTCGGCGCTGCTGCCCCACCTCGGCAAGATCGCCGATGATATCTGCGTGGTCCGCTCTCTCTATACCGAGCAGTTCAACCATGCGCCCGCACAGATCTTCCTCAACTCCGGCACGCAGCTTATCGGTAGGCCGAGCATGGGCTCCTGGCTGACCTACGGACTCGGCAGCGCGAACCGGGATCTGCCCGGCTTCGTCGTGCTGCTCTCCGGCGACCGGAATCCGGACGGGGGCAAATCGTGCTGGGGCAGCGGCTTCCTGCCGACCGTCTATCAGGGCGTGGAGTTCCGTTCGCAGGGCGATCCAGTGCTCTTCGTTTCCAACCCCGAGGGCATGGAGAAGGAGGTACGCCGACAGTCGCTGGACGCCTTACGCGACCTGAACCACGACCATCTGGCGGATGTCGGCGACCCGGAGATCGCGACCCGTATCGCCGCCTACGAACTCGCGTACCGGATGCAGACCAGCGTACCCGACCTGATGGACATCGCGAAAGAGACGCCGGCCGTGCAGGAGCTTTACGGAACCACACCAGGCAAAGGATCGTTCGCCAACAACTGCCTGCTGGCGCGGCGTCTGGTGGAGCGGGGTACGCGCTTTGTGCAGCTCTATCATCGGGGCTGGGACCATCACGGCGAGGCGCAGTTCGACGACTTGACGACAGGCCTGGGCCGCCTCTGCCGCGAGACCGACCAGGCGGCCTCGGCCCTTATTCAAGACCTGAAACAGCGCGGTCTGCTGGAGACGACTCTGGTGGTCTGGGGCGGCGAGTTCGGGCGCACGCCGATGAACGAAGAGCGGGGCGGATCGAAGTTTCTGGGCCGCGATCACCACCCGAAAGCCTTCAGCATCTGGATGGCGGGCGGCGGCATCAAAGGCGGTACGATCGTCGGTAGTACCGACGAGCTCGGCTACAACGTCGTCGCGGACCCCGTCCATGTCCACGATCTCCACGCCACCATGCTCCATCAGATGGGCCTGGATCATACCCGCCTGACCTATAAGTTCCAGGGCCGCAACTTCCGTCTCACCGATGTCTCCGGCACTGTCATTAAGAAGATGCTGGCCTGAGGCCGACCTGGCCGTCCTGAGAGAAGTGTAAATGCGAGAACTCCCTCCTCGCGCAGCGACCAGGACGCTGCGCGAGGAGGGAGTTCAGATTAGATACGGACGATCTGGGCCTTAGTGGGCGCGCACACCGACCAGATTAGCCGGAACGTTGACCCCGATAGTGCCATTCGCCTTCAAATTGGCGCCATTCATCAGCCAGTAGACCACGCCTCCAAGCTGGCTGTTCTGCCAGACCATGTCGGGTTTTCCATCGCCGTCGATGTCCTGGATCGAGATGATTTTCCATCCGTCAGGGATACCCGAAGCGATCACCTCGCCACCGATAAACACGTCTGCCATCATGTACCAGACGAGGATCGTGCCTGTCTGCGTGTTTTGCCAGACAATGTCGGAGTGACCGTCCCCATTGATGTCGGCAGTTCCGACGATCTGCCATGCGCGTTGGATGCCATAACTGATCACCCCTCCGCCTACGACCGTTGCGGTATCCAGCAGCCAGTAGACGACGTCGCCTGTCTGGGTGTTCTGCAAGAGGAGATCGGGATGTCCATCCCCGTCGATATCGGGCGCCCCCACGACCTTCCAGGCCAGATCCAGCCCCTGGACGATCGCGCCGGAAATGCGGCGGGTCGTACCATCCATAATCCAGTAGGTTATATCCCCTGTCAGGCTGTTCTGCCAGACGAGATCCGGCTGTCCGTCGCCATCAAGATCGGGCGTCGCCACGATTTTCCAGCCGTTCTCGATATTTTGAGCCAGGTACGTCGGGGAGGAACTTGTCGGAATCAGGGGAGTCAGTCCGTTCCATGGGGAAAGGAGCAAGTTGTTGCCCTGCGTGTCCTGCCAGAGAAGGTCGTGGCGGGCAAGATGCGTAAAGTGAGGATCGGGATCGGAGCTGATGACCAGGCTGTCGTTGCCGCCACCGGCGATGACGCTGGCGTGACCGGAATAGAGCATCTGTACTGGCACGGTTCGGTAGTCGTAGGTGCCATCGCCCAGATCGCTGTAGGCGTTGTCGCCCCAGGCCCATACCGTCCCATCCGATTTGAGGGCGAGACTATGTGCCTGGCCTGCCCCTACCGCCGTGACACCGGTCAGCGCCGATACCTGAACGGGAGTCAGTCTGTCGGTTGTCGAGCCGTCTCCGAGTTGTCCCCAGCCGTTGTATCCCCAGGCCCAGACGGTCCCATCGCTCTTGATCGCCAGAGAGTGGTTCCAGCCAGCGGCCACCGCAACGATGTTTGTCAGTCCAGTGACCTGGACGGGTGAATTCCGGCTGGTGGTCGTTCCATCCCCAAGTTCACCGCGCGTATTGGAACCCCAGGCCCAGACGGTTCCGTCGCTCTTTACGGCCAGACTATGCCGGTTTCCTGCGGCGATTGCCACGACCCCTGTCAGGCCAACAACCGGGGAGGGCGCCCCTGCCGTCTGGTTGGTTCCATTGCCGAGTTCTCCATACAGATTGCTGCCCCAGGCCCACACCGTCCCGCTGCTCCGCAGAACCAGACCGTGCTGGAAACCTGCTGCCACCGCCGTCGCATCTGTGAAGATCGCGATAGGGGTGGGCGTTGATCGACTATTCGTCGTTCCATCGCCCAGTTGGTAGGAGCGATTGTTGCCCCAGGCCCAGACGGTCCCGTCATTTTTCGCTGCGAGGCTGAACGTCTCCCCGGCAGCGACGGAAACCGCTCCGCCGAAGGCGGGAATCTGCCCCGGCGTAGCGCTGCTGGTCGTCGAACCGTTGCCCAGTTCGCCACTCCCGTTGTCGCCCCAGGCCCATACCGTCCCATTGCTCTTTATAGACAGATAGTGGGTGCTGCCTGCCGCGATGGTCGTCATACCCGTCAGACCGGGTATCTGGACCGCAAGCCCCTGCTCGTCTGCGACATGCCCCGTGCCGCGTATCCCCTGTTGGGCGCGGACGGGCTGCACAGTCGCTGCCGAGAAGCCGAGCAAAGACAGTAAAAGCAGGCAGCGCCATAAAGAGGCGTCCGGTCGTAGTTTCATCATTTCTCCTTGCTTCAAACCAAGAGGTTGCTGCATACCAGGCAATTGGGCCTGGTTTCCAGACTCGTCGGAAGCATTACGACTCGACCTCGAAAATTGGGAGCGTCCGTCCGCACAAGAACCTGAAATGCATTCTCGCAGACATTGCGTCTTGCAAGCCCAATTAGTTGACTGCTCTCTTGCCATGAAAGTTCAGGCCCAGGCGTATATTGTGGTCGCTGCCGCAAAAATGAACGGTAGCTCCCTCGGTGGATCCTCTGCAAATTTACAGTCTCAACATGAAAACCAAATGAAAAATCTATGGGATCCCTGTTTTGGTTGCTGCAGAGTCCACACATGTGGGTGCTCGATACCATTATACAACAAAACGGCAGCCGATCAAAAGGGCTTTGCCTTTATTTTGACCGTGGAGATCCCGTATCTTTCCGAGGAGGAGAAAACCTGACGCGGAGAGAAAGTGGATCTGGTTGCGGAATACATCCTATCTCCTTCCTGCGGAAGATAAAATTTATGAAAACTGACCTGGGCCTTTATGTCCCACTTTTCCTGGTGGCGCTCGCCGTGCTGGGCGCTACGATGCTGCCCGCGCAAGGCAAGGAGACTGCCGCAGCCTCGAAGATTGCGACGGCGCTGCGGCCCTTTGTGGACAGCCACACCCTGGCAGGCGCGGTGACGCTTGTGGCGGACAGGGAGAAGATACTGGATCTGCAGGCCGTCGGCTATGCCGATGTCGCAGCGCAGAGAGCGATGGCGACCGACGCCCTCTTTTGGATCGCCTCGCAGTCGAAACCGATCACGGCCACCGCCCTCATGATGCTCGTGGACGAAGGCAAGCTGAAACTGGACGATCCGGTGGCGAAATATCTGCCGGAGTTCAACAACCTGTGGCTGGCGGCAGAGCATGACAACGACCATATGCTGCTCAAACGACCCCGGCATCCCATCACGGTGCGCGAAATCCTCAGTCACACCAGCGGAATGGGGTTCTCCTCGGCGATGGAGCAGCCGACACTCGATATGCTGCCCCTGCGCGACGCTGTACGCAGCTATGCCATGACTCCTCTCCAGTACGAACCCGGTACGAAGTACCAGTATGCCAATGCGGGCATCAACACGGCGGGCCGTCTGATCGAAGTGCTGAGTGGAATGCCTTATGCGGAGTTTCTGAACACGCGCCTCTTCAAGCCGCTCGGCATGAAGGACA
>JBBQPO010000308.1:0-6883 GCA_038217285.1 Chthonomonadales bacterium
GACAGAAGAACCCGTTGCTGCTGCACCTGGTGCTGATCGCCTTCTCGTTTATCTTCACCTTCCCGCTGATCTGGATGCTGCTGACCTCCGTGAAGCCGCTGGAAGAGACGATGAGCACCGTTATCGTCTGGATTCCGTCCCGCATTCTATGGCACAACTACTACGACGCCTTCGTCTATCACGCCGACAAACTCGGCTATGTTCCGTTTTTGATCTATGGGCGGAACACCCTGCTGGTCTGCGCCCTCGTCGTCGCGGGAACCGTCTGCTCGAACGCGCTGGTAGCCTACGCCTTCGCCCGTCTGCGCTGGCCGGGCCGCGAGCTGATGTTCAGCATCACGCTGGCGACGATGATGATTCCCTTCCCGGTCCTGATGGTCCCGCTCTACGGCCTCTTCAAGAATCTCGGATGGGTCGGCACTTTCCGACCGTTGTGGGTGCCGGCCTGGTTCGGCAGCGCCTTCAATATTTTCCTGCTCCGGCAGTTCTTCCGCACCATTCCCTTCGAGTTGTCGGAGGCGGCGCGTCTCGACGGCTGTTCGGAGTGGCAAATCTTCCGCCAGGTTATTTTGCCCCTCGCAAAACCGGCGCTGGCGGTTGTCGCGTTGTTCTCCTTCATGGGAACCTGGAACGACTTCCTCGGCCCGATGATCTATCTCATCGACCAGAAGACCTTCACGCTCGGCCTCGGCCTGCAGGCGTACCAGAGCCAGCACGGCGGGACACCCTGGAACCTGCTGATGGCCGCCTCGGCGATGGTGATGCTGCCGATCATCGTCCTCTTCTTCTTCGCGCAGAAACAGTTCATTCAGGGAATCGCAGTTACCGGATTGAAGGGCTGACCACATTTTGGAGGAGAGAGGGACCGGCAGCATGATACGCTGGGGCATTATCGGATGCGGCGACGTCGCGGAAGTCAAGAGCGGGCCGGGATTTCGGCTGGTCGAGGGCAGCGATCTGGTCGCGGTCATGCGCAGAGACGGCGCGAAGGCGGAAGATTATGCCCGTCGGCACAACGTGCCTTACTGGTTCGATAATGCGGACGCCGTCATTCAGCATCCCGAGGTGGATGCCGTCTACATCGCCACACCACCCGGATCGCATCTCGACTACGCGCAGGCGGTCTGCGCGGCAGGCAAGCCCTGCTACGTCGAGAAACCGATGGCAAGAAGTCATGCCGAGTGCGTCGCGATGATTGCCGCCTTCGAGAAAGCGCGCCTGCCGCTCTTCGTAGCGTTCTACCGCCGCAGTCTGGCGCGTTTTATCAAGGCGAAAGAGCTGGTGGAGACGGGGCGCATCGGTCAGATAACAGGCGTGAGCTACCGTTTTGCGAGCGCATCACATCGCCGTACCGACGCGGCCCATCTGCCCTGGAGACTGCAAGCCGAAGAGGCGGGTGGGGGGCTGTTTCTCGATCTGGGCTGCCACACTCTGGACATTCTGGATTTCATTCTCGGCCCACTCGGCGAGGTCGAAGGCGTCGCCGCCAATCTGGCCGGACCGTATGATGTCGAGGATTCGGTCGCGATGCGCTTCCGCACTCCCTCCGGCGCGCTCGGCACCGCGGCCTGGAACTTCGTCAGCGGCGTCAACACGGACATCATCGAGATCACCGGAACGGAGGGGCAGCTCGCATTCTCGACGTTCGGCAATGAGCCGGTGCGCCTTCGCGCGCTGCCGGGAGCCTCTTCCACCACGTTTCCAGGCCAGGGCGCGAAGGCCGCCGCGACATCGCCCGCCGAACTGCAGGACGAGACTCTTGACCTGCCCAATCCCACCCACATCCAACAACCCCTGATTCAGACCATCGTCGATGAACTGCACGGCAAAGGCGTCTGCCCGAGCACCGGTGTGACCGCCGCCCGAACCGCCCTCGTGATGGATACCGTGCTGAAGAGCTTCTATGGCGGGCGGGAAGATGCCTTTTGGGCGCGTCCCCAAACCTGGCCGGGCCGCCGACCACGCTAGTTTAGACCGCCTCCAGCCAGCATCGCAGCAATGCCGTCAGCTCCACATTGTCGGCTCCCGGTCGGACCTGCACCGCTCCCACTCCGGCCGTTCCAAACGGCTGTTCCGGCGTGGAAGCGGGATAGGCGCGCAGGTGCTCGGGGCGTGAGGACGCGGAGGGAGGGAGACCGGGAAAGAGACACCAGGCCGCATCGACGGCAGGGACGGGACGCCCGGTGATCGGATCTGTGCGGACAATGGCATCGCGGTAGGCATGCATCTTGTCGACATCCTCCTGTTCGTCCCCGTCGGTGCCATAAGAGCGATATTTCGGGTCGAGCAGAAGCAGCCTGCCGTGCCTGACCAACGCGATGTCGGGCTGCATGACGTGAGAGAGGGAACGGTATCCCGTTTGCGGCAGCATCGTCCCCTGGTTCGCGCTTGAAAACAGGGGCTGATAGATCAGTTCCAGACCGGCGTTTGGGTCGGAGGGGCTTTCGCGCCCGCCGGTAGCGTGGAAGCGAATGCGAGAAGCCTTGCCGTGGGCGAGGCGCAGCCGCATTCCGGTCGGCACGATCGGAAGGCAATCGGTCTCACCAGTCTTCCAGCCGATCTCACGCACGGCCATGCCTACGCGCAGAAAACACCATATCTCGTACAGGTGCCAGTCCTCCAGGACCGGAAAGCGCAGGACGGCGCTTTCGGACCAGTCTATTTGGAGGCAGGATCGCAATCTGTCTATCTCTTCGTAAAGACTGCGATAAGCCGGGGAGCAGCGCAGCAGCGTTTCCGCCGCTTGTCCGCCCTGTGGCGGCTTCACGCATTCGCAAAACGGCGACTCGCGGAGCCACCTGCGTATGTCCCGATTTAACTGCTCGGCGGCGGCGGCGGAGGTCGTCTCCTCACAGAAGAGAGCCAGGCGGTGCAGTGCCCGGGTCTCCTGGGCAAGAACCTCTAAAAAGCCGACAGCAATGCGATTCGCCGCCGTCTGCACCGTGCGCACAGGGCCTGGCTCCCGGATATGCGCAGGCGTCTCGGATTCGGATCGCCGGGCTGTCTGCGCCCAGGCGCGCTGGTCGGCAGCATGGCGAGCAAGGCGGGCGAGCGTTGCGGAACTGCCACGAGCGGCCTGTATCGGCAGAGAGCGGGATTCGGAGACAAGAGCGCTGTCCGGGCAGGCCGCGATGGCGCGCAGCGCCGCTTCGAGACGAGGCCAAAGGTTGGCAAGCAGGCGCAGCCGTTCCAACGGCGAGCTTTCAGCCTGGGAAATCGCAGAGTCCGCGCCGATGGTTGCGCTGTCCGCGTTCTGCGCCTCCCGGCCAAGGAGCAGGCTGAAACGGCTGATATCGTCGCAAAGTGTTACGCGTTCCTCGTGCGAAAGACTCACTTTTGTTGGATCAAAGGGGGTCAAAGCCTTCGTTCCCGTCTGTCGAGCGCCGGAGAAAAATAAATTTGTCGCGGTAGGATAAAACCGCTTGTATGACGAATTACTAGGGAATGATGCATTCCTCTCCTTTTACAAAGTTTCGCGATCCGGACGCTCTCGCGCAGGCTCTGGCAGAGCCGTCACGCAGGGCCATCCTGGAAAACTTGCGCCTGGGGCAGAAGTCCGTGGGGGAACTGGTTACGGCGACCGCGCTGAAGCAACCCAACGTCTCTAATCATCTGGCCCGCATGCGCGACCAGGGGATCGTGCGCGCAGAACGTCTCGGGCGTCATGTCTACTACTCTATTGCGCTTCCGGTGGCCGAACTCCTGCTGCGTCTGCACGAGACGACAGCGGACCCGCTCTCCTCTGAGGCTATCGAGAGCCCATCCGGAGCCGAAAGCGTCTCTCCACTCATATCGCCCGGTCTGGTTCGCACGGACGCAACTCCGACCCTCGAAGCCTGGAGGCAGGCCTTCTTCCGGAGTATTCTCGCCGGCCACGAAGACCGGGCGAACGCACTGGTAAATGACATGCTGGCGCACCGTATCGATCTGGAGGCCATCTACTTCCATGTGTTCGCGTGGGCCATAAATCACGTGGGAGATCTGTACATGCAGGGGGTCACGGATGAGGCGCACGAACATCTCGCCTCTGCGATCACGGAGCGCATGATGGGCCGCGTCGCACAGTTCTACACACCGGTCGCCAGAAAGTCGTACCGCGCTCTGTTCGGTGGGGTCGCGGGCAACTGGCATACGCTGGGACTGCGCATGCTCTCCGACGGTCTGCGCGCGCAGGGGTGGGATACTCTTTTTCTCGGAGCGAACGTGCCGACGGCCAGTTTCCTCGCGATGGCCAAGACGATGCGCCCCGATCTGGTCGTCGTCGCGTGCGCACTGGAAGAGCAGTTGGAAGAGTTAAAACTCCTGTTGCACCAACTTCACACCGCCCGACAGGAGCTCGAAGGACTGCACTACCGCATCGTCGCAGGCGGCTACTTCCTCAATAGCAGCCCCCATGTCGTCAGTCAGCTTCCTATCGACTTCAGCTCTCTGACCATGCACGATTTCCTCACGACTGTAAACCATCTCTATCCTGTCACCGACCCCTCCCAAAAAAATCCAGACTGACCATTGTAAAATCTGGCTGACAATGCTAGAATAGAGGAGTGGATGCAAAACGCCGTCCGGAAGCGGCTTTTGCTCCCCTTTGAGCCCGATTTTACGAATTTTGCCGTTGCCGGGCGGCTGTGCAGTCCATCGCAACCGAATCTCTCTTGCGAAGGCGTCTCGTAAAATTTATTTTGTCTAGTGTGAACATACAGAGAGTTGAACCCGTCTAATGAAGTAGGATCGGAAAATTCGCCGCTCTCCCCCACAAAATTTAAAGTTGTGTTACACCGGCGCGGGGGGCGTACGGGTAGCCAATCCGGACAGACACTACGCAAGTACTGGGCAACCAGCGTCTCGAAGGAAAACCGGGCGGAGCAACTCTGGGGGGATGTTGCTCCGCCCACCATTTTGTCTGGTGGTAAGACGGGCAGGGTATAATTGGGCATGAAAATGGAAGCACAGGCGCTGCATGCTGGTTATGGGGCCAGGGAGGTTTTGACCGATGTCTCGGTCAACCTCGACGCAGGTGAATTTGTCGGGCTTATCGGGCCGAACGGATGCGGCAAATCCACGCTCCTGCGTGTCCTGACGATGGCGCTTCCCGCCCGAAAGGGCCGGATTTCGCTCGATGGTCAGTCGATTACCGGCATGAGCCGACTGGAGATGGCGCGCCGCATCGCTTTTGTCCCGCAGCAGGAGCCTGCCGCCTTCGACTTCACGGTGCGAGAGGTGGTCCTCATGGGCCGTTACCCGCATCGTCGGCGCGGCCTGGGCGATACGGAAGCCGATTTTGCGCTGGTACGACAGATCCTCGCGGAGACCGATCTGCTTGCGTTGGCCGATCGTCCCATCACCCGACTTTCCGGCGGCGAACATCGCCGTGTTCTGATGGCGCGCGCCCTTGTCCAGCAGGCCCCGCTCATGCTCCTCGACGAACCGACGGCTCACCTCGATCCTACCCATCAGGTCGAGCTAATGCAGCGCGTTCAGGATCTTACCCGACAGCGTAACATCGGCGCTCTGGCCGCCCTGCACGACCTCAATCAGGCGGCGGAATACTGCGATCGCCTGGTGTTGATGGCCGCTGGCAGCATCCTCGCCGTGGGAACGCCTAAAGAGGTGCTGACCTCGGAAAATCTGCGCATCGCCTACGCTGCCGAGACTCAGATCGGAAACAACCCTGTTACCGGGCGTCTGTCCGTCTTCGCGCTTCGTCCCCTGCGGACGCATCCGCCCTCTGCCGCCCTTCCCCGTATTCATGTTGTGTGCGGCGGCGGCTCCGGAGTCGGGCTGCTCGGCACCCTTGTACAACACGGCTTTGCAGTCACTGTCGGGGTGCTGAATCGTCTGGATTCCGACCAGATCGCGGCGGATGCCCTCAATCTGCAGGCCGTCGTCGATGACCCTTTCACGGCGGTGAGCCCTGTCGCGAAGACACGGTGCGCGCAGTTGATGAAGCAGGCGGACGTTCTCCTCGTGACAAATGTTCCCTTTGGCCAGGGCAATATCGCCAATCTCGAACTGGTCGAGGCCGCGCAGCAAACCGGCAAACAGGTGATACTGCTCGGGGAATCCGATTTTTCTCAGCGCGATTTCTGCGAAGGGGTAGCCACGCGCATGTTCGACCGTCTTATTGCTAACAGAGCCGTTTCCTTGCGGCGTATAGAAGACTGGTCACCGCTACAGGGCGGGACCGCTCCCACATCATACAATCAACTGCCCGATACCGACCCCGCGCTTGCCGAGAGAAATCGCCTGCGCACGTCCGAAGGAGAACTCTGATGACTTTCACTCTGCTGCAAACCGTGCGGAAGGCGTCTCGTAATCTATCTTCCGTTTTGGCGCTGAGCGCCGCGTTGAGTCTTGGCGCGGGTCTGGTCGGCGTTGCACCGGCGCAGGCGCGGGGCCGGGACGAGAAGGATAACACAACCTACACGTTCAAACGGGTCTTTAAGACCGGGGAGACAGATCGGTATAAGCTTACAACCAGAATGAGCATCGATAACCCTCAGACGGGTACGCCCATGGACATCCTTATGACCATGCTCATGAAAGATTCGACCAAAGAAGCGAAGGACGACGGCGCTTCTATCTCCGTCTCCGAGTTCGAGAGCGCGTCGGTCACCCTCAATGGCATGGATATCGACATCTCCACGATGATGCCTAAAGTGATCACGACCCGTGACAAGAACGGCAAATCGGAGGTCAAGATGGAGGGCGGTAACGAGCAGGTCACCTCCCAGATGGGCGACCAGATGAAGCAGTTCACCAACTTCGGCGCCGGATTTATGCCCGTCAAGCCGATCAAGGTCGGCGATACCTGGGAAATAGATCCGAAGGCTTTCGCGACAAAAGATCAGAAGGTCATCGGGAAGGTCACGCTCGTATCGGTCGA
>JBBQPO010000309.1:0-6880 GCA_038217285.1 Chthonomonadales bacterium
CGTACGTGGGCGCGGCCTGATGATCGGCGTCGAGTTCGCCGTCAAAGACGTGGCGGAACTGACGATCAACGGTATGGCCCGACGTGGAATCCTCGCGGCCTATACCCTGAACAACCCGAAGGTCATTCGGTTTGAGCCACCGCTCATCGTCACGGAGGCGCAGGTCGCGACGGCTGTCGGCGCATTCCGTGAGTCGGTCGCGGAAGCCGCCGCCATGCTGGAAGGCATGGAAGAGTAGGATCCCTCTGAACCGCCTTTTGTGGCGCTGTCATCAGCAATCTCACCGAATCAATGTAGAAAAGGAGTTATCATGCGCTTACAACGACATATTACCGCACGGACGGGGACTCGACTGGTACTGATGAGCCTGGCGGTCCTGGCCCTGGCTGGATGCACCAAGGAAGAGACGAATCCAGGCAATCCGGCAGACCATGGGGTCGCACCGGGCACCTCCGGCGCGACAGCCCCGCCCTCCTCTACCGGGGCAAAAAAGAAGATCGTCTTTGTCTTCAAGGTCGGCGGTATCTCCTACAGCGAAGCCTGCAAGGCGGGCGCGCAGCAGGCCAACGACGACCCCTCCCTCAATGTCGATGTCACCTACGAGGCGCCCACGGAGGCTACGGCCGCCGCGCAGAACGCCATCATCGAGCAGGCCATCGTGAGCAAGGCCGACGCGATCGTGGTCTCGCCCAACGATGCCGATGCGATCATTCCGTCGATCAAGAAGGCGACCGACGCCGGAATCAAGGTCTTTACCTGGGACGCCGACGCCCCGAAGAGCGCGCGCCTCTACTATGTGCGCGCAGCGGACGACGTGCAGATCGGCGCGGATATTCTCGACGCCGTGGCGAAAAGCGCCGGGGACAAGGGCAAAGTGCTGGTGGTCAGCGGAGGCCGGACAGCGGCCAACCTGAACCTGCATCTTCAGGGCATCGAGGAGGCCGCGAAGAAGCATCCCGGCATCACCCTGGTCAAGCCCTATATCTACAATGACGACGATAAGAGCAAAGCCACGACGATGACGGTTCAGGCGCTGCAGGCCAACCCGGACGCCGTCGGCATCGCCTGCGTCAACTCTCCCAGCCCCCCGGCTTCGGGCGAGGCCCTGCGTAAACTCCACCTCGTCGGTAAGATCAAGGTCTGGGGACTGGCGCTGCCAAGCGACACGAAGACCTACCTGAAAGACGGCTCTGTGACCGGTCTCTATCTCTGGGATCCGCAGAAGCTGACCTACCAGACCGCGAAACTGGTCAAGGAGACCCTGGACGGCAAGCCCCCGAAAGACGGCGAGAAGACCGCGGACGGAACCGTCAGCGTGAAAGACGGCACCGTCACGCTGCCCCTGCGGCTGGAAATCACGAAAGACAATGTGGACAGCCTGAAATTCTGACAGGAAATCCTCCGAAGGAAAGGAGGATTTGGGGTGCGCGTAGCGCGACATCTTACAGAAGGAGAGAAAAGGCCGAGCAGGAAGGCAGGAAGGAAGGAAGACAGGAATGGGATTCGAGAGGTTGAGGGTTGGCGCACTCGGTGACCGTGCTGTGGCTTTCCAGGTTAGTCTTGCCTTTCTGTTCTTGGTCGGGTTGCTGGTGAGCTACGGTAGAGTGGGGTGGGGACAGGGGTTGAGTGCAAAGGATACGGAGTTGCTGCGGGGGGCGGATGCGCGTATCGAGCAGTACCGTAAGGCGGATGCGAAGGTGGTGGTGTTGGATGCGCGGGGCAGGCCGGTGCGCAATGCGCGTGTCCAGTGGGAGCAGACGCGGCATGCGTTTCTATTCGGGTGTGCGGCGCTTTCATTGCTCAACCATAAGGATGCGGCTCAGGAGTCGGTCTACCAGAAGCGGTTCGGAGATCTGTTCAACTTCGCGACGGTGCTGACGTACTGGCAGGACACGGACCCAGCACCGGATCGTCGGGATCTGGAGAAATTGACGGCCCGTGTCGATCTGCTGAACGCGATGCATATACGAGTCAAAGGGCATCCACTGATTCTGGCGGGATCTGCGCCGGGCTGGGTGCCGAAAGATCCGGATCAGGTTCGCACACTCACCCATCAGCGGATTACCGATCTCGTGACTGGCTTCCGGGACCGGATCGAGGTGTGGGACGTTGTGGGCGATGCAACGACCGCAGCCGGCGTGCAGAACGGTCTGGGGGCGTGGGTGCGACAGGCTGGCCCCACGCAGTTTACTGCCGATGCCCTGACCTGGGCGCGTGCCGCCAATTCTCACGCCACGTTGCTCTACAACGACTGGAAACTCGACGCCGACTACATCAGCCTGGTTCGGGAGTTGGAAAAGAGGAAGGCACCGCTCGACGTGCTGGGACTGGAGGCGCACATGAGCGGCGGGGCGGAATGGCCCCTGACGAAGGTCTGGGAGACTGCCGAAACCTTTCGGCCCCTCGGCAAGAGCCTGCATTTCTCCGAGATCACCGTGCCGTCCGACGATCCAAAGGCCGATCACAGCCGATCCTGGCCCTCAACGCTCGAAGGCGAAAAGCGACAGGCCGACTATGTCGAAAAGCTCTACACGATTCTGTTCTCGCACCCCTCCGTGCAGGGCATCGCCTGGTGGAACTTCGTCGATGGCGACTGGGACCGCAATCCGGGCGGCCTGCTTCGCGCCGATCTCTCTCCCAAGCCTGCCTACGACCGCTTGCGCCACCTGATTCACGAGAAGTGGCGCACTCAGGGGGCCCGCACGACCGACCGAAAGGGCTCCGTTGCATTCCGTTGCTTCACGGGGCACTACAAGATCATCGTCCAAACTGCGAAGGGATCTATCACGATGGGGATGGACATTCTGCGCGACAGGCACAATCTTATCCAGGTACAGATAAAATAGTGCGCGGCTCCTATTGAGCTTGGAAGAGCGGTTGAAATAGCATCAACCAGTGTGCAATAGGTATTAGCCAGAGATCGTTCTACCCCCTTCCTGGCAGGAAAGCAGAAAAAGCAATACCAATGCAGAGCAGGAAGGCAGGAAATCCTTTGCGCGGAAGCGAAGGATTTGGGGTGCGCGAAGCGCTTCCTCTTCTATGCTAAAGAAGAACTACTCCGCCTTATGCAGGTAGATGCGCCGGATTTCCAGCGTCTGTTTTGAAAAGTTGAGCAGGAGGCCGACCTCCTGCCCAGCCGCTCTCAGGTACGATTTCACCGTGGCGATATGAGCCTCGTCTATCGCCCGGACAGCCTTCAGTTCGACGACCAGGCTGTCGGCGATAAAAAGGTCCAGGCGATGCTTTCCGATCTCCACGCCATCGTAGCTGATGTTGAGTTCCTGCTGTTGCGTGAGGAAGATGCCGCGTTTAATGAGTTCGATGACCAAAGCTCTCTCATAGATATACTCCAGAAATCCTGGCCCCAGCCTGCGATGCACCTCGATGGCGGCCCCAATAACCCGCCCCGTCAGCCCCTCCTCCAACAGATCCCCGCTCATTCCCTTCCCTTCATTCGTCAATTTCCTGCCTTCCTTTCTTCCTTTCTTCCTGCTCTGCCTTGTTCCTCTTCTTCCCTTTTCCTGCTCTATGATGCCATGAAGAGGCGGCGGCGCTCCT
This sequence comes from Chthonomonadales bacterium, assembly GCA_038217285.1. Taxonomy (GTDB): domain Bacteria; phylum Armatimonadota; class Chthonomonadetes; order Chthonomonadales; family Chthonomonadaceae; genus JANXLO01. The sequence goes on from JBBQPO010000309.1 coordinate 3,559, forward strand.
CCAGGCTCTCCTGCTTGGCTTGCCATTCTGCGAGGCGTTGGCGCTCTTCGGCGACGCGTTCGGGGGCGGCGCGCCCTACGAAGTTCGGGTTGTTGAGTTGGCTTTGTGATCGTTCGATCTGCTTGGTTACTGCGGCAAGTTCCTTCTCAATTCTCTCAGTTTCCTTGCCGACATCGAGCGCGTCTCCGATCTCCAGGTAGATTTCGGCTCCGACGACGGGGGTAGCAATCCATTTGCCGGTCTCTGCTCCCGGCGCGCTCGTCACGATGTTGAGAGTCTCCAGGCGCGCGAGCGAGGCGATCAAGTCCGCATTGGAGGTGAGAGAGGCCTGCGCCGTGGCGTCGGTGGGAAGGGCAGCGGCGGCCAGGCGTGTTCCGGGCGGGATGTTCAGCTCCATCTTCATATTGCGAATAGCGCGGGTCGTGGCGATGGTCAGGGACATGGCGGCCTCGGCTTCTGCGTTGGACCAGTCGGTTTTCTCGGTCGGGTAGGGGGCGAGGCAGAGGCTTTCGCCGTGATGCGGCAGCGCCTGCCAGATCTCCTCCGTAATGAATGGGATGAGGGGGTGCAGCAGGCGCAGGGTGGTCTCCAGCACGAAGGCCAGCATGTTCTGTGAGACAGATTTCTCCTCTTCGGTGCCCCGCAGCAGGCGCGGTTTCGCCATCTCCACGTACCAGTCGCAGAAGTCGTCCCAGAAGAAGACGTAGAGGGCGCGGCTCGCGTCGTCCATGTCGTAGGTGGTGAGGGAGGCGTTGACCTGTTGGATGGTGGCGTCCAGGCGGGAGAGAATCCAGCGGTCGGCGACGGTGCGCAGGGCGGGTGCGGGCAGCTCTCCGGTCGTGGCGGCGTCGAGGTTCATCAGGACGAAGCGCGAGGCGTTCCAGAGCTTGTTGCAGAAGTTGCCTGCGAGATCGGTGCGCTGTTCGCTGTACTTGATGTCCTGGTTTTTGCCGGCCTGCTGGAGGAGGGAGAAGCGCGTGGCGTCCGCGCCGTACTTCTCGATCAGGTCGATCGGGTCGATCCCGTTGCCCTTGGATTTGCTCATGCGCTCGCCCTTTTCGTCGAGCACCGTGGCATGCACATAGACATCGCGGAAGGGCAGAATGGAGCGCGTCGTACCGTCGGGAGCGAGTAGGCCGTCGGCCTCGGGGGCGTCGGTGCGTTTGACGAAATCGAGGCCGGTCATAATCATGCGCGACACCCAGAGATAGAGAATCTCCTGGGCGGTCGAGAGCAGGTTGGTGGGGTAGAAGTAGGCGAGGTCGGCGGTGTTGACGGGCCAGCCCAGCGTGGCGTGTGGCCAGAGCGCGGAGGAGAACCAGGTGTCGAGCACATCCTCGTCCTGCCAGCAATGGGCGGTGCCGAGCGCGGTCTCCGCCTGCTCCTTCGTCCGCGCGAAACAGTGCCGTCGGCCTTCGGGGTCGGCGCTTCCTGCGGCGGGTTCGTCGGTCCACCAGACCGGTATCCGGTGTCCCCACCAGAGCTGACGGCTGATGCACCAGGGCCGGATGTTCTCCATCCAGCGCACGTAGATGTCGCGGTAGCGCTCGGGCACGAAGCGGATCTTGCCCTGCTGCACGATCTCGATGGCGGGCGCGGCGAGCGGCTTCATATCCACGAACCACTGCTCCGAGAGCAGCGGCTCGATCACCTCTTTCGACCGCTCGGAGATCGGCGTCTGAATGGTGTAGTCTTCGATCTTCTCCACCAGGCCGAGCGCCTCCATGTCCGCGACGACCCTCTTACGGGCGGCAAAGCGGTCCAGGCCCTCATAGTCCGACCCGGCGAGGGGGGTCATGCTGCCGTCTTTACCGATGACGATATGCTGGGGCAGATTGTGGCGCAGGCCGCATTCGAAGTCGTTCAGATCATGCGCGGGCGTCACTTTGACCGCGCCGGTGCCGAACTCCGGCTTGGCGTAGTCGTCGGCGATGAGCGGGATCTCCCGATCGGTGAGGGGCAGGCGCAGCATCTTGCCGAAGTGGGGCTGATAGCGCGGGTCGGCCGGGTTCGCCGCCACGGCCGCATCGCCGAGCAGGGTCTCCGGGCGCGTTGTGGCGATGGTAATAAAGCCGCTGCCATCCACAAAGGGGTAACGGAAATGGTAGAGTTTGCCTTTGCGCTCCTGCATCTCTACCTCGATGTCCGAGACAGCCGACTGAAATTTGACATCCCAGTTTACGACGCGGGTGCCGCGATAGATCAGGCCGCGCTCGTACCACGACCGGAACTCCTCCATGATGGCGTCCACATAGGATTCGTCCAGGGTGAACCGGACGCGCTCCCAGTCGTACGAGCAGCCGAGTTTCTCGAACTGATAGTAGATGCGGGTGCCGTACTGTTCGCGCCACTGCCAGCAGCGCTCGATAAACTTCTCACGCCCGAGGTCGTGGCGGGTCAGCCCTTCTGCCGCCAACCCTCGCTCGACAACGTTCTGGGTCGCGATACCGGCATGGTCGGTGCCGGGCAGGCAGAGGGTGCAGAAGCCGCGCATCCGGTGCCAGCGCGTCATGGTGTCGAGGATGGAGTTGTTGAGGGCATGGCCCATGTGCAGGCTGCCCGTGATATTGGGCGGCGGAATGGTGATGCAGTAGGGCGTCTTGTTGGGATCGGGTTCGGCATGGAAATAGCCGCGCGCTTTCCAGAGCGAATACCACTTCTCTTCCACGAGTTTCGGGTCGTAGGCTTTCGCCAGTTCCGGTCGTTCGGCAGTCATTGCGTTTTCTCCTGATCCAAATACAAAAAGCCCGCGCCCTCCCGGACAACGGGAAGGGCGCGGGCCTGTAAAATAGCCTGCGTGGTACCACCTTCGTTCCCATGCGACGCCTGACGGCATGCTGCACGGGCACTCGGACGCGATAACGGGCGTAACCCGGCAGTTCTTAGCGGCTTATATTAGCCGTTCGGAATGCGGCTCCGGGGTGACGTTCGGCGGCGGTTGGTGGGGAGGCTTGCACCGTTTCCTCCCTCGCTGGCACCTTGCGCGCGCCTACTCTTCCCCTTCTCAGCCTGTGGAATCGGTTTTCAGTAAATTCAACCCCATTCCTTCGCAAGGGGAGGGAGACCTATGGTTCCTCCCCTTACGAAAGGGAGGTTAGGAGGGGTTGCCAGTCGTAGGCGGTTCTGCCGCCTTGGCTTCCGTTTGCGCGGCCTGTTTCGCCACAGAATCCCAGCCGCCCAGCCGGTACATAGCCGTGCCGCACATGGCGCAATGGCCCTTGAGGTCGCGCCCGCCGCGCCGGTTACACACCTGAATGGCATTGATCATCGGACGGCGTGAGCGGCAGTACACACAGTAGCCCAGAACCGATTCCTGACGAAT
>JBBQPO010000310.1:0-6868 GCA_038217285.1 Chthonomonadales bacterium
GCGTGGGAGATTTGCTCTGCCACCAGATCGCTCCTGCGCCGTTGGTTCCTCCGAAACGAAGAGGGCGTCCACCTGGAAAAACAGGGGCCAGGGAAACGAAAGGAGGTATGGCCAGTGTCACCGTTTAATGCAGCACTACCTACTCCTTAACGTTCCCTTAACAATTCAACACTTATAACGGATATGGCCGTTACTTTCCGCCTGCTTCAGCGTTGAAGCGGACGTCGATACCGTTGACACCGTGATCATGCCATGCTGAGCGGGTCCATGTCGATATGGATGCCGAAGCGGTCGGCAGGGGAGAGGCGCGTCAAGGCGGCGCGGATCATTTCGGAAAGCGGAGTTTCGACCGGGGCGCGCAGGGCGACGTGGAAGCGGTACTGGTTTTTGAGACGCGCGATGGGAGCGGGGGCCGGGCCGATGATCTCTACCTCCTTCGGCGTTTCGCGTTCCAGCGCAGCGGCCAGGGCCTCGGCGCGGGCAGCAGCCTGATCCTCGCGGACATCAACCGCGATGAGGTTGGCGAAGCGCGAAAAGGGGGGGTACTTCAACTCTTTGCGGAAGACGATCTCCTGGGCATAGAACGAGGCGAAGTCGTGGGTGACGGCGGCCTGCACGGCGTAGTGGTCGGGGCTGAAGGTCTGGATGATGACCTCGCCCGGCGTATCCCCACGCCCGGCGCGGCCTGCGACCTGGGTCAGCAGTTGGAAGGTGCGCTCGGCAGCGCGGAAGTCCGGCATGTTGATCGAGGTGTCGGCGCTGATGACCCCCACCAGCGTCACGTTCGGGAAATCGAGCCCTTTTGCCACCATCTGCGTCCCGATGAGGATGTCAGCGTCCCCTTCCCGAAATTCGCGCAGGATACGGCTGTGGGCGCCTTTGCGCGCCGTGGTGTCGCGGTCCATGCGCGCCACGCGGGCCGAAGGAAAGATCTTCAGCACCTCTTCCTCGACCTTCTCCGTACCGATGCCAAACGCCTTGACTTTTCCACTGCCGCAGTCTGGACAGGCCTGCGGGGCGCGGCCGGAGTAGTCGCAATGGTGGCACTTCATCATCCGGTCGTAAGCGTGGAACGCCAGCGAGACGGCGCAGTTCGGACATTTTGCGACCCAACCGCAATCGCGGCACAGGACAAACTGCGCGTAGCCACGTCGGTTGAGAAACAGGATCGCCTGCTGCTTTTTCGCCAGGCGTGTGCCCAGCGCATCTGTCAGGACCGAGGAGAACAGGGCCTGCCGCTGCTTGAACTCCGCTCGCAGATCGACGATCTCGACCTGGGGCAGGGGACGATTGCTGATGCGATCCGGCATCGTGATCAGCGTATAGGGTTTCTTCGGCGCTTCTGTCGCCAGGTAGTAACTCTCGACAGCAGGCGTGGCGCTGCCGAGCACCAGTGTGGCGCGGCTCAGGCGCGCGCGCTCCATCGCAAGCTCCTTGGCATTGTAGCGCGGGGTCTTCTCCTGTTTGTACGAGGCCTCGTGCTCCTCATCGACAACGATAAGCCCGACGTTGGAGACCGGCGCGAAGATCGCGGAGCGCGCTCCAACCACGATACGGGCCTCGCCCCGCTGCATGCGCCGCCACTCGTCGTGCCGCTCGCCCTCCGACAGTTTCGAGTGCAGCACCGCGACCTGCTCTCCGAACCGCCCGATAAACACATCGACTACCTGGGTGGTCAGGGCGATCTCCGGAAGCAGCACGATGGCGCTCCGTCCGGCCGTCAGCGTGTGGGCGATGGCGTCGAGGTAGACCTCCGTCTTTCCGCTCGCGGTCACGCCGAACAGGAGTACGGTTCGGGGCTCGCCGCTCTCGATGCACTCGCGGAGCACGGTCGTGGCATTGGCCTGACCAGGAGAGAGCACGGGTGCAACGGTGCGCTTTCCGCCTGCGTGCGTGGGGGCGCGGCGCACCACCAGTTCCGAGACGACGACCAGCCCTTTTTCGACTAGCCCCTTCAACGAGGAGGGACCGGCCTGCGCCTCGCGCAGCAACTCTTCGCTGGGGACCGGGCCATGGCTGCGGCGAGCGTGATCGACGAGGGCGTTCAGGAGCCGCTGTTGGGCTTCGCTGCGTCGCGCCGTGGTCAGGGAATCGGCTGCCGCCCCGAGCGCATAGCCACGCACCTTCTTCGTCACCACCTGGGCGCGCGCGATTTCGGTCGTCTCGATGAACAGCCCGCTCTTGAGCAGCGCGGCGTAGGCGGCGGAGAAGCTGTTCAGGTGAGCGGTTTCCCGGAGAAGGTCGCGTTCGGCCTCGCCGCCCAGCGAGCGCAGTGTTTCGATGAGATGGGCCTGCGGGATCGATCCCCCGACATCGACGCCTCGTAGGGAAGCGTCTTTGAGAACGACCTTCGTCGAGACACGACCGCCCAGAACCGTCGGGACTACACACCGGATCGCATCCAGCAGATCGCAGACATAGTGTTCGCTCATCCAGCGCACGGTCTGCATCTGCTCGGCATTGATCGTGATCGCGTCTTCGACGATCGCCTGAATATCGCGCAGTTTTGAGGCGAGGGGATCGGTCAGCGGCAGTTTGCGGCGTGCGAAGACGTAGCCGAGCGTCTCCCGGCCCGAAAAGTTAATGCGTACGCAGTCGCCCGGTTGGAGGGTGTTCTGCATGGCGACGGGGACTCGGTAGGTGTAGGTCGGCTGAAGGTCGGGCGCGTCGATGTCCACGACGATGTCGGCGACATCCGCCTCGGAGAACTCCTCCCACAGACTGTCGGAGTAGGGAATCAGTTCGGGCGTTTGCGGAGCGGACTTACGCATCTTCACGCTCGGATTTGCGCTCGAAACGCGGCTCCGTCCCTGTGCGGAGCCGCTGAAGGTTGGCGCGGTGTTTGTAGAGTGCCATCACGCAGGCGAAGACCCCAAAGCTCAGGCGATAGTAGTCACCGGGATAGAAAAGCCACATGAGGGGAGGCAGCGACAGCGCCGCCGCGATTGAGCCCAGAGAAACGATTCGAAAGGCCAGAAACACCAGTCCGAAGAGGCTGCAGGCAGACAGGCCGACCTGCCAGGCGATCCCATACAACGCACCGGCGCTGGTCGCGATGCCCTTACCGCCTTTGAAGCCGAGGAAGACTGAATAGTTGTGTCCGATCACCGCCAGAAGGGCGGCGAGTATGGTCCACTGCGAGGAAAGATGCAGTGCGACCCCTACGAGGGGAGGCAGCATCCCTTTCAAACAGTCGAGAACCAGGACTACCACGCCTGCGGTCGGTCCGCAGACACGGCTTACATTCGTGGAGCCGATATTGCCGCTGCCGACCGTGCGGATATCGACGCCCTTCCACTTCCAGGCGATCCAGAGCCCGAAGGGGAGCGAGCCGAATAGGTAACTGCCGACTGCCAACAGCGCGATTTGTAGTCCTGGCGTCATGGTGTTGTCTTCGGCCTGCTGCCGGTAAAATACGTCTCGAAGAGTCGTCGTACTTGCGCCATCGTATCCCTTATCTCCATGTCGAAAATCGTTTCATCTGCATCGCCCAGCAGACGCGCCAGGATTCGCCGCCGGACGGACTCACGAGGCAGAACATCCTGCGAGGCGCCCGCCTGCAGCCACATCGCGTTGCGCAGGCGGGTCAGCCGTCGATACGCCGATATGAGGGCGTGAGCATCCTCGGCGGGCAGCAGACCTGCCGCTTCCATCGCCGCCAGCGCCAGCACTGTTCCGGGGATTTGCAGCGTGGGAAAGGTCTGACCGTGCAGCAGTTGCATCCGTTGAGCAAGCCACTCGATATCGGTAAGACCGCCATAGCCGAGCTTGATATCCCTTGTCCGCTCGTCGGACCGGAGCCGTTCGGTCTCGATCCGCTCTTTCATCCCCTGAACCGCCGCGTCCTCCTCGGGCGAGAGGCCATGCCCGAAGCTTTCCAACTGGAGGAGGGAGATCAGTTCCGCTCCTACCTGCGGGTTTCCGGCCACGAAACGCGCTTTTACCGCCGCCTGTCGCTCCCACATCTCCGCATGGAGGCGATAGTACTCCGAGAACGTCGCAGGAGTCAGGATCAAGGCCCCCTTGCGGCCCCACGGGCGCAGTCGCAGATCGATCTCGATGTGGGCGTTGCGGGTGGTCAGCGCCTTGCCGGCCGAGATCACTCGTTCCACGAGACTGTTGACGAGGGCAAAACCGTCCGGAGTCTCCATTTCGTTTCGCCTGCCAGACAGCTCCGCGTACGTGAAAAGCACGTCCCAGTCGCTGCCGTAGCTCAGTTCCGCCCCACCCAGCTTGCCCAGCCCCACGATGGCTACGCTGTTCAGGATCCGGTCGGCGAGTTCCGGCTCCGAGTGGCCAGAAATCAGTGGCTCCGCGCAGAGCGCCAGCAGGGCTTCCAAGGTCACGTCCGCAAGGCTTGTCAGGGTTGTATTGGCCTGAAGTTCCGAAGGAGTGCCGCAGAGTTCCTCTGTTCCGATACGCAGCATCTCGCGTTGATAGTAGCGAGACAACGCCTCTATTTTCGCCTCGGAGTCCGCCGCTCCCTCCAATCGTTTTGCCAATCCCTCCCTAAGTCTGGTTCTGCCCTCGATCTCTGACAGTTCCGACATCTCCGCCGGGGAATCGTCCGGGCTGAGCGTACCTTCCAGCCACTCCAGATGCCGGGCGAGCAGGCGTACCAGCGTAGGGGAACCGGCCGATAGCGTTACCAGGCGCTCCAGCGCTTCGGGGCTGTCGTCGAACGAGGCGTAGAGTTGGGCACGGTTTGGGACCGCCAGTGCAATCGCCTCCACACCGGCCATGGCCGCATCCGGCGAGGCGCTTTCGGCTGCCAGGGTCAGTAGGCGCGCCGCAATCGTTTTGAACTCCCGGGGGGTGTCCGGGGGCATTTCACCGAACTCGTTACCGCGCATCGGCAGGCTGAGCGCATTCAAAGCCGCAGGGATGTCGGTGAAACCGGCGTCGCGGAGGCGCGTTTTCAGAACCGCCTGCACCTGTGGCAGCTCCAGGCTGTCCAGCAGCTCCGGCAGGTCGGACCAGGGAGAGTTTTCGGGCGGATCCAGAGGCCGGGGTGGGGCGACGACGCCGTAAAATCGCGTTTCCAGATGCCAATGGACGCGGTCACGGCGGCGGATAAGGTCGGCTTCGAATGTCTCGCGATCCGCGTAACCCATCCGGCGCGCGAGGCGACCGCGCTCCAGGGCATCTGCCGGCGGAGGAAGCGTCTGGGTCTGGAAGCCGTGGAGAAGTTGCAGGCGATGCTCCAGGTTTCGCAGGAAGATATAGTCTTGCGCCATCTCCCGTGTTTCGGTCCGCGTCAGCCATTCGGCCTTATGCAGGCGGTGCAGCGCCTGCAGGGTGTTGCCGGTGCGAAGCGATTTGTCTGCGCCGCCGTAGGCGAGCTGAAGGCGCTGCACGGTAAATTCGATGTCGCGAATGCCCCCATAGCCCGTCTTCACATTGGTGAAGGTTTCGCCCTCCAAAGCGCATTTCTGTTCGATGCGCCGCTTATTCGTTCTTACCTCTTCCAGAAACGCTTCCGAACGATGGGGGCGATAGACGAACGGCGTCACCATCTCCACGAACGCGGCTCCCAGCGCCCGGTCTCCGCCCACGCAGCGCGCTTTCAAGAGGGCCTGGAACTCCCAGGGCTCGGCCCAGCTCTCGTAATAGGCCCGGCAGGAGGCAAGCGACCGCACCAATGCCCCGAACCGCCCTTCCGGCCGCAGGCGCATATCGACCCGAAACACATGCCCATTCGCCGTATCGTCCGCGAGCGTGGAGATCACGGCCTGCGCGATGCGGCGCAGATAGGTCTCGATGTCGAGCTGCCGCCTTTCTGCGGTCGTCACATGGTCGGGAAGATCGTTCCCTGAGACAAATATCAGATCAATGTCGCTACTGTAGTTTAGCTCCTGACCACCGAGTTTGCCCATACCAATGACGGTCAGCGGCAAAAACTCGGAACCTTTCCAATGGGCGCTCCCGGATTGCGGTTCTGAAGCGTCTTCGACATGGCGGGTAAGAGGGAGGGCAAAACGGGCGATGTCCAGCGCTTGCTGCACACAGGCATCGGCAAGGTTGGAAAACTCATGCGCTGTCTCGGCCATTTCGGAGAGGCCGATGAGATCCCGGACGCCGATGCGGAGCATCTCACGCGCCTTCCATCGGCGGAGCGCGTCGCGTTTCAACTCCACGCGCTGGCAGACGCCCGTAAGCGCGGCCAGTTCGCGGGCGAACTGCGCGACGGACTTCGTGCCGCCTCGCACGCCGGGATTGGCGAGGATCTCGAAATACTCCGGATGGCGCACGATGAGATCCGCGAAATACTGACTGCAGCCTGTGACGAGGCAGAACAGATGGAGGGAGACGGGATGGCGCAGGAGGGTCTGAAGGTGCGAAACTGGACTGCCGACAGCGGCGAACCAGCGCACAAAGCTGTTCAGCGCACGCTCCGGATCCGGGCTCTCACGAAGGCCGTCACGCAGTATCGGAAGGAGCGGAGCCAGGTCGGCGTCGGAGATACCGTTGCCCGCAAGGCTCTGAACGAGTTTCAGGGCCTGGGCAGCATCTGAAAAGCCAAGTTGCAGTAATGCTTCTAAATCCATCGTCATTGCGTTGTTGAATTTACCTCAGGAGCAATCACAGACGAACAGACCGGAAGGCATTTGCCTTCCGGTCTGTCAGAAACGAACTTTATATCACGTAGTGGGCGACTTATGTGGACTCTGTCTTCTGAAGATCTTGTGTGTTCTAGTAACTCTTCACTGGCCAATCGAAACGAGAAACCGACCTGGATGCTTCCGAGAGCGTTGTGGCGGCTTGCACCGAACTCCACAGCGTCCTATGTTGGAAGCCCATCCTTAGAAAGGAGGTGATCCAGCCGCACCTTCCGATACGGCTACCTTGTTACGACTTCGTCCCCCTT
>JBBQPO010000311.1:0-6789 GCA_038217285.1 Chthonomonadales bacterium
TCCCATTCCGGCCGCGCTCAAAGACCGTATGGAGGTCATCCATTTCGCGGGCTACACCGAAGAGGAGAAGTTTGCCATTGCGCTGCAGTTTCTGGTACCCAAGCAGCGGCGCGACCACGGCCTCACCGCCGAGCATCTGGCAATCACCGACGACGCCCTGCGCAAGCTGATTCGGGAGTATACGCGGGAGGCGGGCGTGCGCAATCTGGAGCGGGAGGTCGCCACGCTCTGCCGCAAGGTCGCGCGTAAGGTCGCCAGCGGGCAGGTGGGCCATGTGCGCATCGATGCCGACGATATAAAAGACTATCTCGGCAAACGCCGGTATCAGCATGGGGTCATGGAGGAGGAGGACGAGATCGGAGCCGCCACCGGACTCGTCTACACCGAGTTCGGCGGCGACATCGTGACCATCGAAGTCAGCCTCTTGAAGGGACGAGACGGTCGCATCCAGCTCACCGGACAACTAGGCGACGTGATGAAAGAGTCGGCGCAGACTGCCCTGTCGTTCATTCGCTCCCGCGCGGTCGCACTGGGGATCGATGAGGACTTCTACAGCAAACTCGACATCCATGTCCATGTGCCTGCGGGAGGCATTCCGAAGGATGGTCCCTCCGCCGGTATCACCCTCGCCACCGCGCTCGCCTCGGCGCTGACGCAGCGGCCTATCCGCAAGGAGATCGCCATGACGGGCGAAATCACGCTGCGCGGGCGCGTCCTGCCCGTCGGCGGCATCAAGGAGAAGATGCTGGCAGCCCGCCGCGCCGGTATTCGCACAGTCCTGATCCCTGTGGAAAATGAGAAGGATCTGGAAGAACTGCCCGACAGCATCCGCGCCGAGATGGAGTTCCGCCTCATCTCCCATGCCGACGAGGTTCTCGCCTACGCTCTGCTGCCCGCGAAGGAACCCGCCGAACCGACCGTCTCAGGGGTCTGATCATGCCGTCCGTCGCCCTCCAACAATGGACTTCTGTTCGCGCCGTCTCGCTCGATCAAATCGAGCAGGCTCACCTGAGTGTGGGCGGTGCCGGTCGCGGGAGGCGTTATGCGACTCAACAGATCAATCAGGCTTATGTCATGTTACTCTGTTCGCAGTTTCAGGCATTCTGTCGCGATCTGCATACCGAATGCGTTGAATCGCTCGTTACAGCTGTCACGCCGGTTATAATGCAATCTGCTTTGCGCACTGAGTTTCTTCTTGACCGGAAGCTGGATCGCGGGAATCCCAATCCGGGTAATATAGGCGCAGATTTCAGCAGACTTGGTGTGAGATTCTGGCCGCGAGTGTTGTCATTAGAGAGCAGGAATGCCGCGCGCAGGACTCAACTGGACATACTGAATACTTGGCGTAATGCGATCGCACATCAGGATTTCGCCCCGGTTCGACTGAGTGGCCAGACAACGGTACAACTGCGTGAAGTCAGAGTTTGGCGGCGAATGTGTAACAATTTATCGGATGCATTCGATCAGGTGATGTACGACTTTCTGCACTCTGTGACCGGCATTATCCCGTGGTGAAGGAAGAAGAAGATGCCTGCAACAAAAAATCGAAGTGATGATCAGACCGCATTTCCACATGTGGGAGACCGTGTAGCCTTTCAATGGGGGTTAGAGACGCTGGAAGGTATCATTGTGGAGGATCGGGGCAACCTTGGCATTGGAGGCGCACGTATGTTCCGCATCGAGGCTGAACTCGAACCGGAACACAAAATCGCTTTGGAACTTCCAACCTACGAATTTAAATTGAAAGCCGCCTGAATATACAACAATACCGGTTTCGTCCGCGAGTTGATCCTATTACCCCGCTCCGATCCTGCCGATCTCGGAGTGTACGGATCACGCAAAATCGTTTGGATGACCTATGCCTCGAAGGCGGGGGCGCGTCTGGTCCTTCTTGAGGCCCATGCCATACAGGGCGTCACGCCCCACAACGATCTTTTCCCGGTAATCGGCCAGGGTTACGGCGTCGCCAAGGAGCAGATCGGCAGTATTTTAAGCGTCGGTAGGAAAAGCGGAACGGATTTCCTGCTCTATACCGAAGTGATCTCGAATAGAGAATCCGGCGTGATCCGGAAATCGCTGCAACCGTTACAACCAATCCGGACGACGAAAACCCTGAGATCCGGCCATCTTCAAAATTGAGATTCTTCGTCTCCGGTCCCAGATACGGGACAATGTTAGCGACCGCCTTGGTTGCCGGAAGAGAGTATATTATGTCCGAAAACGTTGAGGAGAAGCCGAAGGTGCTGGTGCTGGAGGACGATCTGATGTTCTCCGTGCGTATCGAGAAGACGCTGACGCATCTCGGCTATGCGCCGTCGATCTTCACCCATGCTGCGGAGGCCATCGCCTTTGCGGAGCAGAACACCCTGCTTCTTGCGCTGGTCAACTTCAGCAGCGAGCAGCAGGCACCGGGCGAGGTTGTGAAGCGGATCAAGGCGCGGCCCGATCCGCCACCTGTGCTGGGCTACTGCTCGCATGTCTCCATGCCCCAGATCCGCCCGAATGCAATGGCAGCCGGCTGCAGCCTGCTCGTCGCCAACTCCGCCCTTACCATGCGTCTGCCGCAACTCGTCGCCAAAGTGCTTGCCGGAGCCACGGGCAGCGACGAAGAGACGGAAGGGTAGGATTGGTCGCCCCGAGAACATGTGTCTCCGGCAAATCCATTCTGTCAGAAAGGTCACGACTATGGGGCCAGGACTGAAATATCATGTCGTTACCATTGCGGCCATCTTCTTTGCCCTGACTATTGGGCTTGTCGTCGGCAGCCTGATCGTCTCGCCACGGGTCGCCGATCGCCAACAACGCGCCATTACGCGCCTTCAGACCACGCTGAATCAGGACAATATTTCGCTGCGCCAGAAATTGAAGCACTGGGAGGAGTTCGGGGACCGTATTGCGCCCGTTCTGTTAAAGGGTCGTCTGGCCGGAACCCCGGTGGCCATCATCCAGACCGGCGACTATCCGGATGCCCTGGCCAGGGTGCGCGAGACACTTCAACTGGCGGATGCGCGGCTGCCCGCCGTCTTCACTATAGGCCGCGCCTACGACCGGCCCGACGATGCCCTGAACACCACGCTGGCCTCGCTGCATGCCGGCAATCCTCTGTTTCCGACGAATCGCATGGCGGTCGCCGAAGCTCTGGCGACGGTGTTGGAACAGGGGCTGGTTAAGCCCGATGATCTGTTCATGCGCCTGGAGGAAGCCCAGATCGTTCATGCCGAGGTGGACAGCGCCCATCTTGTTCCAGTACATATCGTGGTTCTGGTCGCGGGCAGCCGCCTGGAGAACGATACGCGCCCGGCCCAAGTAGATAAACCTCTCATCGAAGCGCTGCAGCGGCATGGGCTGACCGTCGTCATGTGCGAGCCGCAGGAGGTCGTCTCCTCTGACACCGAAAACTACCGTAAACTCGGCCTCAACGTCCCCGCGATCACCGGTATCGACAGCGACATCGGTCGATGTGACCTGATTCTCGCGCTGGGAGGAACTCCATGATCTCTGTTCTAATCCCCGCGTACAACGAGGCCGACCGTATTGCCGACACACTGGCCGCCGTACGCTCGTTTGCGGCAGAGATGCATGTCCGGGAAATCATTGTCGTGGACGACGGCTCTTCGGACGACACCGTCGAACGCGCGCAGGCCGCCGGAGCCGACGTGGTTTTCCGGCAGCAGAACGGCGGCAAAGGGGCCGCGCTGAACAGGGCGCTCTCGCTGGCGCAGGGTGATATTCTGCTGCTCCTCGACGCCGACCTTGGCGCGACGGCTATCGAAGCCGTGCGTCTGCTCGGGCCGGTCGTCTCGGGCGCAGCGGATATGAGCATCGCGACGTTTCCCCGCCATACCGGCAAGGGCGGGGGGGTCGGCCTCGTCGTGCTCCTGGCCCGCTGGGGCATCCGACGCCTGACAGGGCAGACGATGCAGGCTCCCCTCTCCGGACAGCGGGCGGTGCGCCGTCAGGTGCTTGAGGACGCAGGCGGCTTCGCGGAAGGCTGGGGCGTTGAAGTAGCGCTGACGGTCAACGCGCTGCAGAACGGCCATCGCGTTCTGGAAATATCCACGCAGATGTCCCATCGCGTGACCGGACGGAGTCCCGCCGCTATTCTCCACCGGGCACAACAGTTCGTTGCAGCCCTGCGAGTGCTGCTGCACCTGGGCGTCCTTCGTCCTAAATCGAGTTCGGCCCCCGAGATCCTGCCGCCGAAAGAACGGCATCCGGGATGACCTCCCCCTCCCTCCCTCTCGTCTACGCCGCCGGACTGTGGGCGCTCGTGCTGGCGCCGCCCCTGGCGGAGGCTGCGCTGCGCCGTCTCGGTCACATCGAGCCAAACTTTCGAGGCGAACGCATCCCGCAGAGTTACGGCATCGTCATAATGCTCGGCGCGCTCCCTCTGCTTCTGGCGTTCGCGCCACCCGGCCCTGTCTCCTATCACGCGCTGCTCCCTTGGATCATCGCCCTGACGGGATTTGGCCTGCTGGGGCTGCTGGACGATTTACGGGGAGACAAGCGCATCAAAGGGCTGCGTGGGCATTTTCGCGCGGCCCTTGTCGAGCGGCGTCTGACGACCGGCTTCGTCAAAGCCGTCGGTGGGGGCGTCATCGCACTGGGCCTCGGATTCTACCACTTTCCGCATGCGCCCGCCGAGGCGCTGATGGCCGGCGCGCTGATCGCACTTTCGGCCAACGCGATCAATCTTTTCGACCTGCGCCCCGGTCGGGCCGGAGGCGTTTTCCTGATCACCTCCGCCGCTCTGCTCGCGCTCGGCTGGCAACAGCAGAATGTCCGGGCGCTCTGTCTGCTGACCGTCGTTGTCTCGACCGTCCCGGTCTACCTGCGGGATCGCCGGGCGCTCGCTATGATGGGCGATACGGGAAGCAATCCGCTCGGAGCCTGCCTGGGGCTGGCCCTTGTAGAACAGCCGTCCCCTGGCCTGAGACTCACCGCATTGGCGTTGTTGATCGCGCTTCACATCCTGGCCGAACGCGTTTCCATCACAAAACTCATCGAACGGTTTGCCTTGCTTCGCGCTCTGGATCGCCTGACCGGAGCGCGCTGAACTCTTACGGATCGTTCATGAGAGAAGGAGCCCCCGTGTCCGTCACCATTCGTCGCGCCGAGCGCGCCGACTTTCCCGCACTTTTCCAACTGATCGTGGCGCTGGCCGACTTCGAGAAACTCGACCCGCCGGATGCCGCCGCACAGGCCCGACTTCAGCAGGACGGTTGGCCCGCAGACGGGGCTCATGCCCGTTTCGAAGTATGGCTAGCGGAAGTCACCGAAGAGGGCATGACGTGTGCCGTCGGTTACGCGATCACCTTTGAAACCTATTCATCGTTTCTTGCCCGCCCGACCCTCTACCTCGAAGACCTGTTCCTCCTGCCGTCCCACCGTCGGCTGGGGATCGGGAAGACGATGCTGGAGACGCTGGTCGCCGACGCGACCCGGCGCGGTTGCGGACGTGTCGAGTGGGTCGTGCTGGACTGGAACACCGAGGCGCAAAAGTTTTACGACCGTTTTGGAGCCAAACACCTCGCCGAATGGCAGACCTATCGCGTCGTCCTGCCTGCCGCGCCCGCTGGCGACATACCCGACGAGGCGTAACAAATCGCGCGGTTCCAAGTCTCAACGTGAAGAGCGAGAACACTCCGATGGATGTGTCTGCGGGTACAATGGAAGGCGATGAGGAAGACGATGCGACGACAATCCGGTGGGATAGCCCTGGCGGCTATCATAGCGCTTGGTGTAGCCACAGTACGCCCTGTTCAGGCACAGTTGACGCCTGCGGCTATCCGACGCGCGGCTTCCGCGACGGAGCTGCCGCTTGGCCCCTGGGGACTCTATGCGACGAGCAACCTGGCGCCCTGCTATCTGGCGAACCGTTTCAAGGGGCAGCTCTTCACGTTTCCACTCGTCATCGGGCAGCGGAGAACCGAGAGCTTGCTGCGACCGGTGACGGATGCCGATGGCAAGACGCATCTGCGCCTTCAAAAGGTCGCCCTGGAACGACGTTCGATGGGTTTGGCGCCGATGCAGGCTGCCGACGACGATAAGCTGGAGACCGCGGCGATGCTCTATGGCAATCGCATGGCCCGTGTCATGGAAGCCGATGCCGAGGGACTGCTCTGGACACTGCGAATCCCCTTCGCGCCCGCACAACTGGCGCAGAGTATCGGCGGACCTGGCGGGGCCGAAGAGACCGGATGGGGCGCGGGCGAAGCTATAGTCTCCCTCTTCCCGGCCTATGCCGAGCCCAATATGGACGGACTGCTCGTGCGGGTAACCCTGCGCAACCGATCTATGGTTCCCCAGACCTGGTATGTCGATATGTTGGGAGGGCTCTCGCTGTTGAGCGAAGGCTTCGACCTCAAAGACCTGAATTTCAAAATGGACGCCGATGGCAGATCGAGCCTCCTGCGGCATAAGAACAGCGAGGCGGCGTTCGCCCTCGCGGCCGATATGGTTCCCTATCCCGTGCGTGTCTACACCGTGCGAAACGCCTATTTCGAACCGGAAAGCCGTATCGCCGAACGCGATAAAAACGGCGTCGCTCTCCCGGCAGGACGCCTGAGTACGAAGGACGGCCCCGATGCGAATATCGCGAA
Source organism: Chthonomonadales bacterium (assembly GCA_038217285.1). Classification (GTDB taxonomy): domain Bacteria; phylum Armatimonadota; class Chthonomonadetes; order Chthonomonadales; family Chthonomonadaceae; genus JANXLO01. The sequence continues at coordinate 6,603 of JBBQPO010000311.1, forward strand.
GACCGGCCGCGACACGACGGATCCGGCGGGCCAATGGGCTTTGACACGCGTGGATGACATCTCGGTGCCGCCCGGTGAGGAAACCACTTTCACGCTCTGCATCGGCGTCGGTAAAGGGACGGACGAGGCCAGACACAGCGCAAGCGCCCTGACCCTGCTGGCGACCGATAGCGCCCCGGTAGGCAAA
>JBBQPO010000312.1:0-6712 GCA_038217285.1 Chthonomonadales bacterium
CAGGCCCGCACCCGCTCGTAAAGGTTGTCGCTGGCATGCCGAAACGCCTCCAGAGCGGTGCACTGGTCTTGCAACTCTACTGTCGTCGCGGTCCGACAGTATCCGTCCAGCGAGCGGTCCCGAACAGCGGGATCGTTGGAGGTGATGATCTCGGTCAGAAGGGTGGGCGTCATAGGTCGGCCCGCGCCCCACTCGGCCCTCGCTGGGCGAGCATCTCGCACAGCGTGGAGAGGACTTCGTCGCGGTCGTGCCCGCTGAGCGCCAGCGCCAACTGCGCGGTCAGCAGCCCGTATCGTGCATCGACCGCGTACCGGCGTCCGTGGGTCTCCAGCGCCAGATACCGCTCCTGCTGCGCCAACTGCGCCAGCACCGGCGAGAGCGCCGCGCCGCCCTGCGCTTCGATCTGCCGCCCCAAAAGCTCCATCACCAGTGGCGTCAGAATATGAATCCCAAAGAAGCACAGATAGTGCCCCGACCGCAGGCCCGGCACCAGCAGCGTCTGCTCCGCCTCCGTCGGGGTCGGCTTCTCCAGTACGCTCTCGATCACATAGAGATCCTGCGTACCCCGCACCCGCTGCCCGCCGACCGCTCCGAAATAGGGCAACTGGCTCTCACGCGTCGGCTGCACCCCTGAGACCGCGCAGGAGTGGCTTACCGCCGTCTCCACCAACTGCTGTGCGCAGCTCTGCGGGAAGTCGTTCAAATAGATGTGATCGCCGACCATGTGCAAAAACGGTTCGCCTGCGACGAACTCCCGCGCGCAGTGGAGGGCGTGCCCATACCCGCGCGCCTCCGCCTGCGGCACGAACTGCAACTGTTCCGCATGCTCCCCCGCCGCGCTCCGGTAGGCCGTCTCGTCGCCCGGACAGACCACGACGCAGATGTTCTCGACACCCGCCCGCAGCGCCTCCTCGACGATAATGCCGAGCACCGACTTCTGATCGCCGTCCCGGTCGATCAGCGTCTGCAACGGCAGTGTCCGCTGGTTGCGCCCCGCCGCCGTAATCACCGCCTTCGTTATCTGCATCCGCCGCCCCCTATGGAAGTTCAATCTGCTGAAAGTATACCCGGTGACAGTCACGCAGGCGTTTCAGGGTTCGCTCTTTGCCGAGGGCCCAGAGCGTCTCGAACACGCCGGGGCCGACGGTGCGGCCCGTCGTGGCGACGCGGGTCGGGTGGATGACCTCGGCGAACTTGACGCCCAACTCCTCTGTGATGGCGCGGGTCGCCGCCTCCAGCGCTTCGGCGGTCCACTCCGGCAGCGCCTCGAAAGCCGCGATCTCCTTCTCAAGGAGGGGCTTCAAGTGGGCGACGCCGAACCATTTGGCGACCGCCTTCGGGTCGTAGCCGGTCGGGAAGTCGAGATCCTCGAAGAAGAAGCCGACCAGATCGACGACCTCGTTCAGAACCTTCATTCGCTCCTGCTCCAACGGGATGATGCGACGGGCGTAGTCCAGCCAGGTCTCGCGGTAGATCCGCTTCTCATCGTCGGTCGCGTCTGCCGACGGGGCATCGGGGATGAGGCCTGCCTTGCGCAGATAGGGCAGGCAGAGGCCGATGATGCGCCCCGGCTCGCTGGCGCGGATATACTGGCCGTTCATCCAGTTCAGTTTGTCGTAGTCGAAGACGGCGGGACTGTCCGACATACCGGCGATCGAGAAGCGCTCGATCAGCTCCGGCACCGTGAACAGCTCGCGGTTCTCGTCGCCGGCCGACCAGCCGAGGAGCACCAGGAAGTTGAGCAGCGCCTCCGGCAGGTAGCCCTGCTCCATGAACCAGCTAAACTGCGTGGCCCCATGCCGCTTGCTCAGCTTCTTCTTGTCTGGCCCGACAATAAGAGGGGGATGGACGAACTTCGGCGCTGTGTAGCCCAGCGCGCGGAACACCTGCACCAGTTTGGGCGCGGAGGAGAGCCAGTCGTCGCCGCGAATGATGTGGGTGATCTCCATGGCGTGATCGTCCACGGCGCAGGCGAAGAAATAGGTCGGGAAGCCGTCGGACTTGATCAGCACCTGATCGTCCTGGAGGCGGTTCTCGTAGGTGATGTCGCCGCGAAGCTCGTCGTGCAGCACCGTCACGCCGTCGAGCGGCATCGCGAGGCGGACGACGAAGGGCGTACCATCGGCCTCGCGATGCGCCCGGTCTTCGGGGCTGAGGAAGCGGCAGCGGCGGTCGTAGCCCGTCGGCAGCCCGCGCTCCTGCTGCGCCTTGCGCATCTCGTCCAGGCGCTCCTTCGTGCAGTAGCAGCGGTAGGCGGAGCCGTCGGTGATCAGGCGCTCGATCTCGGCCTGATAGAGCGGCAGGCGCTGACTCTGGACATAGGGGCCATGCGGCCCACCTGCCACCCACCACTCATCAGGCAAGATGCCCAGAAAGCGCAGGCTGGCCTCGATATCGTAGATGCCCTCCGGCACATAGCGCTCGGGGGAGCGGTCGGTATCCTCGAGGCGCGCGATGAACGTCCCGCCCTCTTTGCGGGCGAGCAGCCAGTCATAGATCGCCGTGCGCAGGTTGCCGACATGGGGGGAGCCGGTCGGCGAGGGAGCAAAGCGTACACGAACAGACATGACAGAAACTCCGATAAAGACTTATGAAATTGCCGGGTACAGAAGGCTGTACCCGGCAGAGTAAGGAACGAAAGACGCCGACTACTTGACCAGGTATTTCCGCTTGCTCTTGTCGAAGCCCTGCGTGAGCTTCTTGGCATCGTAGACCCACGCGCCGCCTCTCTGGAAGTAGCAGTGGTATTCCGAGAGCAGGGAGGCGGTCAGACGCCGCGTGACCCGGCGCACGATGTTGATCTCCGTGTGCAGCGTCAGGTACTCGATACCCTTGCGGTAGTGCTCCATGATCTCGCGCATGATGTCGTAGGTCGCCAGGCTCTCCGTCTCGGCCCGCTCCTGCAGCGCCAGCAGCTCGTTGACACGGTTGCGGCTGATGAACATGGTCGGCTCGCTCTCATCGTTGTACGTGATGACGAAGCGGTCCGGAGCCTGTCGCTCCAGGGTAAAGGTCGCGCCGGAGTCGATGGGGATCGACTGGAACCAGTCCAGCAGGCCGTAGAGCAGGCGCGTCTCGTTGTTGACCCAGACGCGTGTTTTCTGGCCACCGGGCAGCACGAACTCCGTCTCCAGAATGGTCGGCTCCGCCGGGAAGAAACCGGATGGGAACTGGCAGAGCGGCAAGGTTCCGATCTGCTTGTGATGGTACTTGATGACCGCGCGCGCATTGGAGGGTGGGTTGGGATCGGCCGAGGGAACCGGCTCTTCGTCCAGCACATCCTGCACCAGCGGGTTGAGCATTTCGCGATCCAGTCCGCCTTCGAAGCCGTCTTCCAGCAACTGGTCGACCGGGTTGCCTTCCACGTCGAGGAAGTTGTATTCCGGAATGTCGAGGAGACCGGGCACGGAGAAGACATAGCCGGGCAGCGTGCCCTGCGGACGATATCGGTCGCCGCCGACCCAGAGCACACGCTCGTCCGATTTCAGCATATCCGTGACCGCAATCAGATCTTCCGCGTAGGTGCGGTAGTCCGACGTGACCTCGAACAGGTCTTCCAGCAGCACCGAGGCGCGCACCGAGTCTTCGCTCTCCAGCACACTTTCGACCAACTGTTCGCGCTCGGCGTCGCCCAGAACCAGCGGCTGCGCGGCTTCCTGTGCGTCGGTTTCGGCGGTGTCGCTGACCTCCTGCTGGGCCAGAACCGGGAAATGCGCGACGAAGGCCGCGATCTGCTTCGGTCCGACCCAGGTTCCGTCGGAGAGGGGCGCTGCGCCGCTCTCCAGGAACAGCGCGTTGTAAAAGGCGCGGGGGTCGAAGTTTTCCGGGTCTTTGCGCCAGAGGAAGAACTGGAGGGCCTTCGTCTTGAGCGGTTTGCCGACGGCGTCGAGCAGGGCGGCGACGGTCGCGGGTTTGTGCGCGTCCAGCCCGACCTTATCGGCGGTGGCGAGGTAAGGGAAGACATCGGCGTCGTCGAGGAAGTTGTCGAACAGAACCTCGTCCTCTTTCGTGTACTCCGTGACCAGCAGCCAGTCGGAGGGCGCCATATAGTCCTCGCCGACACGGAACCAGCGTGGGCTGTCGGAGACCAGGAAGCCCAGCATCTCCTCGTAGATTTCGGCGGGGCGTCCGTAGATGTTATGCAGTTCGTTCGCCAGGTGTGCGATCTGAATCGGCTGCCCGACCGTGTTGAGGATCCGCCGCGCGTTGTGGTCCAGCGTGCTGTTCGCATCGAGGTAGCGGGTCCAGAGCGTCCATTTGCGGTCCACGGCGGTGATATGCGGGTTGGTCGTCAGCGCGACGCGGGCGAGGCGCGAGTCGACGTCCGGCCGTCCGACCGCCTTGGCGACATCGCCGGCCTTCATCGGCTCTCCTGTCTGCAGTAGCGCTCTATAGATCAGATCGCCGGCATAGCGGGCAGCGAGCTGCTCCGATGTCGGCTGATCCTGCGTTTTCGAAATAACGGCGGTTGCCACGTAGTTTTCTCCTTGTTCTCAATCCTCTGACAGGTCAAACCTCTAAGTTGTTGGCACGCCGGTCCCTAAACGATCAGTTCGGCGATCAGGTCGTACGGACGGGCTTCCACGATGCGGGTGCGGACGAAGCTGCCGGGTGCGGCGAGGCAGCGGCGCACCAGCACCTGTCCGTCCACTTCCGGCGCGTCGCGGAAGGAGCGCCCGATGGCCGTGGTGATGTCCTGCGGCGAGCGGCCCTCGATCAAGACTTCCAGTTCGCGGCCGACCCAGCGCTGGTTGCAGGCGAGCGAGATGGCCTGCTGACGCTGCATCAGGGCGTCCTTGCGGGCGCGTTTGGTGCGGCCTGGGACTTTCGGCATCATGTCGGCACTCGGAGTGCCGTCCTCGACCGAATACTCGAAGACGCCGACGCGGTCGAACTGCGCCTGCTCCACAAAGTTCTCCAGGGTCGCGAAATGCTCCTTCGTCTCGCCGGGAAAGCCGACGATAAAGGTGGTGCGGATGGCGACATCGGGCGCGGCGGCGCGGAAATCGGCAAGCAGTTTGAGATAGCCCGCGTTCGACATGGGGCGGCGCATCTTGCGCAGCATCTCATCGTCGGCATGCTGGAGCGGCATATCGATGTAGTGGCAGATTTTCGGCGTGGTGGCGACGGCCTCGATAATGCCCCGGTTGACGCGGGACGGATAGCAGTAGAACAGTCGGATCCAGTGGATGTCGTTCACCTGCGACAGCTCGCGCAACAGCTCCGGTAGCCGCATCTTGCCGTAGAGATCGTAACCGTACTGCGTGGAGTCCTGAGCGATGAGGTTCAGCTCCCGGACGCCTGCGGCTGCCAGCGAGGCGGCCTCTTCCAGAATACGCTCGAACGGCTTGCTGACGTGCCCGCCCCGGAAAGAGGGGATGGCGCAGAAGGTGCAGGCGTGGTCGCAACCTTCGGAGATCTTCAGGTAGGCGGTCCAGGGCGCGCCGAGCCGCACGCGCGTCGGCGTGTCTACCCAGCGATGGTGGGGCTTCTCGCCGATCTGCAGGAGCTGGTCGGTCCGGATCAGCGACTGCCCGACGATGTTGCCGATCTCGCCGATGCTGCCGGTCCCGATAAAGGCGTCCACTTCGGGCAGCTCTTTCCGCAACTGCTCGGCATACCGCTGGACCAGGCAGCCCGCCACGACGACCTTCTTGATCTCGCCGCGCTCTTTGCGCTGCAGCGCCTCCAGAATGGTGTTGATCGACTCTTCTTTGGCGGCGTCGATAAAGCCGCAGGTATTGATGACGACGACATCCGTATCCCGGCTCACGGCGTTGGGGGTGCGGCTGCTCTCGACCGTGTAGCCCTCCCGCGCCAGCAGGCCAAGCATCTCCTCGGAATCGACCTCGTTCTTGGCGCAGCCGAGGTTGATGAGGCTGACCTTACCGTGCGTGGAAAGGGTGGTTTCGGTTGTGGGCATAACATACTTTCGGCGGCGATCGTCTGACCCAGACACAACAAAAAATGCGTCCGCAACGCTGCGCCGCAGGGCAGGTTCGTAAACGAGTTTGACTAAACATCTAGTTTACCGCATTTGAAGCCAAATTGCCAACTTTGCCGCCGAACTCCTCGCCCTCTGGGTTCGGATGTTTCTAATGGGCCGAGAGCCAGTCGTAGCCGATCCCCGCTTCGGCGCGCAGCGGGACGCTCAGCGTCATGGCGCGCTCCATTTCGAGGCAGACCAGTTCGGCCATCTCCTGCGCCCGCGCTTCCGGGGTCTCCAGTACCAGTTCGTCGTGGATCTGAAGCAGCATCTTCAGCGGCAGATGGTCGCGGTCGATGCGCTGCTGCACGTTGACCATCGCCGCTTTGATCAGGTCCGCCGCGCTGCCTTGCACCACCGAGTTGATCGCCAGACGCTCTCCCAGGTTGCGCAGGTTGCGATTGGCGGAATCGATCTCAGGAATGGCACGCCGTCTTCCGGAAAGCGTGCAGACGTATCCCTGCTCCAGAGCCTCGCGCACACACTGCTGGAGAAACCGCTCGATCCCCGGAAACCGGCGTTTGTACTGCGCGATCAACTCCATCGCCGTCGCTACGTCCATCCCCTCGATACGCCGCGCCAATCCATAGGGGGTGATGCCGTAGATGATGCCGAAGTTGATGGTCTTCGCCCGCGCCCTCTGCTCTTTCGTCACCGTCTCCGGCGCGACTCCGAAGACCTCGGCGGCGACCGTCGTGTGAATATCCTGCCCCTGTTCGAAGGCCT
>JBBQPO010000313.1:0-6625 GCA_038217285.1 Chthonomonadales bacterium
GGCCATCCGGTCGAAATCGACTTTGTATCCCAGACGCTGCGAAACGATGGCGGCGAGGGCGGTGTCACAGGCGACGGTCTCGATACATCCCCGATTCCCGCAACCGCACCGACGTCCGCGCAAGTCTACGGTGATGTGGCCTATCTCCCCAGCCAGCCCGCTCTGTCCGGTCAACAGTCTGCCTCCGCTCATCACGCCCAGGCCAACGCCGGTGCTGACATCGAGCATCGCGAAGTTCTCCAGTCCGCGCGCGTTGCCGAAATAGCGTTCCGCCAGGCAGAGCGCGTGCTCTTCCTGTACCAAGACGCACTCCACTCCGAGCCGCTCCTCCAGGTCCCGGCCCGGCGCGCGACCGTTTGTGATCGGCAGATTGGGAGAGAGCAGTCCCTGTTTGAGGCGTGTGTCGACAAGGCCCGGCATGCTGATCCCGACTCCCAGCGTCGTGACTCCCGGTGCGGCCAGTAGGGCGCTCAAACCGGAGGCCGCTTGCTGGAGAAGCTCCGCATAGGTGTCGGGCGTGGTAAAGGTCTGCGTCTGCTCGGGATGAACTTTGCCGTCCAGTCCGGCACAGACGATGCGGCAACGCTCCGCGTCGAGAACCAGCCCTAAAACCTGGGACGACCGTACCGCCAACCGCAGTCTCCTGGCCGGTCGGCCGAAGGCTCCCTGCGGCGCGTCTTCTTCCACGAAGCCGGACAGGAGAAGCGCCTCGACCGCCCGCGATACGGTAGGTGGCCCGATTCCGGCAGCGCGGGCTATTTCGGCACGCGACATAGCGCCGTAGTCCAGCAGCATCCGTAGGATCTGCTGTTCATTGATGCGGCTCAACAGAACCGGCTGGATGAGGGATCGGGAGTTTGTCATAATTCTCAAGCTTACCGCTATCATACACCGCCGTCGCCCACTTTGTCAAGCCTCTTAATTAAGTATCATAATAATGTAATGTCCTTCCCTCCTTTCGAACTTGCATCGGCAGACAGCAAAAACGCCTCCACCAGGGCCATCCTTGTAGAGGCGTCGATGTCCGGCGACGGTCGTGCCTGCTGGAGCGTCTTCGCGGCAGGCCGAGTCTGGGCGACGGGGCTTGACACCAGGGAGTCGGGCGCACTGCAGGCTTACTGTCGCCCTAACTAGGCGTCGGCGAGGGAGACGGTTTCCAGGCGCGCCAGCGCCTCAGACGCCGCAAGACGGAGGTTCGGATTGTCGTCGGTCTGCAAGGCGCGTAGAGCGTGCGAGATCGACGCGGAGGCTGAAAGATCACCGATGTGGCCGAGCGCACGTGCCGCGTAGCCACGGACATCGTCGTCGGTGTCGTTCAGGGCCGTTAGGAGGGCAGGAACGGCGGTCATCGCCGCAGGCCCGATCTGTCCCAGCGCCCAGGCCGCGTACCAGCGGACCTTTTCGTCGGTATCGTCCAGTGTGCGGATCAAAGCAGGCACCGCTGCCGCCGCATCCGGCCCGATGCCGGCGAGGGCCCCGGCGGCGCTCGCGCGGTATTCAGAGTCGTCCTCGTCGAGTTCACGGATCAGGCGCGGAACGGCCGCCTGTGCGGCAGGCCCAAAGCCCGCCAGGACTGCGGAGGCCATACCGGGAAAAAGAGTCGTCCTGTCGTCGAGCGCGGCGATAAAGTGGGGCAGATGGGCCGGCAGATCGTTGGTGATACGGGCGATCGCATAGCGAGCCCAGAGGCGGGAGGCGCTGTCAGGGCTGCCCAGCGCCTCCTGCAGAGCAGGCAGCGCCACGGCGGCAGCGGCCTCGAAACGCGCCAGTTCGCGCGTCGCGTTCCAAACCACCGAAACCTGCGAGTCTTTCAACGCGCGAATCAATCTCTCAATACGTGCCGACTGTGCGGGTTCGTCCATTGCGTTCCTTATGTGCTTCCGGGCCGTTCGGGTAAGCGGATGCCCTCTCCTGGCCGGATCTCGCTCCTATTTCGACATGCGGAGCCCCGTTGCCTCTATTGGGCTGTCCACTTTGGGGGTATACTACGCCTGTCATGTATTTTTTTAGACCCATATCGGGATGCTTTGGGGGGCCGTGTTCGCTCTTCCTCCTGGCCCGCTTCACCCATTCAACCTCCATGGCGGTTCGACCGCGCATGGGAGGCGTGCCGCCGTCTCCCCGTGACCCCACCTCTCACCTATAGTTTCCTTCTTCTGTACATTTAACCTAACCTCGCCTGAGTGCATGCCTGTGCATACCTGACTGAGGCTGTTCCCCCCTCCTTTGTTGCAGGCATGCACGTGGAACACAGAGGTTATTCTTCCGGTGTAAGGAGTGGGCTTCATGATTCTCCCTTGTTTTTCGCTCTGCCGGTTCCTCGCGTCTGCGAGGGTTACCGTCGGCACAGGCAGCGTCCTGCGCCATACGCGCTACAGCCGTATAGGCCTCCTGCCAAAGGCAGGCTGCCAATGAATCTGAATATCGAGCGGATTGAGATCCTGCTGTTGGTAGCGGCATTTGTCGCGATACTGGCCCGGCGCGTCAAGCTACCCTATACCGTGGGGCTTGTGCTGGCAGGCACGGTACTGGCGCTCTTCCCAAGACTGGCCGGCCTGACTCTGACGAAGGAACTCGTCTTCAACATCCTTCTGCCCCCGCTCATCTTTGAGGCTGCCTTCCAGATGGAATGGAAGCCGTTGTGCCGCGATTTGCCCGTCACGCTGGGCCTTGCCACGGTCGGCGTCTTGCTTGCGGCGGGCCTGACCGCTACCGGCGTTCACTTCCTGCTCGGATGGGAGTGGCAGCCCGCCGTGCTGCTGGGGGTACTGATCTCGGCGACCGATCCGGTCTCCGTCATCGCCACCTTCAAGGAAGCGGGCGTACAGGGGCGACTGAAGAGGCTGGTAGAGACGGAGAGCCTCTTCAACGACGGAACCGCTGCGGTCCTCTTTGTCGTCGCGCTCGCTGCTGGGACAGGGGAAGCGCTGTCGTTCGGGCATGTTCTCTCGTCGTTCCTGGTGACGTTTATTGGCGGCATTCTCTGCGGAGGGCTGATCGGTTGGCTCCTCTTATATGTGGTAGGGCGCACCGACGACCACCTGGTGGAAATCACGTCCAGCACCCTCGCTGCCTATGGCTCGTTCCTGGCCGCCGAGCATTTCCATCTCTCCGGGGTCATGGCAGCCCTGGCCGCAGGCATCGTCTTCGGCAACTTTGGCTCGTGTGGGGCGTTTACGGACAGGGGACGGGCCGAGGTGCTCTCCTTCTGGGAGTACCTCGCCTTCGTCGCCAACTCGCTCATCTTCCTGCTGATCGGCGTGCAACTGCCCCACCAGAACTTCGGAGCGGTCTGGCTCCCGCTTGCCGCCGTCATCGTTTTGGTACTGCTGGGCCGTGCCGCTGCCGTCTATGGATGTTGCGCCCCCTTCGCGCGCTCGTCGTGGCGGGTGCAGAGGAGCCACCAGCACATCCTGGTCTGGGGCGGGTTGCGGGGCGCACTTGCCCTGGCGCTGGTCTTCGGCCTGCCACCCGACATACCGCGCCAGGATACGCTCGTCACCGTGGTGTTCGGCGTCGTCGCGTTTTCGGTTCTGGTGCAAGGGCTTACCATGCCCTGGCTGCTGAGGCGGCTGGGCGCACTGAATCCTCATCCGCTGATCGACGCGATCGTTCCCGAGCTTGCGGAGCCGCGCTGATACGAGTACTTCTCGGCCCACGCCGCGTAGCGGATCGCGCGGTGCTGCCCCTGTTTGCCTAGGAAATCGTCGCAGGTGTGGTGAATGCTGATATCGGTCACGTAGCCATAAATCCATTCATTCCGAAGAGGAGGAGGCAGGGAGTTACGACGATGTGGGTGGGGCGATTTCGCGGGAGGAGGGCCTTTCCTCCGACATGGCTCTTTCCTGAACTCCTTGCGATATTGCCATGAATCTATTTGAAAAGCCGCGCGGTGTTCAGACCCGCTGGTTCAGCTTTGAGAATACCGTCGCGGGTCGAGGGCGAGCGGGCCTGGAAAACAAGGGCGCGAAGGGACATGCTTTCGACTGCCTGGCTCCCGGCGAAACGAAGACGCTGCTGGACGTGGCTGGGAGCGGCACGATAGCACGTATCTGGATGACGGTCAGCGACCGCAGTCCGGAAATGCTCCGCAGTCTACGGCTCCGGATGTTCTGGGACGGGGAGGAGCAGCCTGCCGTTTCGGTGCCGCTCGGAGACTTTTTCGGCGTCGCCCTGGGCAGACGAGCGGCCTTTGAATGCGCCCTCTTCTCGGATCCCGAAGGGCGCAGCTTCAACTGTTTTATACCGATGCCCTTTCGTAGGTCGGCGCGGATCACGCTCACCAACGAGTCGGGCACACCACTTCACCATCTGTTCTACGATGTCGATCTACTGCTCGGGGTCGAACATACGCCCGAAACCCTCTATTTCCATGCGCACTGGCGACGCGAGTCGCCGAACGCTTTGGGCCAGGAGTTCGTTATTCTACCGCGCGTAACGGGTAGCGGCCGATTTCTCGGGTGCAATGCGGGTGTTATCGCCGACGTACGCTATGCCGGAACCTGGTGGGGTGAGGGCGAGGTCAAATGCTGGTTCGGCGACGATACCGATCCGACACTGTGCGGCACCGGAACGGAAGACTATATCGGGACCGGCTGGGGCCAGGGCGTCTACGCACATCGGACGCAGGGCTGCCTGATCGCCGACAAAGCGAACCGGGAGTGGGCGTTTTACCGCTACCACATCGATGACCCCATCTTCTTCGAGGATGGCTGTCGAGTAGCCATTCAGACGATAGGGGGCGCAGGCCTCGCCGAAGTGCTGGCGCTTCAGAAACAGGGCGTCCCGCTCATTCCGATCACGATCGATCCGGGCGAGTCCGGACCGTTCTGCAAACTCATGGACAGGCCGCAGCCCGTGGATCTCGCCGATCCATCGCTGCCGCAGGGCTGGTGCAACTTCTGGCGGCAGGACGACTGGTCCGCTACCGCCTATTACTATCTCGATACGCCCACCGTCGCTTAGTCCAGGGAGAGCGGACCGATCGCAACAGCCTTCAGACCGGCATCTTCTGTCAGAATACGAAACGCTTCGTCCGGAGTGAGGGGTTCTTGCGAATGAATCATCAGGTGCATCGGGGTCGGCTGCAGGCCGTTATCCACATGCTGAAGGTAATCGACGTTCCCCAACAGACGTGCGCCGTTCCGCTGATACCAGCGAATGCGCCGCGCGGCCAGATCCGCACTGTCCGCCCCATGCGCTATAGCGACGTCGGGCCGTTCGACTTCGAAGACGACGGCACCGATCCCGTCCTCGAAAAACTGAGAGATCAGTCTTTGATATATCTGCGCCCCTACTCCCAGGCCGCGCAGATCGTCTCGGGTACAGAGATACCAGAGATAGGCAACTGGTGGACGGTAGGCCGGGCGGAGAATCTCGAAAATTGCCATCCCGACGACGTCCCCGTCTTCCTGGTTGAGGGCTGCCGTAAAACTCAACCGGCCCTCCGGTAGCTGGAGAAGATTCTGGATCCAGAACGAAGGCGTCATCTGTTCGTAGGGCGGAAAGGCCTGTTCATAGAGGCGCAACGCCGGAAGAAGACAGGGATCGGAAATGCTCGTAATGGAGTGCAGATCGATGTTCATATCCTGAGTGATTCTGTGTTGATCGAGCTGTCTCCTCCTCCCGCGAGAAAGGATCTTATTTGTGAACGAAGAAGAAAAGTATCTGTTCGACCTGCGGGGCTATCTGGTTATCGAGAGCGCGATTCCGCCGGAGACGCTGGCCCGCATGAACGCCTGGCTGGATGCCCAGGCCGCCGTTGATCCAGCCTGGGGTGGGCAGCCGGAGAACACCAAGAGGACCGATCTGCTGACATGGGGTCCAGACTTCCTGGCGCTGCTCGACCATCCCCGCCTACTGCCAATGTTGAAGGCGATCCTGGGCAGCCATTTGCGGTTCGACCACGACTACGCCATCTTTCTGACGCCGGGCGGCGCGGGCCTGTTTCTGCACGGCGGCGGCACTCCCTACGATGCGTCGCAGTCCTATCATGTGGTCAAAGACCGTATCTACAGCGGGCTCACCGTCGCGGTCTTCGCGCTGAACGACGTCCCGCCAGGAGCAGGGGGCTTCGCCTGTATTTCCGGCAGCCACAAGAGCAACTTCCGCTGCCCGGAAGAGATCGCCTTGCTTCAGCGCCCCCACCCCATCGTGCAGCAGGTTCCGCTGCGCGCGGGCGACTGCCTGCTGTTCACCGAAGCGCTTCAGCATGGAACGCTGCCCTGGAAGGGGCCGCATACGCGTCGCTCCCTCTACATGAAGTACAGCCCGGCGCATCTCCGCTGGGGAATGCACTCCTATACTCCTGGCAGCCCTGCCTTGGATGCCATAGAACCCTTCCTGAATGAGACACAGCGCATCCTGCTCGATCCGCCGCTTGTCGATGGCAAACGCCGCGTTCCGTAGAAACCTACCTCTTCTGCGAACGGTAACATAGTAACGACCTGCCGACAGTTGTCGGCAGGTCGTCATTTCAGGGGAGATTATTGACATTCAGTTATTGTATTAACGAGCGTCCCTACTTTTCGGGAAACAATTCCGATGCTTCCAGGAAACCATACATCACCTCCTGATCGTTCACCAGTTGTTTGCGCATTCCCAACAACGAATGCTCAATGTCTGC
>JBBQPO010000314.1:0-6616 GCA_038217285.1 Chthonomonadales bacterium
GCCGCTGGCATCGACCGGACAAGCCACCCAGGAACCTGCCAAACCGGTCGTCCAGACACCTGCGGCTCCTGCTGCGCCCGCCGTCAAGCAGGCACCAGGTCCGACAACTCCGGGCGGTCAATCCCCCATAACGATAGTCCCAAAACGTCGGGTGGGAACGCCGGGAACGCCCACGTTTACGGTGACGCCCGAGGATGCCTCCCGTGCGGCAAAACCAGGTGGGTTTGGCGGAGCGCCGGGCGCGGGGACACCCTTCACCTTCGACTTTCACGGATCGGACATCACGAACGTACTGAAGATGTATGCGCAGTTGTCCGGGCAGACGATTACCGCCGACTCCACTCTATCGGGCACCGTCACCATTATCAACCCGAAGCCGGTCCTGCTCGATGAGGCGTTCAAAATCCTGCAGTCGGTTCTGGCCGTGCGTGGTTTTACGGCCCTTCAGACCGGCAACGTCATCAGCATCGTGCCGTTTGCGGTAGGCGTTCATACGACGACACTGGTAAACCCCGATAAGGGAGGCGTTCTCGATCCGCGTAATCAGGTGATGACGCAGATCATTCCGCTGGACAATGTAGACGCCGATGCGCTTTCCAAAGATCTACAGCCTCTGATCTCCACCGGGGCCAGCCTCATCGGCAGCTCCGGCAGCAACTCCCTGATACTGACCGATAGCGCCTCGAATGTACAAAGGATTCTATCCATCGTCGAGTCGCTTGACAAGACGTCGGCCAACTCGGAGATGGTGATCTATCCCCTCCATCGCGCCGAAGCTCCTGCTGTCGCCAGCGTCATCAACGACCGCTACAAACAGACCACCTCGCGTGGCAAAGGCGGTGGGGCTCCGGCGCCGGGTCAGCCGCAGCAGATGGGTCCGAACGGGCAGCCGCTTCCGGGCGGAGGCGGCGGGAGACCAGCCGTTGTTGCGGTCGCCGACCAGCGCACCAACTCCGTCATCGTCGTCGCCTCCCGCGAAAAGCAGATCGAGATCTCGAAGAAACTGATCGCAACCCTCGACGACGACGACACGAACACCCTTGATACCCGTTTCATCAAGGTCAAATATGCGGATGCGGCCACCGTCGCCAGTCTGGTCAATGGTGTGCTTTCCAACATGCACGGCTCTGCCGCCAGCGGCGGCGGCAACGGCTCCTTCCAGTCCCGCACCTTTGGCTACGATCCGTTCGGTTTCGGGGGCGGAGGCGGAGGCGGGGGCCAGGGCAACGTCACCAGTTCGGATCCGTTCGGTAAGGTCGTCGCCGACCCTCGGACGAACTCGCTCCTGGTCACAGCGTCCACGGACCGCATGGCGAAGATCGAAGAACTGATCAAGCAGATGGATGTCGCCGTTCCCACCGAAACGACCACCTTCGTCGTTCCGCTGAAGCATGCCCAGGCCGCCGACGTCTCGGCGGCGTTGAGTCAGGCATTCGGAACGTCTAATAGCAATCAGGGTAATGGGAACTCGTACTACAACTTCGGCGGCGGCGGCAACGGTAACAGCAGTAACGGCACCAACCGACCGAAAATTCAACGCGGCTTCGGAGGCAGCACCTCGAATACAGGTCGGTCGGCGACCGGGCGGTCGGCGGCACCGACGCCGCCTCCGGGTCCACAGACCAGCGCCGGTGGGCAGGACGATGGCTCGGCGATACCGCAGGGAATTCAGGGCGTTATGACGCCGAACGGCTTCGTCCCGACCAGCGGAGATACGGGTGAGAACGCCTCTCAGAACGGTCCAACCCGCCAGTTCGGTCGGTACTATGGCGGCTACGGCGGCTACGGTGGCGGTGGACGCCAGAGTTTGGGGCAGAGCGGCGGCCCCCAGTTCGGGCGCGGCAGCAACGGTAGTTATGTCAATCTGCTCCAACTCCAGAACAATGTATTCTCCACGGCCACCCCGAACGGAGACAGTATCATCATCACCACGACGCCGGAAAACATCGAGGCGGTCAAGGCGATTATCGAACAGTTGGATGTCGTTCCCAGTCAGGTCATGATCGAGGTCGTCGTCGCGGAGGTCACCCTGGACAGCAACCAGAAACTCGGCTTCTCGGCCTCCGGTATGCTGAACCGTCTGTTCCACTCCGCGACCAGCGGCGGTGCACAGCTCAATCAGCCCGTGGGCGGCTTCAATACCGGTGCCGCCGGAACCGCGCTCGATGCCGCTGCGCAGGGCTTCCAGTTCGTCCTGAACAACGCCAACTACGCGGCTGTTCTGCAAGCGATCGACAACAACAACAAAGTCAAGATCCTGGCAACGCCGAAGGTGTTTACCTCCAATAACCAGCAGGCGACGATCAACATTCAGCAGTTCATCCCGTACATCACGGGCCAGAGCTCGAACGGATTTATCAACACCACGGTCAGCAACCAGGTGCAGTATCTCCAGGTCGGGTTCAGTCTGGATGTCACCCCGCGCATTACGCGGCAGGGCCAGGTGACGATCAACCTGACGCAGGAGGCCAGCGAACTGCTCCGGTACCAGCAGTTGGGAACCGGCCAGGGCGCGGTGAGCGCACCGGTGACCAACGACAGGTATGCCGACACGTCGGTCACCGTGCAGGACAACGAGACGATCGTCATCGGAGGGCTGATACGCCAGAGCGAGAATATCAATCGCGTCAAGGTACCCCTGTTGGGCGATATCCCGTTCATCGGACAGTTGTTCCAGTCGAAGGAGCGCTCGCATGAGAAGGTCGAACTCGTCATCTTCCTGACCCCACATGTCGTGAGCAGTGTCGAGGAAGCGCGCGCGCTGACCCAGAAGGAAGGCCAGAGCGTCGTCAACCAGATTCCCGATCTGGCCCGCCAGCAGCCGAACCTGGACTTCAAGAAGAAGAAGGTCGTGCAGCCCGCCGTGACGCCGACCAAGAAGGTCGATGAGAACGGCACGCAGACAATGCCTGACAAATCCGCTGATACCGGCGGCACTCAGAATCCCAATATCAAACCCTGATGCCTGCGGTTCACTACCGCCCCCTCTTCCGAGTTTTGATGGAAGAGGGGGCTTTTTTCGTGCCACAATAGCAAAGACGCCTCCTCTACCGAGATCGGAGAGGGGGCGTCTTTGCGTCCCGAAGGCAACGCGCCTCCTGGGCGCAGGAGCTTCGATGCTCGATTCAAGCGCGTATCTATGCGGCGCTGCTGCCGGGTTTTCGAATCGGTACGCCCTGGGCACAGAGCGGGCAGACCTCCGGTGGGAACGTCTCCGCCTGCACCGTCAGAAGGCTCTCCAACCGACACCCGAAGTCGGTCGTTCCGCCGCTCCGGTCTACAAGCACCGCAGCGCCCACGACCACGGCGTCGTGCTTCGCCGCCAGATTGAGACACTCTTTCATAGAGCCTCCGCTGGTCATGACATCATCGACCACCAGGGTTCGGGTGCCGGCCGGCAGTTGCAGACCACGCCGCAGGGTGCGCTCTCCGTTTTCGAGCTCCGCATACAGCGCGCGCACACCCAGTTGCCGCGCCACCTCGAAGGCCAGCAGAATACCGCCCGTCGTCGGCCCGAGCACGACTTCGACCTTATCCTCGCGAAAGCGCCGTACGATCTCTGCGCACAACGTTTCGACATGCGAAGGCCACTGCAGCACCCAGAACTTCTCCCAGTACTCTGCACTGTGTCGGCCCGAGGTCAGCCGAAAATGCCCATCCAGCAACGCTCCGGCGTCTAAAAAAATGGCCCTTACTTCCTCTTCACTCAGCACATCGTCCTCCTGAACCGCCGCTACTCTTCGTCTTCCTCAATGGCCTGGACCGCCTTTACCGGAGGTGGGGCGGGCTTACCGCGCAGTTCCGTATAGAGTTCGGAGAACACGGCGCGCAAGGCGGCGGCGGTATAAGGCGGCGAGAGGCAGACATCGCAGACCGCTTCCGGTGCGGAGTCCGGGAAACCTTCTGGGGGCGTCTCGCAGTCGTCGACGAGTCCGACGATTCGCATCCCCTTCTCGCGCCACGGCTGCACGGCCCGGAAAATTGCGTAGTCTTTCTGTCGTCCGAAATCGCCGGAGAGGATCAACAAGTCCGGGGGGCCGGGCTTCTTCGCCACCAGCCCGACGGGATCCTGACGATTCAGCAGCGAGGTCACTTCCCAGCCGGCCAGGGCGGCGGCGCGTTCGCATCGGCCCCGAAACCGGGGCCGATGGACGGCGATGACGATCCGAAACGGAACGGGCCCGAGGGGCGCCACAGGCGCGCGCGGCACGTCCCTCTCGATAATCTGTGCAGGCGCCGCGAAGGACTGGGCACGAGCCAGTTGGGCCTGCCTTCCTGTCGCGAAACCGGGATGGTTGGGTCGGGAAGTCGGGCGCTTGCGCGGCTTTCCGCCCTGTCGGCGATCATTCACTTTGGGTTCACTTTCTCATCGGTGGGCGGTAGGCCCAGGAGCGGACGCAGTAGTGTGCCCGCGTCGTCCGTCTGGCGAATAGGCTCCAAAAGTTTCAGGATGCGAACGGCAAACGTCGGCATCAAAAGCCGTTCGCCGTTTTCTTTCGTCAGCTCCAGCCAGTGCGGGTCCAGATAGGTCACGCGCCCGGTATCGGTGTAACTGCTTTGCGAGTTGTAGTATACCATGACCCGGGCATTCAGGTACTGTTGCAGCCGACTCTGTCCGGGGTCGCTCTCCGTTTGCGAAGGCCGCTCCCCGACAGGAATCGCTTTCTCAACGGACATAGGGACTCCTTTCAGCGCGGAACGAATGGATTCCAGGCTGCGAACTCCCGGATAAACGCCACGACCTCGCGAACAGCGGTATCGAACAGCAGCGTGCCCTTCTCCGCTGTCGCTGCTTCCGGATGTCCGAACGCGCCCGACACGCTCAATTGATTGAAAGACCGGGCGACATCCACCCGGCTCGGCGCTCCGAAGTCCGGCACATAGAAGGCCGATTCGAATGGGATCGTCGTGCCGACGGCCGCCTTCATATTCACCAGTTCCGGGCGCAGATGCAGAATCATGCTGGTTTCCAGTTCGCATGCATGCGTCACGACTTTCTGGTCGAGTGCGTCAATCGCCGCTATCTGTTCGGCCGCGATCGTAAACCAGGTCGCCAAAGAGATCCAGAGATCCTTCTTTTCGAGGTGGCGTAGTTGGACATCGTACATCGCCATGCGTCCCGGCACGATGTTCCCGCCATGTGCGTTCAGCAGGACGATCCGGCGATACCCTGCACCGATAAGGCTTTCCAGAATATCCACCAGGACCGAGACGTAGACATCGTTGCTGAGGCTGAGTGTGCCTTCGAAACCGAGATGATGATCGGACGCTCCGATCCAGAGCACGGGCGTGAACAGGGCTGCGTCTCCAAGTTCCGCCTCCGCTCGCCGGGCTATCTCCGCCCCGATCATGGTGTCGGTGAGCATGGGAAGATGATGCCCGTGCTGTTCCAGGGAGCCGATCGGCACCACCACGACCCGCCCTGTCAGGTCGTCCGTCTCCCTCCAGATTCGTTCTCCGTAATACATGTGTATGCTCCTGTGTAACGCTTGGTGAATGGCCGGTAAAAGAATATGGTCCGAACGGGCCTAACGCTGGTCACGGACGGGGGCGATTTCGCACCGCGCGTAGAGTGTCGCCCAGTCCGAAGTACCGTTGTCGCCCTGGACTTCCATGCGAACGCCGCGCTCCTGCACCGGCTGGTTGCCCGCGGTACAGTCGTCCCAGCACTGACGCAGACTGGCGTAGTGCATCACCCGCCCCCCAGGCCAGACGACCGAAAGCAGCAGGCGCGGCTTCGGGAACTCGTAGGGCGGCTCCATACGGAAGCGGGTCAGCGCCGCCTCGTCCACGGTCACGCCGAGACCGGGCGCCTCCGGGACCTGTGCAAAGCCGCCGCGAATCGTGAGAGGCTCGACCAACAGATCGTCGGCATAGTTGTTCAGGCAGTTGACCGCTGGCCACTGCGCGAACGGCAGGACGGCTCCGAGGTGCAGGGAGAGAGCGGTCGTCAGTCCGGTGCCGACCATTTGGAGCCAGAACGGCTTTTCGAAGGCGGCGGAGAGCGTCGCCTGGCGCATAATGGAGGCGACACCGCCGCCGACCACGAAGCCGTCGCAGACTTCGTCCCGCACGACCGTGGGAAAGGGCGGATCGCCAAAATGGAGAGAGAGCGGCCGCGTCGTCTTCTGACGCAACTGCCGATGCCCCTCCACGTCGCGGTGCATGATCGGTGATTCGTAGATCGCGACCCGCTCGTACTTGTCCAGCTCCACCAGGACCGGGGCCGCATTTCCGGCGTTGAGCAGCATGTTGTTCCAGTCGAGATCGAGGCGAAAATGGGGCGGCGTCACGGCGCTGATCGCCTCGACCTGTGCATAGACATCCCACCATGGCCGCGCTTTGATCTTGTAGGAGGTGTAGCCCTGCGCCAGCGCCTCCTTCGCCTCCTCTGCAAAGGCCTCGGGTGGCATATCGATGTTCCACCAGGAGAGCGGGCACCACTCCCGAACGCGCGGCAGGTTGAAGAGCCGGTAGGCCGGAACCTCGAGCGCCTTGCCCACGACATCGTACAGCGCCATCTGCAGTCCGGCTCCCAGACTGTCGTCACCGAGGAGTTCCGCCGGATTGCGCCCCTTTACCTTTGCAATGGCGGCATCCGAGACGCGCCCCCAGG
>JBBQPO010000315.1:0-6556 GCA_038217285.1 Chthonomonadales bacterium
GTTGTGGGTGCATGGAAACCTCCTAAGTTGGATGTGGTAATCAAACTTACGAAGGACATGCCCCACTTTTCACATTTTCACCGTTTGATGCGGTTCTACCCTGCCTCGTTATGCAGACCACCTATTGCCGCTTTACGAGACTGTCTTCGTTCGCAAGGCAGAAATTCGCGGAGCGGAAGAAAATCTCAATGTCAATGTCGCAAACATCTTCGTGACAGGTCTCGGCAAATGGCCAGATCAATCTTGGCTCGGGGAGTATCTTCATAGTTGCTCAACGATTGAACGAGAGCAATTCGCACGTAACTTGACAAGATTGCTTGGTTGGAGCCAAGCAAATTGGTCTGCAAAACGTTATCGAGAGCTTTGGACGAAAACTCTTCTTCCTTATCTAGATCAAAGAACTTTTGGGCTGCCGCTTCCCCTGAACCACCCTCCTGAAAGGGCAGAGATGCTAGACTGGCTCCCCTACGCAGGTAAGTTCTTCCCCCGCGCCGTTTCACTTTGGGAGACTGTGTCTGTACCTTATGCGCTGGATGCATCGTGGTCCCATCAAATGGCCCAAACAGATTATGCCGAACGTTTTCCTCAAGAACTTTCACGACTCCTGTTGCATTTATTGAGCGCTCATATAGGGGTGCTATATGGTGCCGATGAGATCCTTAGCATGTTAAGACGCTCACATGCTCAAGGAACTCCATCAGAGATGATTTCGGCAATATGCGATCAACTAATCCGACTCGGCATTTTAGACGCACTCAAATTCCAACGAGACATTTAAACAAAGTGCTTCCGCATGCCAGATTGAGATCGACGGGGTAATTCGGGTTAAGAGACGTTGCCCGCAGATAATCTATGTTGATAAGGGAGGGCGATGTCTGCACGACCATCAAGGAGAATATCCACGCTATCGGGCATTTCCATACGGGCGGCGTTCCCTGGAGACACGAGATCGACGATACCCTGTGTCTAGAAAGAAGTCGGCATCGCCCCAATCGATAGGTCCGCCAACCCGGAGTGTCACCAATGCATAACGCCCGGTAACGCGTCCCGTAATCACTGCTTCGTCCGCCTTGATGGAAGGCCATGGAAACTATAGACTGCATCATAACCGATCCGTAGAATATAGATTTCGGCGTCGGAGTGGCGGAGGCGGAGACGGTCTGCAGCAGGCAAGGTCGTATCGTCGATCTCATAGTCACCCGAGCCGATATCTACCGCAAGAATTTTTCCGTCGAACTCGGCTTCCACTTGCGAGCGAATGCTATTTTCATAGATTTCTTCGCCACGCCGTGCGATCTCTTCTTTGGTGTACTTTGTCTGCGGCATACATGTTGCCCCTTAATCCCCTCGTAATAACCCATTATACCATTGCTCGTACGTGAGCAAAAGGTAACAAAGCGAGCTATTAGTTCTCACGAACGACTCTATGGATTGCCCTGTGGTGCTAAGGCAATTCCCAAGAATTACCGCTCCACATTCGGGCCACTTCGGACCCCAGTTGAGGCAGAATTGTGGAGCGATAATAGTTTGGCGGCTCCTAAAGTCATTAGCGAGCGAATGTTCAGCCATTCAGGGCGCGGTCCTCCGAAGCAGTTCGGCCAGTCGAGACGTGGAGCACTTCCTCGCGCTCTATCTGGGCGGGTTCCTCGATGTATTCGATGTCGTTGAGTTCGAGCAACGGGGCGGAGATTTGCGGTAGTTCGGCTTCGGTCCGGCTCTGTTTGCGTTTGGAGCGGACGTTGGCGGAGAGGGCGCGGAGTTTTTCGCGGGAAACGGCGTAGGCTTCTTTGTAGATGCGGCGAAGCTGGGCGGCGGAGATGTTCTCGCCGGTCTGGTAGTAGGCCTGCGCGGCTTTACCGACGGTGACGGTGCCGGCGTAGGAGATGGCGGGCTTGGCGAGAACGCCGACGATGGGCACCGCGCCGACGAGTTCGCGGGCGATGGCGCGCCAGCCGAAGGCGTTGGCGAGGATCGGGGCGACCTCTTTCATGCGGCTCTTGTAGTCTACTTCCAGGCCGTAGGCAGCAGCAAGACGCAGGGTCATCATGATCTGGTTCTTGGTCAGGATCACGATATCGCTGAGGCTGTTGACGGGCAGTAGAATGGCCGTCAGCGGGAACGCAGAGGCGATTCCTGTCAGCAGGGTGAACTGCGCGTTGGTGAGGGCAGTGGCGTTGATGATGCGCTGCGCCACGCGGCTTCGGAAGATCGGGAAGTTGCGGGCCAGGGCCAGTTCGATGTCCGGACGGTCTTCTACGATGCGGTCGAGCGTCGCCTCCCATCCGCCGAGGTCGCGGATAGAATAGACGGTCGTTCCGGCAGGGAGACCGTCCCGAGAGCCGCTGCCGAGGTCCAGAACGAAGTCGAAGAGGCCAGGCTGCGCTGGAAAATTGGCATCCGTGGTCAGGGCGTCGTAACCGTGCAGGGCGGGCGCGACAGGCAGCGCAGCGCCTTGGATCGCGATCGACCCGGCATCCGAATAGAGCGCCTTGTGCGCTTCGGCCCGGACATCGGACGCGCCTATCACAGCGATATTCAACGGTCGGTCGGCTTCACGAGCGACCTCTGCGACCGAGATACTCTTGAGGCGGTCCCAGAAACCTTTCGGGCCGCCGTAGTTGCGGACAATCTGATCCAACTTCAAAGCGTTCTCCTTCTCGGCCGACCGGGGGAGCGGTCAGACGCGCGGGTAAAATACCCTCTTGTGTAGGTAGACGTATTGGCAGGCCGGAGGGGTTCCGGAGGTTTATGTTATACTGTAAACAAGAGGTGAACAAAATGCAGACTCGTGTTCTGGGGCTTATAGGTAGCCGAAGCGCGCTGGCGCTGCTGTGGGTGGTGTCCGGCGGCGTGGCGCTGGCTCAGGCGGGACCGACAGGAACGCCCAGCAGCGGGGGGGGCACAGACGCTGTCCAGGCTTCTAAATTTGCGGAGACGAAAGTCACGATCGATACCGACCGTGGGCGCCTGGTAGAGGTCGTGCCGCCCCTGCTGAAAAGCGTCGGTGCGGACTATGTCATCGATGCCGAAGTGAAGAATGCCGTCGTTTCGAGCCACCTGACCAACGTGAAGCTGCAGACTGTTTTGGATGCCCTCCTGCGCGGCAGCAGCATCCCCGTGCAGGTCACGTTCGAAAAGGGAACCTATCGATTTTCGAAAAAGGCGGAGAAGGTGGAAGTGCCTCCGGAATTACACCCTCCGATAGTACACCTTCCCGGCGAGTCCGTGCTGCCGCCTCCGCCGACGACGCAGGACGACGAAATCGACATACACAATGTGCAGACCTTCGATCTGCTGCGGGTGTTGAATGGACTCTCCAGCGGCTCTACCTCTCTGGGCGCGTTTAACGGCAACGGCAGCGTGTCGGGATATTCTGCCTCTTCCGGTTCCGGGATCTCTGCGAACGGACTGCGTACCGGAGGCGGAAGCGCCATTTTGGGAGGACCAGGGAGTGGAAACAGCAGCCAGACCAGCAGCGGCGGACTGATACTGCATATCTTCGGCCATCCGGTTCGGATCCCTGGTCGGTAGCCCCGTTTCCGTCTCTCATGAACAGAAAAAGAGCGGCCCGCGATGCCTAACATCGCGGGCCGCTCTCTTTCTACGGCTTTCGCCTGGTTCTACTTTACCGTGATCGAGGCGGTCAGGACAGCCAGGGCATGGCGTGTCTGCTTCTCCTGCGCCGTCAGGTTCTTGCCGGCTGCCAGCCGATGCATGGTCTTCGCCGTCCCCTGCAGGGCCACGAGCGA
Organism: Chthonomonadales bacterium; assembly: GCA_038217285.1. Classification (GTDB taxonomy): domain Bacteria; phylum Armatimonadota; class Chthonomonadetes; order Chthonomonadales; family Chthonomonadaceae; genus JANXLO01. The sequence continues at coordinate 3,750 of JBBQPO010000315.1, forward strand.
CGTATCCAACTGATCCTGGATCGATTCGCCTCCCGTTTGCTTCTCCTGAATATAGGTCAGAAACTGCTTCTTGAGATCCTGGCCGACACGCTTGGTAATCTCGGGATCGTTGCCTGTGGTGATCATCCCTTTGATATCGTCTTTATGATCGGTCAGATAGGTGTCCAACTGCGTGTCCAGCTTTTGGGTCGTCGTCTTGCAGTACTGGGTGAGTTGGCCCTCCAGCTTATCCTCCAGAGAGACCCGGTATTTGGGCAGTTCCTTCAGGGCATAGTCCGGCGTCTGCTGAATATACTCGGGGATCTTCTCTTTCAACTGCTTGGCCAGATCCGGCCCTCTGTCGGTGATCTGCTGCATGATCAGACCGTCGGCGATTTCGGCGGCGGCATGGGGCTGCATGGAAGCCGAGAACTTCGTGGTGATAAAGATCAGCTCTCCGCCCAGTAGCACCAGTGCTACCAGGCCGATGATACGGGTCCATTTTAAGTTCGCGCGCGCCTTCTGTGTTTCGGCGGCGATATAGCGCGTGGCGACCGAATCATCGCCGGATGGCACGGAGTTCTCAGGATTGGTGGAGGTCGTCATTTTTTGGCTCCCTTGGATCCAGCTTTACCGGCGCTGTCCTGCGGCGTCAGCGACTTAAGGTCATTGCGCGCGAGATCGAAGATGAGAAGCGCCATATCCCAGGTAGGCTCCTGCCCTTTCGCCTCTGCCGCTCCGGTGTTCTGGATCGTCGCGAAATCTTTGAGGATGCTGTCGACCGCCTTCGTATGCTGGGCGAACAGTTGGTCATTGATGTCTGACGCCTGCGTCATCGCTTCGTTCCCAAGGTTGGTCATGAGGGCGGCGACCTGTGCGTCCGTAGCTTCCGGAAACATGGTTTTGATCTTGCTCTCGCGCTGCTTGATCGCGGTTCCGAAGGTAGCGTCCAGCACCTTTTTCCCCCGTACAGGCAGGTCATCCCCGAATTTCTTGACCTCGTCCATAGAGGCTTTCGCCAACTCCGGCGTTCGTTTGTTCAGTTTCTGGACTTCCGCATTGAAATTGATTTCATGAAAAGCGTCCGTGCCCATCTGTTCAATGGAAGGGAGGGCGTTCTTCTGCATTCTGTCGCTCAGATCGTGAACGAAGGCGTCCTTGGTCGCGCCATCGCTGGTCAGGCTGGTGGCAGCGTTGCGGAGCGTGACCAGACAGATGATAGTGGTCGCCAGGAGAGCCAGTGTTATGCCCCAGCGCCAGAGGCGTGTCTGCCCGCGCAGGGCTTCCAGTTCCCGGATATTTGCTTGCACGGTAGCGGATTCCATACATAGCTCCTTCTTCAATGCAGGGTAGCAGTGACGTAGACGGCAGCCTCCCAGGACAGGCAAGACCAGTTCCAACCGAATTCGCTGCAGTAGTAAGGTGGTGCGTTCGTCGATACGACCGCCAGCTTACGAGCGGGACAGGTCTCTCGGTCGAGCCTAACAAATCACGCTCGTAAGCCAGCGGTCGATTATACGGCAGACGGGGATCGAACGTGTGATGTTCCCTGGCTATTGACGGCATTTCAGAGAAGTTTTTAGAAAGGTGCCGCTATAACCAACGTTTACCTGAATTACCGTTTCAGAGCAGGTCAAGCAGGATAAACGTTACGTCGATGCCGAAACCATCGCACGTTCCGTGCGTTATAGCGTATATACGGCAAGGAAGGTTCGGTATCCTCTCCTGGACGGTTCCGAACGTATGTTTCACCGGCCGCTCTTGATCGCCAGGCCGCAAAGGAGAGAACGATGACGCCTCGCGTACGTGAAATTTTGGACAACTATGGCAGCGACAGTCCGGGGACACTGACGAACCTGGCCCGGCTCCTGAATCACGGTCGGCTGGCTGGAACCGGAAAACTGGTGATTCTGCCTGTGGACCAGGGCTTCGAGCATGGACCGGGCCGAAGTTTCGGACCTAATCCGCCTGCCTACGACCCACGCTACCATTTTGCACTGGCCATCGAGGCCGGATGCAACGCCTACGCCGCCCCGCTCGGCTTCCTGGAGGCGGGGGCGCGCGAGTTCGCGGGCGAGATCCCCCTGATCCTGAAAGCCAACGACCACGACCTCCTGATGAACGAAAAGGATCCCAACCAGGCGCTTACGGGCAGTGTCGCCGACGCTCTGCGCCTCGGCTGCGTGGGCATCGGGTTCACCATCTATCCTGGCTCCGAACATCGGCTAGAGATGTATGAGCAGATACGCGCCTACGCCGCTGAAGCCAAGCGGCATGGCCTGGCTGTCATCATCTGGTCGTACCCGCGCGGGTCGCAGTTGAGCAAGGAGGGTGAGACGGCCATCGATGTCTGCGGCTACGCAGCGCACATCGCGGCGCAGTTGGGCGCACACATCATCAAGGTCAAGATCCCGACCGCCTACATCGAGCAGGAAGAGGCGCGGAAAGTCTATGAAGCGCAGAAGATCCCCATCGGCACCCTCGCGGAGCGGATCAAGCACGTCGTGCAGTGCTGCTTCAACGGGCGGCGCATCGTGATATTCTCCGGCGGCGCCTTCGAGGGCGACGCGAAACTGCTCGAAGAGGTGCAGGGCGTCCAGGACGGCGGCGGCTACGGCTCCATCATCGGCCGTAACTCCTTCCAACGCCCGGAAGCTGAATCCCTCAAACTACTCGCTCAAATTATGGACTGCAAAATCGCGTTCAAAATGAACGGCGATTCCGTTTCAAAATGAACACTGATTCCGTTTGAATTTGAACACCGATTCCGTTTGAATTTGAACACCATCGGAAACCTCTTCTGAGCAGACTAGCGAGCAACGCGGGAT
>JBBQPO010000316.1:0-6418 GCA_038217285.1 Chthonomonadales bacterium
AGCGCGACCGCTGCAACGCAAGGTTACGCCGGTTCGCTCGGCGAGACGAACAGCCATTCCACGCATCACAAGTCGCATCATGGAACGGGAAACGTGACGAACGGTGCGGCACAGAATCAGGGTTCTCGGGCGCATGCGGCGACGCTGGCCGACATCGCCCCTATGGATGCGCCAACCAATGCAGCAGCCCTCGTGCGGTTTATGGCGGACTGGCAGCGACGGCAGACGGCCTGGAATGCGGGCGTCCCCGACACAACGTTCTTCCCGCACTCCGCGATCTGCCATTTCGAAATGACGTTCCCGGACGGCCTCTACAGCGGCACAGGGTTCTACATCGGCAACAACACGCTGCTGACCTGCGCGCATAACGTCATCGACTGGGCTACCCGGCACGAGGCGAGTCAGATCGTTATCACCCCCGGTAAGAACGGCGCGGGCGTGGAGCCGTTCGGCAAATTCACCGTGCAGCGTGCTGCCTGGGACTATCACCCGAGCTATGACGGTACGCGCAGTTTCGACCTGGCCGTCATCCGCGTAACCAATGCCGCGCCCAACGGCCAGTACTTCAACATCCTGGAAGAGCTGACGCAGTCGAAGCCAAGCCCCATCATCGTATGCGGCTATGCGGCCAAAGGCGTCGATAGCAACAAGCAGCATCTCGACGCCGATATGATTCGCACGGTCGAGGCGGAGACGTTCGAGTACAACTTACAGACGGAACCGGGCAATAGCGGCTCCCCGGTTTTCTACCTCTGGGGCTACGAGGACGAGCAGCGCCAGATGTCGGTACAGGATATTCGTATCGTCGGCGTTCACGTCGCGGGATACGATGCGTCGCTCAATCGGGGCTGTCGGCTGACCACGGCCAAGATCCACTGGATCAACGACGCCGCCAATCAGGTCAGCACCCCAATGGCCGCCGCGACCGCGCAGGCGTACACGCCGCCCCGGTACGGGAAACAGGCGCAGACACGCGGTCTGGCGGATACCGGAACCGGCAGTCCGGCGGCAGGGAACGGTGTCGGTACGCTGGGAACGACGCTGAAAGAGGCGGAGTACAGCGCGACGTCGCGTCCGAACGACCCCGAACAGGAGGCATCCCCTGCCCCTTCCGCCACTTTAGACCATGCGGCGATGTACAGGCTCATTCGAGAGGTGGCGACTGGGCATTCGGGAAACGACGCCTACAGCGCCCTCTCCCCGGATGCGGAGTTCACGACAGGCGGGCAAATGGCGTATCAGAAGCGTCATTTCGGACTGGGTTTCGGCCTGTTGCTGTTCACGCAGGAGTCGGGACATCTCGGTTCCGTCCTCAAGCTGATGCAGCAGCGCGACGGGGCCGCTTTCACGGCGACCTTCGGGCCGCAGTCGGATCTGTTGCTGCAGGTGACGAATGCGACCACGCCCGAGGACCGGCTGAAACCGGTGGAGAACGCGCTGTTGTGGAACGAACCGTGGCTCACGCGGTTCCGGCAGGCGGGCGCGAATCCCGCGTTTCAGGCCGCACAGAACGAAGAAGCGATCGAGCAGGTTTTTCGCCCCCTTCTCAATGTCGCGTTTGCGCTCGGGATCACGAGCGACCGGGGGCTGGCAATGGCCCTGGACCGCGCGGTGACCCGTGGTGTGGGCGGCGCGACAGACTGGATCGTGCAGACCTGCGGACCGCTGCGAACGTTCCAGCATCGAAACTATGCGCTGGAACTGATCGGCGCGGAATCGGTGCGTGATCTGCAGGCATCCATCGGCTGGACTCCGCAAGACGGCAACTTCGGCCCGGAAACCCATGCCGCGCTGGTAGGCTCCCTCCGTGAGCTGGGCCTGCTTCCGCTGCCGACTCCTGCTGACTATGAGGCGCGTATGCTGGCGACCGCGACGAGCGGCGTCCTGACACGCCTGCAGCGTCTGCGCGACTCCGCGACCCTGAACGGGTCGATATTCCGACTGTAGACGAGGCGACGCCTGGCACAGGGAGATGGGTCTGGGAACGTTTTGGGCGCGGCTGACGGCGCTGTCAGCCGCGCAACGCAGCAAAGTTTGCATTCGGGAGAACGCCGGTGAACGAGGGCAAGGAACGAATAGAGTCCGCGCAGATGGCCGTCGCGAACGCCGCCGCGATGCTGGAGCAGGCGCCTGCGTTCCGGCAGCTTGAGCCGGCCACGCAGTTTGCACTGCGCCGGGACTTGCAGCGCCTTCAGGGCGCACTGCAGTCACCCCAGACCCAGCGGCATGACCCGTATGCGTTCCCGCTCGACACGCCCAACGACCTGACGGCACGCCTCAACCAGCAGCGAATGGGCGGCGGAACCGCCGACAATGTCTCGAGTCCGAACGCGCAGGCAGCGCCGGCCGACACCACTGCGACGCCTGCGCCCACCGCAACGCCTTCCGGCCCGCGTAAGCCCGCGACCGAGACACTTGCGCGGCGAGCGGGCGCCCTGAGCGACGAGCTCAACTTCCCACAGTTCGTCGCCAGTCTGGTACATGGGACTTTCGATGCCATCGTAGACGCGTCCATACGACAGATGGAAGCGTTCGCCGATCTCGTCAGCGCCGTTGCGAAGGACGTAGACCAGTTTACACGCGAGAACATCACGCCAAATCAGGCGCGGGACCACCTGGCCCAAAAGTACGGGGCCGATTTGAAACTCGAGCTGCCGGGTGCGCAGGGCGGCCAGCCGCGCCTCCGCGCCGCCACTCCATCCGAAGAGGGGGCCGAAAGCTCGCCGGAATGGCTCCGCGACTACGGCATGCCAGGCGAAACCTTGACCGATGACCTGGTCGAGACCGAACTGGTTCCCCGCGCGCAGAAAGAGCTGGGCCAGCAGCGCATGCAGTTGTTGGCGACGATGGTTCTGCTCGGTATGAACCGCGTGGTGGTGAAAGACGGCACGATTTCGGCGAAGGTGCGGTTTCGGGCCGCGGCGGCGGACAAAGCCGTCGTCAACTATGCGGTCGGGCAGGACCCGAATCAGCACAACTGGGGCGAACGTGGAAACGTCGCGTACGATAACAGTGCGCTGATGGTCTCGACGCTCGGCGTCAACGTGCAGTCGGATACCGAACTGAAGGCGGAACTGTTTGGGGAGGTGCGAATCAATTTTGCCAGTGAGACGCTTCCGCTCGACCAGTTCATGGACACCGCGAAGATCGCGCTGCTGCAGCGGAATGCCCGCAAACCGATTGACGGTCGGCCACCACCCATCACGCCGGCTGCAGCCCTGGTTCCCGCTCCCGCGTTGCCGGCAGCGCCGACCGTCGCGGCAGCGCCGCCAGCGATCATAGCTCCCATCGGTGCGTCCCCTGCGGTAGTGCTGCCGATCGCCGCACCGTCGCCCGCACCGGTAGGAGGACGATAATCCATGCAGCGTCCCTTCTGGCAGACACTTGTAGAGATGGCGGAAGCCGTCGCCCCGACGGCCGCCGAAACCGGAATAAGGGTGACCAGCCTCCACCTGGATGTGCCGATCCAGGTGCAGATGCGCCAGTCGCACGAGGAGCTTGAGTTTCTCGCCGACGTCCCGCAGTGGCGCTGGACCACGGACTTCGACCTGCGCCCATGCCGTATGCGTCTGACGCTGACAGAACGTGAATCACCATGAACGAGCGCGATGCGGGGCTTCCGCTCGAACAGTTCATACAAGCGCTCACCAGTCAACTCGACCGCGCTCAGGCGACGATGGCCCTGAAAGCCCGCGTGGGTGTGCCGCTCACCTTCGCCGTCAAGGACATTTCGATCGATCTGAGGACGCACATCGACATGACAGGCAGCACGGTCCGGATCCGGCCCGCCGCTCCCGGCGATACCGAAACCAGCGTTATTCATCTATCGCTGACCACGATAACGCGGCCCATGATGGAGGAGAACACCGTTCAGTTCGCGGTGGACAGGGACGAGCCGCCGCTGAAAGAGGCGCTGGGAAACTCCCTTACGGAAGACGACCAGAAGCGGCTGGAGTGGGCCGGCATCCACAGCGTTTCGCAACTGCGCGACATGGAGAAGCAGACCGGAGAGCAGACTCTGCACCGGGTGCTGGATATTCCGGTGAACCGCCTGCGGCTGGCGCTGGAAAAGGCGTCGCAGCCCTATATCAGCCGCGTTTTACCCGAAATGCTGCCCAACAGCGGACAGGAGGCGAACCCGCTCCTGCGTATTCGCGGGATGAATCTGGTACAGGACAGGCCGCCGGTGGTGCGCGTCAACGGGGAGATCCTGCCGATCCTGCAGGCGACGCAGAAGAACCTGCTTGTCGCCGCATTACCGCATCAGATGGCCGGAACCCTCACCGTGGAGACAGCGCCCGGAGTGGCGCACGAGATGGAGTTCGACCTCTATTCGGCTCTGCCTCCCACCGCCGTGCTGGCCGCCGCGCAGTCCGCGCAGGCACAACTGCCCGCCGAAAGCGCTCCCGCACCCCGGTATGGAGCCGACGCGCAGGGGCAGACGCCGGTGGTAGGCGTTTCTGCCCCACGGTACGGAAGCGGTGCGAACGCAACGAACGCCCTGAACGGAGCCGCCGAAAAGAACGGAGTGGAAGCGGTATGAACCTCCACGGACAACTGGCGCAGCCCTGGGCGAAAGCGGGAGATGCCTATAGTACGCCCGGCACGCTGATTGTGAAGCTGCCGCTTGGGGAAGCGCCCGACGCGATTCCCCACTGGCGCGACGTGCAGACGGGAGTACACCCGGCTGCCGCGCAGATGGGGGTCGCCGCCATCGACCGAACGTTACGCCATTTCAGCGGTATGGTGCAGGTCATGCGGCTCCACGCTTCCGCCGCCGGGTTGGGCAGGCCGGGGCGCGGACATCTCGGCTACGATGGGCTGGAACACGCCACAGGGCTCTCCCGCACCTTCCGCGTGAACGTCGATGCGGACTGCAGCATCGGGCATGTCGTTCATGCTTTGCGGGAACTGGCCTATGTGGAGGAAGCCTCGCCGCACTACCTGTGCGTCACGCCGTTTGTCACCGCGACCGAACCGTCGCTGCACTACGACGCAGCCTGGCAGACACGCGAACAGATCAACGGACCGCAGGCGATGGCGTATGAGCCGGGCGATGCCTCGGTGATCGTGGCAATTGTGGACACGGGCGCGATGCAGGCGCATCCCGAGCTGCGGGGCCGTCTGCGGCGCGGAGACGACACCGTGCAACTCGACGGCGGCGACGTGCCGACCGGCCTGAAACTTCTGTTCCAGCCAGATCTGGACAACGACGAGACGGAAGACATCGTCGGGCATGGAACCTCGTGCGCGGGCATCATCGGAGCCAGGGGCGCACAGATGCCGCCGGGACTGGCCGGAAACTGCAGCCTGCTGCCGATTCGCGTCCTGGGAGCCGCCCTCTTTCCCGGCAAGACGAACCCGGTGGGTATCGGGGCTATCGCCGACATCGACTGCGGCCTCAAGATCGCCATCGATCTGGGCGCGAAGGTACTGAACCTGAGCTTTGGGACTCCTTTCTCCTCCCTGGATGCGGGAGCGCCGACGCCCCACCTCGATATTGTGCAGTATGCGCTGGCACGCGGCTGTATTCTCATCGCCGCCAGCGGCAACTCCGGCAAGGACGAAGCCTTTTCGCCCGCCGCGCTCGACGGAGTGATCGCCGTCGGGGCGGTCGGGCAAGAGGGGCAGCCGACCTCGTTTAGCACGCGCGGCCCGCATGTCGCGCTCTGCGCGCCGGGGGAGAAGGTCGTCAGCTCCGCTCTGCAGGGCTACGCCAGTGTGACGGGCACGAGTTTTGCCGCCCCGTTCGTCACGGCCGCCGCGGCGCTTTTAGTCAGCAGATCGGAGCGGCGCGGACAGCCGCTGGACGGCATCACCGCGCGCCGGATACTGTGCGAATCGGCGCAGGCATGGCCCGCCCGCAGCGCCATCACCGGCTGCGGCGCAGGAGTACTCGATGTTCATGCGGCGCTGTTTGCACTGGATCGAGAGCTGGACATACAGGCGCAGCGCCAACACGCCCGACACGCCCACACGCTTGCATGAAGGAGAGCAGGACAGCATGGCACAATCAAAACGTGACAAACCGCCTCCCGGCGAAAGCCCACCCGAACCGTCGGTGGAGAATCGGCCAGAAAACGCCGGGGAAGCCGCGGAGATTATGACGGGCGAGCCTGCTCCGACCGGCTTCATCGCCCACCTGGAAGCCAAACTGCTGGAAGGACTGGGCATTCCCGCGCCGGAGAGCGCCGTCCTACCGGATCCGGCGCAAATCGAGCGCGAAGTCGAGCATTGGGCGGCCCTGGGGTCCGGGGCAGACCCGTCCGCAGCGTCGCATCTCACCCTTTCTACCGCGCATCCGCACCCATCCGGGATCCATTCGTCGGCGCAGGGGACAGCCTCTGGGCCACCCCCGTCTTCGGGCGGCCCACCGCCCATCCGTATTCAAGGGAGACCTCTAATGCCAGCCAGTCAT
>JBBQPO010000317.1:0-6413 GCA_038217285.1 Chthonomonadales bacterium
CTCCAGAAAAGAGGCAGCGAGGGCACGAAATAGAGGCCGAACAGCGTCAGAGCCAGGAGGGATCCCACCAGCAGCTCTTTCGGCAGGCGGTTGGGATAGGCGGCTTTCAGATCGACGCCCTGCACAGAACGGGTCGTATCCGCCAGTTGCTCGCCATAGAACGGAGCCGAGGGGTCCATGCCGCTCAACTGAAACTCCAGGGCGCTGCTCAAGCGATCCTTCAGGTCGGTGCGCCTGTCGGTGCTTTTCGCGACGGCAAGCGGCGTCAGTCGGCGCGCGAACGCCGTCACGAGTCCTGTCAGCATCGCAAAGCCGATCACGCCGACCAGTACGAGAGGCGAAGGCGTCTCGAAGACCAGATGCAGTTTGCTCATCCCCACCGCCAGCAGACAGGCCAGCGACGACCAGCAGAGCGCCCGCGACACATACCGCAGCGCCAGCAGAAACCGGATGCGGCGTGTCGCCGCCTGAAGCGTGGCGTTCAGCGCGTCCGGCAGCGAGGCCGGCCTGTGCAGCGCGGAGAAACCGGAATTTTGTACGCTCATAGCACTCACTCTCTCTTTTTCGAAAACGCCCCTTCTCGCACGGAGAAACCGGGGCCGGACGGGAGGTTACGCCTCCATCACCTGTTCCTCATAGGGAATCGGAACCTGGCGTCTGCCTTCGCGCCGTGCGAACGGCAGCGCCGCCAGGAAGGAGAGGCCGCCGATAATCAGCCACGCATAGGTCGTCACCCGCCACACAGGGACATCGGAGAACGTCAGGTAGCGGTGCTCCATATAGGCAACGGGATGGAGCATCTGCAAAATCGACTGTAAAGGGTTCAGGTAGAACAGGTCGCAGAGAAGCTGATTGAACAGACCCAGGTCGGCCCTGGTGTTGGCGCTGTAGGTCGTGATCTCCGGCACGATGAACATGAGAACGAGCAGCAGAGAAGCGATCAGCCAGGCGATCCAGCGGTTGCGGAAGGCTACGGAAAGGAACTGACAGAACAGACCGAGCCCGAGGACGGTTGCCAGAAGCGCCGTCGCCGCCTGCGGAAAGTCCCCGACAACGGGCACAGGGGGGGCTTTTGCCGCCGGGGCTGGAGGAGGCGCTGCCATAGGCATCCCATTCGGCCCGAAGGACGTGCGTGGGGGAGCGCCGTTTATCCCATTGCCATTCCAATTGACGGCAGGCGTGGCGGCGCCGATGCTGGACGTCGTGATGCTGGCGGCTTTGCCGGCGAAGACGAAGGCGAGCGCGTAGAAGCCGAGCATCAGCAGGGTCAGGAGCAGCAGATAGGGCAGGCCGGAGTGCAGTTTACCGCGTCTCAGCCCTTTTAGCGTCCAGCCCCTGGCCAGATAACCCAGATAGTGGCGCGCTTCGTACGGCTGCACCTCGCCTGTGCCGAAGATCGGCACGAGGAACAGCAGCATCAGACAGGTCAGGAGCAGAACACCGATCGGCGGCTCGACGGCGACCATGATCGCCCCGCCGCCGCGACTGTACCAGCTATTGACCCACCAGGTGTCGAGACTCAGCAACTGCACTCCGATGACGACAGCGGCGAGCAGGCGCAGCAGGGCCGCTTTGCGCTCTGGAAACATCTCCAGTCGCACCGTCGCCACCGCGCACAGCAGCAACGCGCCCAGCGCGCAGAACACACCGAATCCGATGCCGTCGATCACTTTGACGCCGAGAAAATGGTTGCCGAACCAGGAGAGGTAGATGGCGCTCATCGTGCTGCCGAACATGCCACCGCTCCCACCGCCGCCCATCACGCCCGCACCCAGTCGCATGCCATAGGCGATCACGCCCATCACGAACATGACAAACAGACTTCCATAGGTCGCCATGACCGCCGTCGTCGTCGTTTTCAGAACCGACGACCACATCAGCCCCATCGCCCCGATGAGGACGCTGCCCATCAGCATTTCCAGATAGGTGCTCACCACCATGACGGGATCGACACTGCCGAGCATGAAACAGATCGAGATCAACGGCAGCGACGAGACGATGAGCAGGGCCGTGAACGAGACGGCGGCCAGCAGTTTGCCGAGGATGATACTGTGGCGCGGAAGCCGCGTCAGCGTCAGCATGTCGAGCGTGCGCTGCTCCTTCTCGATCGTCAGCGCCCCGCTGGTGATGGCGGGCGTGATGAACAGGACGAGGAACATCTGCGCCACGAGCAGATAGATGAATATCTCGGTGCCGAGACGGGCCGCTTCCGACGCGCCGCTACCACTGGAGTGCACCTGATTCATCCAGCCATAGTACTGGAACCAGAGCAGGACGGAGAGAAAACCCAGGTAGCCGAAAAGGATCCAGTAGGCCCGCGATCCCCGCATGCGGACGCGCATCTCCTTCGTCAGCACCGGATTGTCCGGCAGCAGCCGTGCGATCAGCGACATCTCTAGGCCACCTGTCCTTTGGTCACGCGCAGGAAGACATCTTCCAGATCCGTCTCCGGCGTGTAGAAGGCGCGTACCTTGATTCCAGCCTCGACCAGCGTCGTCAGAATACGGTGCTCCTCGTCCTGCTCCCCGATGTAGCCGACCTGCAGCACGGACCCCTTCGAGGAGTAGTTCTCCCGCTGCAGCGTCTGCGTCCGCAGCTCTTCCGGAGTGGATTCGTTGAGTTGCCGCAGGCCGTTGGTCAGCTTGACGTCGCGCACCAGATCGGTCATGCCCAACAGAATCGCTTCGGCGCGCTCGATCTCGTTCACGACGGCGATCGAGATGTTCTGGTGGCCGCGCACCTGCCGCGCAATGGTGTTCACGTCTCCCGCGACGATCATCTCCCCGCGCTCGATGATGCCGACCTTATTGCAGAACTCCTCCATCTCCGGCAGAATATGCGAGCTGACGATGATCGTCTTGCCCATCGACTGCAGCTCTTTGAGCAGCTCACGGATCTCAATGCGCGCCCGCGGATCGAGGCCCGAAGCCGGTTCGTCCAGCAGCATCACCTTGGGGTCGTGAACCAGGGTCTTCGCCAGACAGAGCCGCTGCTTCATACCGCGCGAAAGGGCCTCGACATACGAGTCCTTCTTGACGGTCAGGTCGGTCAGAGCCAGGACATCGTCGATGATCTGCGGGCGGCGGTCTTTGGGGATGCGATAGGCCGCCGCGAAGAAGTCGAGGTACTCCCAGACTTTGATGTCGTCGTAGACGCCGAAAAAGTCGGGCATGTAGCCGACGATCGAGCGTATCTGCTCCGGATTCTTGACCACATCGATGCCGTTCACGGTCGCCGAGCCCGCAGTGGGAATCAGCAGGGTCGCGAGCATTTTGATCGTGGTGGTTTTGCCGGCCCCGTTGGGGCCGATGAAGCCGAAGATATCGCCCTGCTCCAACTCCAGAGTCAGATCTTTGACCGCCGGTTCCGGCTTGTCCTTATACTCTTTGCGCAGGTGTTTGATCTCGATCATCGCCATGATGGCCGCTCTCCTTCCGAACCCGTACGAATCGTTTTCAAAGCAAGCGTTCTCAGGCTTCCATCGCGAAGCGGCGGAAACCGTAGATCATACGCCACAGCATCAGCAGCGATAAGACGACATAGCTGAGCAGACCGAAAATCAGGTAGAGCTTTCCATTTGGAAAACTGGTCGGGTTCAGCGCCTGCCCCATCAGCATCACCGGATTGATCCACATCAGGGGGCAGTACTCGAACACATGTTCGTTCGTGAACAGACTCGCCAGGATAAAGGTCACCAGGGTGGTCCCGATGATCAGTCCGCCCACCACGAAGGTATAAGCGCCCATAATCGCATAGAGTGTGCGCTTCAGATAGAACGACAGAAACATTCCTGCGGTCGAAAAGAACACCAGGGAGAGAAACAGGACCAGGTAGGTCAGGACGAACTGGCCTGCCGAAACAGTGTCGGAGCCGTTTGCTCCCAAAAAGGCGGAGTGCAGCCAGGTGAACAGGCTGAGCGGCAGGAACAGTACCAACAGCAGGCAGAGCATCGCCAGCCGCGCGATCAGCTTGCCGAAGATGATCTCTCCCGGCGTCAGGTTTGTGAAGAGCAGCATGTCCCAAGTCTGCTGCTCCTTCTCCAGCGTAATGGCGTTGGCCGTGACCGCCGGCGTAATCAGGATGATCAGCGCGTACTGCAGCCCCATGATCAGGCGCCACGTCGTCGCGCCGGATTCCGGATTCGTGTCGCTGAGCAGAAATTTAATGACGAAGTAGTAGAAGGCTCCCACGGAGAACAGGATCGCCAGCAGGATGCCTGTTCGCACCTGGGCGCTCTGCCGCAGCCGCAGTCGCATGAACAGCTCTTTGCGAAGCACCGGGTTGTCGATCATCGGTAGATACCCATTCGGTTGGCAGGCAGGCGCTGATTTGCGGGCGTATCTTCCAGTAGGGTATAGATCGGATCCTGAAGAAAAGGGTTCAGTGTCAGGCGGATTTCGTCGGTGGCGTTCTCTGGAGTGGGCAGGTGTACCATCAGCAGATTGGCTTCCTGGCCTTCGGCCTGTTTGCCATCGACCTGCACCTTCAGCAGCGGATCATAAAACCAGCCGATCAGAGCATTGGTGGAACGTCCGTAGGTCTGCGGCGTCTCGCCGGAGTAACCGTTGCCGTTGTTGCCCTGCGGGAAGAGGGCCGACGTCAGGCCGTTGCGCAGGCGATTCTGGGTGCGCAACGGCGTCTCCTTAAAGGCGTCCTGACTGTTGCCGGCTCCGCCCGGATTCTGCCCGGTGGAGGGCAGGGTCAGACCGGCTGTGAAATCTTTATAACTCCACTTCAGCGTCTGCTGCTTCGACGCGCCGGGGGCAAGGTCGCCGATAACGTTGGCCTGCCCACCGCTGATCAGGGCGCAGTCTCGCAGCGTGAAGCGGGTCTTGTTGGTGACCGTGACGCGTACATTCTGGTTGTCGATCATCTCTGTTTTCGCCTCGATGGCGCCGCCCAGGTTCGCGGCCACCGGCGTATCGAAACTGCGTTTGTCCCACAACTTCACTTCCGCGCCTCGCAGCATCGCCGTCGTGTCCATGTCCACGGTCAGGTCGCCGGTCAGCGCGCCCGTATTCCCACCCAGGACTTCGGAAGGAATCAAGGTTCGATACGGGCTGTTCGCATCGTTGGTCGGCGCCATCGCGATGTCGTAGCCAGCGCGGCGCGGCGAGTAGAGCGTCATCTGGCCGTATCCCGCCACCTGATCGGAGCCGGCGGTCGTCTCCAGCACCACCACGCGGTTGATGGTCAGGTCGCCGCCCTTGATCGACAGCGCGATCAGATAAGAGACGACGGTGAAGCCGAGAATAAGCAGCGGCGAGGTGAACCAGGCCAGCTCCCGCTTGTCCAGCTTTTTCAAAATCACGTAGCTGACCGGCACCAGCAGGAGCAGATAGGCGGCCAGGAAAATCGTGACGACTAGCATGGGGGGGGCGTTCGTGGCCTGTTTGCCTGCCATGGCGTCCGCCAGCGGCTGCATGCTGCTCTCGGAATTCCGGGCATTTATCGCCAGGGTACGGCGCGGCGAAATCAGGTTCGGGTTGCACCGCAGCAGATCGCGCCAGAGAGAAGGGGCCGATTTCCAGGAGCGCACGTTCGGGTCCAGGTAGTCGAAGGCGGTCAGGATCACGATGCCGTTGCCGTAGGGCCGCGTGTAGATCAGATTATCGAGAAGCGGCTGGGTGCCGGGCTTCGCTTTGCCTGTCAACAGACCGATCGATGACGGCAGGGTGAGCGGCTCCTTGTAGCGCTGTACCAGCGGAGCCAGGTCGCGTGCGGAGCGCACCGCAAGCTGCTCGATGGGCAGCATCTCGGCGTAGAAGCCCGCTTTGAGCCGGGAGAGATCGCTTCCCCCAGAGAGAATGAGCGTACCGCCCCCGCGGACGTAGCCCTTCAGCGCTTCGGCCTGGTCTTCTGTCAGGTTGTCGAGCGGCATATCCGCCAGCGCAACCGCGTCCACCATTTCGTAGCCCTGCGCGGAACCGGGCAGCGCGTTCGGCAGGGTGTACATCAAGGTGGAGTTGGTAAACGAGCTGATCTTCTCGTACTCGTTGAGCTCGGCGGGATTGATGTTGTTGCGGCTGGTGATGGTGGTGGGGTTGTAGTAGCGATGGAACAGGCCGAGGCGCTTCTTGACAAGGAAGTTCAGGCCGCTGCCGTCTTTGGTCAGGGCGAGGATATTGAAGCTCTCCTCCTGCACCCCCATCGGCAAGGAGGCGTGTTTCTCGGCGACCTTGCGTCCATCGACCAGCAACTGGGCCTGAATATTGATGGCAGTACCGCCGCCGCCCCACTGGTTCTGAGTCTGAAAGAGCACGGTGAAGTTGGCGACCTCGTTCAGCGGCCCCTCATGCAGCGAGATCCGTTTGGTGTAGTTGGTCGTGCGCTCGCCCTGCCGAACCAGGAGCTGCAACTGCCCGATTCCACGCATGCCCTGTCCGCCCACAAAGACCGTGACGGGGGTCCAC
>JBBQPO010000318.1:0-6398 GCA_038217285.1 Chthonomonadales bacterium
ATAAACGCCATGAGGAACCGCCTTGCCCAGATCCTTATCCCTAAAGTCGTGCGTTCGCACCCGATCCGGACAGCCCTGGGGCCGATAGTCGCTGCCGCCGTTCTTGAAATCGCCTACCAACTCCTTTTTCTTGGTATCGACTGAAATGGCGGGCTGTCCCTGGGCGAGGAAGCAGGTCGCCACCTCATTGATGTGCTCGAATTGGGCGTCACGATCAGGATGACTGGCACCTTCCCTGGTTTTACGCTTGACCTGACGCCGGAAGCCCAGCACATCGACGAGCAACTTGGCAACGGTGTTGGCCGAGACCTTGTGTCCCAACTCTGCCAGAGCGACCGCCAACTTTTGGTGGCTCTTGGAGACCCAGAGCAAGGGCCGCATAGGATCACCCATCGTCGCGGGTTCGACGAGTTTGCCCAGATCCTCTACGAGGGTCGGGCAGGACTGTGCCAAGGACGGCCGCCCCGCCCCTGCACGACGGATCTCTCCGGTAAGCGCATCGGGATTGTTCAGATCCTTCATTCCACGTCCGAGGGTGCTTCGTGCTACTCCTGTGGCCCGCGACACTTCGGCAATACTGGTTTCTGGGGAGAGTGCTTCCGCGGCGGCGGTCAAGCGTCGTCCTCGCTCAGTTAAGTGATCCTTCATCGCTGTGAAGCGAGCGCGTATGGTGTCGTGATTGGTCATGCCCCTCTATTCGGCATCCAAGGTCGAAAAGACTCTGTCATTTTTCAGTGCGTTGCGAGATCCCTTTTGGGGGAAACGTGTGAGCGTTGCGGAAAACGACCGGAACGGGCCTACTACAAACCGAACGAACGATTCATTAATTTAATCGTGGCTCCTTAGCACAAGCCCGATGGCGTCTTGACTTCGCACATGCCCGGACAAATAATAGGACATGGTGCGCCTCTTAAATCCCAAGTGTGGAACAAAAATATTGCGCCCTCTGGCATTAAAAGGATGAGGACGTGCCAGCGAGCTCTGAGCCACAGGCTGTGTGAAATCAATATTGCGACTCTGAACAGTTACCCTGAAGGAGGCTGGAACAGAGTGGATGTTATTTCGGGTACACTCTGACCACCAACTCTTTTTCAAAGGATCTTTTGATGAGCGAACGTATTGCCGTGATCGGGTTAGGGTACGTGGGTCTGCCAGTGGCGTTGGCCTTTGCAGACCGCTTTCCCGGTACGATCGGCTTCGATATTGACCGCAAGAAAATAGATGCGATTCAGGCGGGCATCGACCACACCGGCGAAGTAACGCGTGAGGCTCTGCTCGCAACCCACCTCCACTACACCTGTAATCCTGAAGACCTTGCCGACACCACCTTCTTCGTCGTCGCCGTGCCCACGCCCATCGACAGCAATAAACGCCCCGATCTCGGGCCGTTGATCCAGGCCTCCGAAACCATCGGGAAGTTCATGAAACCGGGCGCGGTAATCGTCTATGAATCGACGGTATATCCGGGTGTCACAGAAGAGATATGCGGCCCGGCCATTGCAAAGGCGTCCGGCCGGAGGCAGGGCATCGATTTCCAACTCGGCTATTCGCCCGAACGGATCAATCCCGGCGATACCGAACATACCCTGGCCAGAGTCGTGAAGATCGTTGCCGGAGAAGACGAGGAGACCCTGCAGCGTGTCGCCCGGACTTACGGGGAGATCGTCCCTGCTGGCCTCCATCTCGCTCCCACGATTCGCGTCGCGGAAGCTGCGAAGGTCATCGAGAATACACAGCGAGACCTGAACATCGCGCTCATGAACGAACTCGCCCTCATCTTCGACCGTCTCGGCATCCGCACCCGCGATGTCATCGCGGCTGCGGAGACGAAATGGAACTTCGTAAAGTTCAAGCCGGGCCTTGTCGGCGGACACTGCATCGGCGTGGACCCTTACTACCTGACGACGAAAGCCGAAGCCGTCGGCTATCACCCCGACGTCATCCTCGCCGGCAGGCGCGTCAACGACGGCATGGGCCCTTTTCTAGCGCAGCGCATGGTGAAGCTCCTCGTGCATGCGGACATTCCTGTGAAATGTTCGCGCGTCGGTATTTTGGGACTGACCTTCAAAGAGAATGTGCCGGATCTGCGCAACAGCCGCGTTTCGGACATCGTCTCCGAACTGAAAGAGTTCGGCGTCCAGTTGCTGGTCCACGATCCTGTGGCCGACGCCGTGGCCGCCAAAGCGGAGTACGGAATAGATCTCGTCTCGTGGGACAAAATGAGGGATCTCGATGGCATCGTTCTCGCCGTTGGCCACGATTTCTACCAACAGTTGCCGGGGGAGTTCTGGCCGCAGGCCATCCGTCCGGGCGGGGTCTTAATGGACGTGAAATCGATTCTCGATCCTTCTACGTTGCCGGATACGCACGTCTACTGGTGTCTTTGATTTTAGCAGCTTCGCCTCGGTCGATTGTGAACTGCCGACGAGGAGCGTGAGGAGACGGTGAGTGGCGCGAGTATTAGTGACCGGAGCCGCCGGGTTCATCGGTTATCATCTGTGTGAACGCCTTTTGGCGCAAGGCCAGGACGTTTCCGGCCTGGACAACCTCAACTCCTACTATGATGTCACGCTCAAAGAGGCGAGACTGGCGCGGTTGCAGGGTCATCCCAACTTTCGGTTTGAGCGCGTGGAACTAGCCGATATGGCGGGCATGAAGACCTTTTTCGAGCAGTACCAGCCCGAAGTCGTCGTGAATTTGGCGGCTCAGGCAGGTGTACGCTACTCGTTGGAGAATCCGCACGTCTACATCAACAGCAACGTCGTTGGGTTCGTCAACCTGCTGGAATGCTGCCGCAACCATGCGATCCAGCATCTCGTCTTCGCCTCTTCCAGCTCCGTGTACGGCGCGAATACGCACATGCCGTTCTCCGTGCTCGACCGGGTCGATCATCCTGTCAGCCTCTATGCGGCCACCAAAAAGGCCAACGAGCTGATGGCCCACACCTACAGTCACCTGTTTCGTCTGCCCGTCACCGGCCTACGCTTCTTTACCGTCTATGGTCCATGGGGCCGACCGGACATGGCCCCCTTTCTCTTCACGAAGGCCGTTCTGGAGGGCCGCCCGATCGAGGTCTTCAACGAAGGTCGGATGAAACGTGACTTTACCTACGTGGACGACATCGTCGAAGGCGTCGTGCGCGTCCTGGCCCGCCCCCCTACTCCGGATCCCGAATGGAACGCCGCTGCCCCGGCAGCCAACACCAGTTCCGCCCCCTACCGCCTCTATAATATCGGCAACCATCAGCCGGTGGAACTCCTGCATTTTATTCGCGTAATAGAGCAGTGCACGGGTCGCCAGGCGCAGATGAACATGCGCCCTGCCCAACCGGGAGACGTGCTGACGACCTACGCGGATGTGGAGGATTTGACGCGGGATACCGGCTTTCGTCCTTCCACGACGATAGAAAAGGGCCTGGCGCAATTTGTGGCATGGTATCGCGATTACTATTCGATTTAAGGTAGAATAGGCCGATTGTGTTCACTACCCAATCCGGTTTATAAGGCGGTACCCACGAAGGAATATGCCGAAAATATTGCTTGTTTCGCGTTGTGCATGGACGCTCTATAACTTTCGCCGCGGCCAGATGTGCGCCCTCCAGGCGGAGGGCGCCACCGTTCTGGGAGCCGGAGCGGGCGGCGATGGGTATGAGGGTCGTATCGAAGCGCTCGGCATTCCCTTCGTATCGCTGCCGGTTGATAAGCGTGCGCTGAATCCCCTCGCAGACCTCAAACTGCTATGGTGGCTCTATCGCTGGTACCGACAGGAACGCCCCGATATCGTTCACCACTTCACCATCAAACCGGTCATCTACGGCAGTATTGCGGCGCGACTCGCTGGCGTACCGCGCACCGTGAATACCGTCACCGGGCTCGGCTTCGTCTTTTCAGAGAGCGCCAAACCGTGGCTGCGCCGTCTTGTGGAGGCGCAGTACCGCGTGGCCCTGGCAAAGGTTCACTATACGTTCTTCCAGAACAACGAAGATCGGGATCTTTTCGTGAAGCAAGGGCTGGTCGCGCCGGAGAGAACGGGCCTGCTGCCCGGTTCGGGTGTGGATACGCTGCATTTCTTGCCGCCTCCGGCCACAGCGAAGACCACGACCGTTACGTTTCTGATGGTAGCCCGTCTGTTAAAGGATAAGGGCGTATACGAGTTTGTAGAGGCCGCCCGCAAAGTGCAGGCACGCGCCCCCAAGACGCGCTTCCAACTGCTCGGAGGTCGGGACGAGCGCAATCCGCAGGTGGTTCCGCAAGAGGATCTGGATCGGTGGCAGACGGAAGGGGTAGTCGAGTGGCTTGGCGAGACGTCTGACGTTCGCGACGCCATTGGAGCCGCCGATGTTGTGGTGCTACCCTCCTTCTATCGGGAAGGGACGCCGCGTTCGCTGCTGGAAGCCGCTGCGATGGGCCGGGCCATTATTACAACCGACTCCATCGGCTGCCGTGAGGCCGTTGAGGACGGCGTGACGGGGCTGTTGGTGCCTGTGAAGGATTCGGACGCCCTGGCGGCCGCCATGCTGTGTCTTTACGCAGACCCGGAAGGCCGACAGTGTATGGGTGAGGCCGGGCGTGCCAAAATGCTCCTCGAATTCGATGAGCGCCTGGTCATACAAAAAATTAAAGAGGTCTATGCGAAGGAGCAGATATGAAGGTATTGATCACGGGAGGAGCAGGATTTATCGGATCTCACCTCGCCGATCTATTCGTCGAGCGCGGAGACGAAGTCTTTGCCCTGGATGACCTCTCTACCGGTAACCTCGACAACATCGCGCACCTGGGTGGGAACCCTAATTTCCACTTCGTGTGCGATTCGGCCGGTAACGAAGCCGTCATGAATGAACTGGTGCAAAAGGTCGATCACCTCTACCATCTTGCGGCCGTCGTCGGAGTGCAGCGGGTCGTAGACAGCCCCGTCCGCACCCTGGAAGTGAACCTGCATACGACCGAACTGGCGCTCAAGCTGGCCCACCGGTTCCACAAACAGATTCTGGTGGCTTCGACGTCGGAAGTCTATGGCCGTCATAAAGTAAACCGGCCTCTTCGCGAAACCGATGAACGCATCTACGGGCCGACGACGGTCGGTCGCTGGAGCTATGCCGCTGCAAAAGCGATCGATGAGTTTTTCGCGCTGGCCTATCATCGGGAGCGTGGCCTGCCCGTCGTGGTCACCCGCTTTTTCAATACCGTCGGGCCGCGCCAGACCGGGCAGTACGGCATGGTCGTGCCACGGTTCGTACAGTCCGCGCTCAAGGGCGAGCCCATCACGGTCTATGGGGACGGCAGCCAGTCGCGTTCTTTCACCTACGTCGGCGATGCCGTACGCGCCATCACCGATCTGATGGCCTGCCCCTCCGCCATAGGCGAAGTGTTCAACGTGGGCAACGGCGAAGAGGTGACGATCCTACAGTTGGCCCAGCGCGTCAAAGCGATGACGGACTCGGCCTCGGAAATTCGCGTCGTTCCGTTCGAGCAGGTCTATGGCAAAGATTTTGAGGATATGGAGTTCCGGACTCCCGACATCACCAAAATTCATCAGGCGGTCGGTTATCGTCCCACGGTAGATCTCAACGGCATTCTCGAACGCGTCATTCGCCATTTCCGCGATCAGCCGCCCGTCGAGCCGGTTGAGAAGTCCGGGCAGAAAACGGAGGTAATGCGTTAAATGCAACCTACTCCTGCTCACTGTACCATGCTCTGGTTGGGCGCGGTTTTGGGTTCAGCCGCGCTGACGCAGGCCGTGATTCTCCTGGCGCGCCGCTTCCACCTCGTCGCGAACCCAAAAGCCGACCGCTGGCATGAGACGCCGACGGCTCTCTACGGAGGCGTCGCTATAGTCGTCACCTTTTTGACTGTGAGCGCTGGCGTCATGTTCCGCAACGCGCCGCACTCTTCGGAGGTGATTGGCCTCTTCGTCGGCGGGATTTTCCTGTTCGCTCTCGGTGTGCGCGACGATGCGGTTCCCCTGAACCCGCTTGTCAAACTGCTCGGGCAGGTCATGGCGGTCACTCCATTTTTAATCGGAATGGGGTTGGAACACAACTCGGCGTTTTACGTTTTTGCGCTGCCTGCGATCCTCCTGTGGATGGTGGCGCTAACGAACGCGTTCAACCTCCTCGACAACATGAACGGCCTCTCCGCAGGCACAGCGGCTGCCGTGGGGAGCCTCCTGTCGCTCTACGCGTTTCAGCACGGCGATCCCACGGTAGGACTACTCAGCGCATCGCTGGCGGCGTCCTGCCTGGGTTTTCTCTATTTCAACGGTCGGTTTGCGGCACCGGCGCAAATTTTCATGGGCGACTGCGGCAGCATGTTCTTAGGCTATATGCTGGCCGGTTTCACGGTCATAGCCGTGGTTCGTCCGCAGGCTGCTCCGCTCGCTTCCGTCACCATTCCGTTTCT
>JBBQPO010000319.1:0-6346 GCA_038217285.1 Chthonomonadales bacterium
GCCCTTGAAGCGGCCCACCTGGATAAACGCGGTCGGGGAAAGCCGCTGCGCCTCCTGATCCCTGCCGAACAACAGCACGCCAGCGCGAAGCAGTCGCCCTTCCCCGTCAAGCAGTTGCAGGTTGTTCAGGATCGTCACCACGTCATCGGACGGGCGCAAGGCGGGGAGACGCTTGCGGGCCAGCGCCTTGAAGTCCTCAAAGGCTTTGGTGTCCAGCGCATTCATTCCCACCGCGCAGGGCAGAGCATCCCACCGTGAACCTGTGCGCTCCAGCAGGAACCGCGTCAACTCTTCGGCGGGAACCTGTCGTGATGTGTTTCCAACACGCCGCCAGTAGTGACCGTTCAGCACCACGGGCGCGGGGGTGCGGTTCATCTGGATCGCTAGAACCGACTTCCCCTTCACCGTCTCGATGGTGATGGAAGCGGGATGCACCCCCAGTTTGGAAACGATCTTGTTCGTGATCGCCTCCATTTTCCCCGCGACGCCCGCATCGACCCAGCCGTCAGGCTCCACAGGATCGCCATTGTCCTTGACCCCGATCCAGAGCGTACCCCCGCGTGTATTGGCGAGGGCGGCGAGGGCTTCCAATCCGTTATCCTGCCAGGACTCTTTGCGCTCCTCGCGCTCGGATTCCAGGGTCGGCGTGATACCCAGTGCGTCACTCATACCTTCGCCTCCCCTACTGTCAGGCCCAGCCACGCTGCGTACCAGAGCCTCAGATCGGCGTCCTTTATCTTCTGGAAGATCGCGATATTGTGGCCCCAGGGGATTTGTGACACAGGCTGTGTCACAAAGGCGGACTCGTCTGGATAGGCCAGGTAGAAGGCGCGCATCCGATAGAGGTTGCGGTAGGAGAAGCCCTCCACGCCAGGGAAGGCTGCTTGCAAGTCGGAAGCCAGCCGCCTTAGCGACCCATCACCCCACCCTTGCCGCGCCTGTTGCTCGTATAGGCCCCGCCCGATCTGCCAGTAGAGCGCCATCAGTTCGCGGCTGACGGCGGCAGCGGCGCGTACCTGTGCGGTCTGGATACGCTCCTTGACTTCGCGTAGAAATTCCTCATAACCGTGCATAGAAGAAAGATCGCTCGTCATAAATCCTCGTTCTACATGGTGACATCGAACAGACTGCCCCTACAATGTGGCGTCGTGAGGTCAAAATCTGCGTACTCTTCGGCTCATTCCTAATCTCAGGCAGCGCGATGGATCAGCAGAAACTACAGGATGCCGCGTTCTTTGAGGGAAACGAAGCGATTGTCGCCGAGGATGACATGGTCCAGGAGTTCGATGCCGAGAATCTGACCTGCCTCGGCCAGTCGTTGCGTGATGCGGCGGTCTTCGGCGCTGGGAGTTGGGTCGCCGCTCGGGTGGTTGTGGGCGACAATGATCGCGGCGGCGCTGGCGGCAATGGCGTCTTTGAAGACTTCGCGGGGATGGACCAGACTGCTGTCCAGAATACCGATCGATACCGTATGGATTTTGAGCACCTGATTTTTCGTCGATAGGATCAACGATTTCAGGTGTTCTTTTTTGGCATCGCGCAGTTCCGGCATAAGCAGATTGGAGACATCCTGTGGGGAGCGGATGACGGGCTTCTCGTCTTCGCTCAGAACAGCAAGGCGTTTGCCCAACTCTATGGCCGCCGCGATCTGGATGGCTTTGACTTCCCCCACCCCTTTGAGCGCGCTGAGCTGTTCGATGGTGGCGTTGGCGACCCCACGCAGCCCCTGAAAGTGGCTCAAAAGCTGTTCGCCGAGGCCCAGCGCGGAGCGTTCCGTCGTACCGGTGCGAATCAGAATAGCGAGAAGTTCCGCCGTCGCGCAGAAGGCAGGCCCATGCTTGCTCAGACGTTCGCGAGGCCGCTCCTCCGCAGGCATTTCACGTATGGCAACATTGTAACGTTCGGCCAACGCGCGTACTCCTCCCCTACCGGGCAGACGAAAAAATCAGGACTCCAGGGACGTATAGACGGGATGGATAGGAAGGTCCGCGACGATGGTCATCCCCTGGTCGGGCGCCGCAGTCACCTCGAAGGTGCCCCCAATGAGCGTAGCGCGTTCCTGCATTGCGGTAAGGCCCGAGTGGTCGCAGAAACAGTTGGCGTTCTGCAAGGAGAGCCCGAGGCCACGGTCAGAAATCTGCAGGATCAAACGTTCGTCCTGAAGAACCACACGAACTTCGACAGCCTTGCCTCTGGAGTGCTGAGCGACATTGGTGAGAGCCTCCTGCACGATTCGGTAGGCCGTTGTTTCCACCGTGCCGTCCAGGCGCTTGTCCAGCCCCATAGCCGCAAAATCGACGACGACTTCCGTCTGATCGGTGTAGTGCTTGCAGTACCACTCCAGCGCGGGCAGCAGCCCAAGATCGTCGAGGACGCCTGGGCGCAAGTCGAGCGAGAGGGCGCGCACCTGGCGCATCAGTTCTGTGACGAGATCCTGCGACATCCGAATCTGGCTTTCGCGGGCGGAGTCGTTCTGCTTCATAATACTGGCGAGGGAGAGCTTCAGTCCGGCCAGAACCTGACCGACCTCCTCATGCAGTTCATGTGCAAGATGGCCCCGCTCGGCCTCCTGCATCTCGACCAGGCGGCGGGCGAGATCTTGTAGTTCCTGGTTGCGCCGCTGCGCCGCGCTATGAAGCAGCGTCTGGCGCGCCAGATGATCCCGCTCCTCCTCCGCCTTCTTGCGTTCGGTGATGTTTGTAACAAATATACCGAGGCCGTCGTCGTTCGGATACGCCCGTAACTCAAACCAGCACGAACGTGTCGGATCGAAGGACTCGAAGCGTACCGTGGCTTGCTCCTGTATGGCGCGACGGTACTGGAGTCCAAACTCTTGGTCGATGGCCTCCGGATAGACGGTCCAGAGATTCTTCCCCATCAGCTCTGCCCGCGATTTTTCGAGCATGTGCTCGGCCTGTCCGTTCATGTAGGTCACGACCCATTCCCGGTTCAGCGCGAAAAAGGCATCGGAGATATTTTCCAGGATATTGACGACCTTCTGGTCCGCTGCATGGCGCAGGCGTTCCGTCTCTCGCTGCTGCAATAGATCCTGCCGAACAGCGACAAACAGGGCCATAAGCAACAGACTGACGGCGACGAGAAAACAGACGAAGGCGATATTGACCCGTCGCTGCGACCAGCGATTGGCGCGCGTGCGCTGTTCCAGCAGATCCTGTTCCGCCTGCTTCATGCGGTCGGCAGAGCGATGAACGTTCTCCAACAGGCGGAACTCCTGCACAAAAACAGGCGCGGTCCTTGCCGATAGCGCGCCGCCTCGACCGGATACCTCCAGAACAGCCTGATACGCGATCATATCCCGCCACAGCGAATACAGACGGGCGGTCTGTTGGGGATTGTCGGCCACCAGATTTTTCAGGGCATCCATGTCAACAGTGGCCTGTCGAAAGGCCGCGCTAAAGGCGGCGGGCGCGCCGCCATTATGATTGAGCAAATAGTCTTCGTGGGCATCTTGCCCGCTCTCGATGTCCAGCAGAGCAGACTTCAACCGGGTCTGTACCTGATAGGTATGCATGACCCATCGATACGCTTCCCGATCCTGGAGCGACAGATGGATGAATACCCCCATGAAAGCCAGGACGGTTACCGTTGCCAGAAAGACGGCCAACAGCTTTTTGTGGACCCCGACTGCTTTCATGACCTTGCTTCACTCCTGGCTAAAAAGCTGTTCATACCGAACATTGTACCCTGCGATTTCGAATACCGAAGGATCATTTACGGCGCAATCCCAGAAACCATCTTCAGATTTTTACGAAACACCGGTATCGCACTCTTGTCCAACTGAGAGGAGAGAGAATTTCCCGAACGCCGCACTGGGCGACAACAGCCGGGAAGCTCCTACGATTTTACGCGCACCCTGCAAGGATAACCGATCCATGGCACAAGAATTCGAGAAGATCATTCGCGGTGAAGGCCACTTTCGGCCCGCGCTCTCCCGACGCGAGTTTCTGACGCGGGCGGGCACGGGTTTCGGCAGTCTGGCGCTCAGTTTCATGCTCGCGCAGGAAGCCATCGCGGACACAAAGGCCGGGCCCAAAGGCCGCTACAACCCGCTGAGCCCGAAGGCCCCGATGTTCCCGACGAAAGCGAAATCGGTCATCTTCCTGTTCATGTACGGCGGGCCGAGTCAGGTCGATACCTTCGACCCAAAGCCCGATCTGGACAAGTATCACGGCAAGTCCATGAGCACGGCGCTCCAGAACGTCGGCGAAGTAAAAACCTTTGGCGGCGACGCCCATGCGCCCCTGATGCGCAGCCCCTACAAATTCCAGAAGTACGGAAAGTCAGGGATCGAAGTCTCGGACCTCTACCCGAATGTTGGACAGTGCGTGGACGATATATGTTTCCTCCGTTCGATCTACGGCGACAGCAATAACCATGCCCCTGCTCTGTTCGAGATGAATACCGGCTCCATTCTGCAGGGCCATCCGTCGGTCGGTTCCTGGGTGACCTACGGCCTTGGAACGGAGAACCAGGATCTGCCGGGCTTCGTCGTAATGACCGATCACCGAGGCGGTCCCATCGGCGGCGCGCCGAACTGGTCGTCGGGCTTTATGCCCGCGACCTATCAGGGCACACTCTTCCGCGCCTCCGGCACGCCCATTCTCGACCTCAGCCCCGGCGAGGGCATCTCCGCCGCCGAACAGCGCAGCAGCCTCGATCTTCTGGCGAAGATGAACGAGGAGCACCTGCACAACAACCCCGGCGACAGCGAGCTGGAGGCGCGTATCGGCGCCTACGAACTGGCCTACCGTATGCAGGCCCATGCTCCAGAGGTCGTAGACATCTCCAAGGAAACCGCAGAAACGAAGGCTCTTTACGGGTTGGATAACGCCCGCACCGAGAAGTTTGGACGCAAATGCCTGATGGCACGGCGACTGGTCGAGCGGGGAGTCCGCTTCATACAGATCTATAGCGGCGGCGGACACGGCGACGACACCTGGGACGCCCACGGCGACATCGTCGGCAATCACGGCAAACATGCCGGGGATACCGACAAGCCGATTGCGGGCCTGCTGAAAGACCTGAAGCGGCGTGGACTGCTGGACAGCACGCTCGTCGTGTGGGGCGGTGAGTTCGGCCGCATGCCGATTACCCAGGGCGGCAGCGGGCGCGATCACAACCCCGGTGTGCAGACGGTCTGGATGGCCGGCGGCGGCGTCAAAGGCGGGACAGTGGTCGGGGCGTCGGATGAAGTCGGGTACAAGGCCGGTACCGATCCCTACCATATCCGGGATCTGCATGCCACGATCCTGCACGCGATGGGCCTCAACGATATGGCGTTGACCTATCTCTATAATGGGCGCTTCCAACGCCTCACCGAAAACGGCGGCAAGGTCATCAAGCCGGTTTTCGCCTAACACCCCCGAGTTAGAGTATAATACAGACAACAGGCAGCCGGGGCGCAGGCAGACAGACGTGAAAATCGTTTTGTCTGCCTGCGTTCTCTGTGTCTCTGAAACTTCCGGGAGGGATAAAAAGTGAGTCGTCTGGAGGAGCGGTTTGCAGCGCTGCGCGCGCGGAACGAGAAGGCGCTGATCTGTTTTGTGATGGCAGGAGATCCGGACGTGGCACGAACCGTACAGGTCGTCAAAGCCCTGGCGGACGCGGGCGCCGATGCCGTCGAACTCGGGCTGCCATTCAGCGACCCCCTGGCGGACGGGCCGAGCATTCAGGCCTCGTCACAGCGCGCCCTCGAAGGCGGCATGACGACCGCGAAGGCCCTCGACATCGTCGCCGATATCCGCGCGGCCTGCCCCACCCTGCCCCTCATTCTCATGACCTATTTCAACCCGATCCGCTACTACGGCCTGGAGAGATATGCGCGGGACGCGAAGGCGAAAGGCGCTGATGCGCATATCGTGACCGACCTGACGCCGGAAGAGGCCGCCGACTGGAAGTGTATCTCGGTGGCGAATGGCCTCGACACCGTCTTTCTGCTGGCCCCGACGAGCACCGCCGTGCGGATCGAGGTCGTCTCGCAGCTCTCCACAGGCTTCGTCTACTGCGTCTCCCGCACGGGAGTTACAGGCGCGCGGCAGGACATTCCTGCCGAACTTACCGACGTCGTGGGCCGCATTAAAGCGCACACGACCGCCCCGGTCTGCGTCGGTTTCGGGGTGTCTACTCCCGAACATGTGCGGCATATCTGTGCCTTCGCGGACGGCGTCGTGGTCGGCAGCGCCCTGGTCAATCTGATCCATAAATATCGGGATGACAGCGAGCTTTCCGGCCGAGTCTACGATTTTACCGTCGCGCTTAAAGCGGCGACGCGCCCGTAACCGTGCGGCGGAGGCGGGAAAACGAGCCAGCCGGAATATTCCGGTCT